>JANXQX010000012.1 GCA_025353305.1 Holophagaceae bacterium
CTGCGCGCTTGTTGCCTGCATCGGCACCACCGCCACCACCGCCGTGGACCCGCTGCAACAGCTCACGGAAATCGCGCAAAAGTACCGCCTTTGGCTCCACGTGGACGCAGCCCTGGCGGGCAGCGCCATGATCCTGCCGGAGTGCCGCTGGATGTGGGAAGGCATCGAAGCCGCCGATTCCATCGTCCTGAACCCCCACAAATGGCTGGGCACGGGTTTCGACCTCTCTGCATATTATGCAAAGGACCCGCAGCACCTGATCCGTGTCATGGGCACCAACCCCAGCTACCTGCGCACCGCCCAGGATAACGAAGTGAAGAACTTCCGCGATTGGGGCATTCCGCTGGGCCGCCGCTTCCGCTCGCTCAAACTCTGGTTCCTGCTGCGGGATCAGGGCGTGGAGGGCCTGCAATCCAGGCTTCGAAGGGACATCGCCAACGCGGGCTGGCTCAAAGACCAGGTGGACAAGGCCCCGGACTGGGAGCGCTTGGCCCCCGTTCCGTTGCAGACCCTTTGCATCCGCCACGTGCCCAATGGCATGAAGGAAGAAGCTCTACTCCGCGCGCATAACCTGGCCATCGCTGATGCCATCAACCAGAGTGGCCGCGCCTACCTTACGCCTTCTGTCCTCAAGGGCAAACAGATGATCCGCGTAAGCATCGGTGCCGAGGGCACCGCGCGGAAGGACGTGGAGACCCTGTGGGCGCAACTACAGCACGTGGCAAGCAGGGTGTGATTCGGAATAGTGCGATCGGGGAAATGCATTACGCGAAGGTGAAGAAGAAAAAGAAGATCGCGAAAACAATTGCTTTGCTTCAGGCCCTTCGCTCCTTCGCCACCTTCGCGTAGTTTCGTTTACTAAAATCCCCTCCAGATATGGTTCGGCCACTTCTCTACTTCGTCTTCACCGGGTCCTTGGGCCGCTTGGGCAGCAGCCTGGGCTCTTCCTTGATCTTCTTCATGACCTCCTGAACGCCGCGTTCGAGCTGGGGATCGCGGCCTTGCAGGGCCAGGGCGGGTTCATCCTCCACCTCGATGTCGGGGGTCACGCCTTCGCCTTCGATGATCCATTCACCCGTGGGTGAATTGGTGCCCTGCTGGGGAACCGAAACGGAACCACCATCAACCAGCGGGCCCGTGTTCGAGATGCCCACGACGCCCCCCCAGGTGCGCTTGCCGATGAGGGGCCCGATGCCCGCGAAGCGGAAGCGGTAGGGGAAGATGTCGCCGTCCGAGGCACTGGTCTCGCTGGTGAGTGCGACCTGGTGGCCATAGAAAACTTCATTGGGATAGGTCGCGGGATTATCCGACCGGTAGCCGAAGCGCGTACCCAGCAGTTTCCGGCCCAGGCGCTCGATGATCATTTGTGAGACATTTCCGCCCCCGTTGGCGCGCACATCCACCACCAGGCCTTCTTTGCGGATCTGCGGATAGAACCACTTGATGAATTCGTAGATGCCTGGCGCGCCCATGTCGGGGATATGCAGATAACCCACCTTGCCGCCGCTGAGCCGATCCACCTTGGTCCTGGCGTCCTGCGCGAAATCCAGGTAGCGCAGGGAGGCTTCACTCTCCACGGGCTTGTAGGTGATCTTGCGCGCACCCTCGAAACCCGGTTTGCTGTTTACCGTGAGAGTCACGGAAAAAGTCTTGTTGCGGAGCAGGCGGTAGGGATCCTCGGTGGCTTTCAACTCCACGCCGTCGATGGCCAGCAGGTAGTCCCCTTCCCTGGCGTCCACGCCTACCTCCGTGAGGGGTGAGCGGTACTTGGCCTCCTCGTTCTGGCCCGCGTAGATCTTGGCGATGCGGTAGCGGCCAGTGGCTTCGTCGAATTGCAATCGCGCTCCGGGCAACCCCACTTTGGCACGCTCCGGGAGCAGGTAATCGCCGCCCTCCACGTAGGTGTGGCCGATGTTGAGCTCGGAGATCAGCTCCGTGAGCAGGTAGGTGAGATCCGAGCGGTGGGTGACGTGCTGGAGCCAGGGCCGGTACTGCTCCTTGAGCGCCTTCCAGTCGTAGCCGTGCATATTATGCACGTAGAAGAAATCGCGGTAGCGGCGCCAGACTTCATCGTAGACCTCGGCCCACTCAGCCTGTGGCACTCGGTCCGCATAAAGCTCCTTGGTGGACACGGTCTTTCTATCCTTGGCATCGGGCTTGGCATCGGCCTTCACATCGACTTCGATGAACCCGGCCTGTTGGCGGACCAAAGCCTTCTGGCCGTCCTGGGATAGCGCGAAACCCTGGATGTCCGCCACTAGCTCGCTTTCCTTGCGCTTCTTCAGGTCGAAGATCCAGAGGCTAGGCTTGGCGTAGCTGTCCCGGCCGTAGAAGTTTGCGCCCGACTTCGTGTAGACCAGGTTTCCCTTCACTGCTTCCAGGCCGCGGAGATTGTCGGCCGGAACAGGCACGCGGGCCACCCGCTGGTCGAGGCCGTCCCAGTCGATGCGCATGGGTTCCACGGCTTTCTTGGGTTCGTCTTTTTTCTCGTCCTTCTTGTCTTCTTTTTTGTCTTCCTTCTTGTCCGCGCCCACTTCGTCGCTCTCGGTCGGGAAGGGGTCGGCCACGTCCTTCCTAAGAGCCAGGGCGAAGATCCCAGTGCGCCGGTTGCCCGCGAAATTCCATTCCAGGTCGGAGATCTGGGGCGCGAATTCCCGCTCGGACAGGTAGTACAGGTATTTGCCGTCGGGATCCCATGCGGGTTCATCGGCATTGAATAGTTCCCCGCCAACACGGTGAAGCTTCTCTTCGGCCAGGCTCCACACATGGATCGAGTTGAAGCGGTTGGCATTTTTCAACGAGAAGGCCAGGTACTGGCTGTCGGGAGACCAGGCGTAGTCCCCCACGCTGCCGTACTCGTCACCCGCCACCTGCGCGAGCTTCTTGTCGGCCACCGAAAGCACGTAGACCTTGCCGTCCTTATCCGAGAAGGCCAGGCGCTTGCCATCGGGGCTCCAGCGTGGGCCCCCGGTCAAGGCCGCCTGAAGGGAGGTGGTCAGGGCCTCAGGTTTGGAGTTGCCATCCTGGTCCATGACGTAGATCTGCTCCTCGCCGCTCATGTCGGAGATGAAGGCGATCTTTTTGCCGTCCGGCGACCAGGCCGCGGCCTTGTCGTGGGCGCCTGAAGAGTTTGTCAGGTTCCTCACGGGACCCTTCTCAATGGGGGCGGTAAGCACGTCGCCCCGCGCCACGAAGAGGGCCCGCTCACCTTTGGGCGAAAGACCGAAAGACTCGATGTTCTTCTCGACGGGAATGCGCGAAGGACGCGACGCACCGCCATCGGTGGGGACATGGATCGAGATGGGGGTGTCGGTATGGGTGCGGAGATCCATGACGTGCAGCTCGCCGTTCAGCTCATAGACGATGCGCCCCTGATGATCCGTGGAGGGCCAGCGCACATCCCAGGTCTTTTCGAAGGTGAGCTGGGCAACCTGGTCCGTGCCGGGATCCACGCTGAAGAGATTCAATGTCCCATCGCGGTCCGACGCGAAATAAATCTTGTCTCCGATCCACATGGGGTCGCGCTCGGTGCGCTTGGAAAAGGCAATCTTCTTCTGCTGCTTCGTGGCCAAGTCGAAAACGAAGAGGTCCTGGGCCCAGCCGCCCTGGTAGCGCTTCCAGTGGCGGAAGTCGCGGAACTGGGGTGAATAGGCCACGTGTGTGCCGTCCGGTGAGAAATCCCCCGCCCCGCTGTTGGGCATGGGCAGTTTTTTCGACGGCCCCCCTGCCAGGTTCACGGTATAAAGCGCGCCCCGGCTGCGCACTCCGTCCGCATCCTGGGCGGAGCGGAAGACAACGGACTTGCCATCGGGCGTCCAGCCCATGACTTGATGATCGTAGCCATGGCGCGGTGCCAGCGGGCCCGGTGAGGGATAGAAGGTCAGTTGGCGCGGGACGCCGCCTTCGCTGGGCATCACATAGACCTGCTCGTCGCCATCGTACTGGCCCGTGAAGGCGATCCACTTCCCATTGGGGCTGAAGTGGGCGAAAAGCTCCAGGCCCGGGTGCGCTGTGAGCCGCGTGGCGTTGCCGCCGGTGGCCGGCGCCGTCCAGAGATCACCGCCATAAGTGAAGGCCACCTTGTCGCCGTGGATGGCCGGGAAGCGCAGGAGCTTGGTTTGGGCCGCCAACGGCGTCGCAGCCAGGGAAAGCGTGAGGAAGGGGAGAAACAACAATCGGCAACTCATGGAACCTCCAGAGGGACATGAACGATGGCCCTAGTATGACGAGGCTTCGCCCCATGGGATCATCCCGGCATGGATTCACCCATTTCCGTCAAGCGTTTGCTGGAACAAATCAAGGCGCGCATCGAGGCGCCCTTTTCAGCGGTCTGCGTGGTGGGCGAGGTGTCCAACCTGAGGACCTCGGGCAAGCACTGGTACTTCACCCTGAAAGAGGAAGGCGCGGCACTGCAATGTGCGGTGTGGGCCGGTTCGCAGCGCCTGCTGGGGCACGCGCCACGAGATGGCGAACGGGTAGTGCTGATGGGTTCCCTGAACCTCTACGTGGCCGGCGGTTCGCTCACGTTGGCGGTCACCCGCTGCGAGCAGGCTGGCGTCGGGGACCTGCAGGCCAGGCTGCGGCAACTGGAAGCGGAGTTGCGGGCCGAAGGATTGTTTGATCGCCCCAAGCGCCCCCTGCCCCGCTTCCCGAAGCGCATCGGCGTGGTGTCTGCGCTGGGGGGAGCAGCCCTGCGGGACGTGCTGGAAGTCTGCTTGAAACGAGCCCCGGGCATGGATCTGCTCATCGCGCCAGCCGCGGCCCAAGGAGATCGCTGCGTGCCGGAAAATTTGTCCGCCCTGCAGGAAATCCAGGATGAACACTGGGGCTGCGATGCCATCCTGCTGGTACGCGGCGGCGGCAGCCTGGAGGACCTCTGGGGTTTCAATGACCGGGATCTCGTGCGCGCTGTCTCGGAGTGCCGACTTCCCATCGTCACGGGTGTGGGGCACGAGATTGATACGACGCTGGTGGAACTCGCCGCGGACCTTCGCGCGGCCACGCCAAGCCACGCAGCTCTGGAGGTGACTCCCGATATTGCCGCGCTGAGGGGTGAAGTCAACCGGCGCACAGAAACCCTGATGCATATTATGCAATGGCGGCTGAGAGGCCTGGAAAGCACCCTGAACCTGCTCAGCGACAGCCCCGGCATGCGCGCGGTGCCCGGACGGCTGGATCGTGCAGGTTTGCGGCTGGCGGTGCTTTCCCACCGTCTCCAACTTGCAGGAGGCGGCCTCGGTGCTTCAGTCCGGCTGGCGGATCTGCACCTGCGCCTGCATCTCGCCCATCCCCGGCAAAGGCTTGATCAGACCTCTCACAGACTTGGGATTCTGCGCCAACGCATGCTTCACGCCTCCAGCCAGACAACGGGTGAAATGGCGCGGCCGCGCATGCTGGAGGCCCTCAGGAGGCTGAACCCCGCAATGGAGAACTTTCTATCGCGCCATCATCAGCGCCTGGAAGTGCTGAAGGCCACTCTCACAGGCTTGGATCCAACGGGTCCATTGTCCCGAGGCTTCGTTCTGGCGCGGGATGACCAGGGCCGGCCCATCACCTCCGCGTCGGCCGCAACCCCAGGCGAGCTGGCGCGCCTGCAATGGCTCGATGGGGAACGCACCGCGCGCATCGAGAAGTGATCAGCGCTGCAGCACCAGCAGCGTGAGATCGTCATCCAGGGCCTGCCCTTCAGTGAATTCGGACACGGCGGCGAGAATGCTCGTAATGGTGCAGTGCCCCGGCTCTTCCAGGAGGGCCTGGAGGCGATCTTCGCCGAACAGTTCGCGGGTGGGTGAGGCGGCTTCGCTCAGCCCATCGGTGTAGCAGATCAGGCTGTCGCCTTGCCCGATGGTCCCGGCGCAGGTGTCCAGATTCTCCTCAAAGCGCTCCAGGCTCAGGCCCACACCAAGGCCCCGCGGAGACAACCGCTCGACTCGGCCATCCGCGCGGCGCAAGAAGGCCGGAGGATGGCCCGCCCGCACCAGTTCAAAGGCGCCGCTCAACGGATCGAATACTCCATAGATGAGTGTGATGAACATGCGCTTGGAATGAATGTGCTTTTCGCACCAGATCTCGTTGAGCCTGATGGCGACTTCCTTGGGATTGCGCAGCACCTTGTCCAGCGCTGCGACGACGCCCTTGGTTTCAGCTGCATAAAATGCGGCGGAAGTGCCCTTGCCGCTCACGTCGGCGATGAGAAACGCCAGGCGGCCGTCCGAGAGCCGGAACAGATCGTAGTAATCCCCGGCCACATCCTTCGCGGGAAGGATCGTGGCATGGACCGCCGCGCCACCGGGCAGCATCGGAATATCAGGCAGCAAGTGCATCTGGACTTCCCGGGCCACCCGCAATTCCTCTTCCATGGCCAGGCGCTGTTCACGCTCTTTCCGGGATGTCAGAAGGCGCTCGGCCATGACGTTGAAAGCGGTCGCCAATTGGCCCACCTGATCCTTGGTCCGGGGCCTGATGCGCGCGCTGAAGTCGCCGGCCGAAAGCCGCCCGACCCCGGCAAAAAGGTCATCCACACTGCGTCCCAGCTGGCGCGCCAGGTAGAGGCCCATGAACAGGGCCAAGAATTGGATGCCGGCCAAAAAGAGCAGCAGCACAGCAAGGGCTACGAAGATTGCAAAGGTCTCTACAGATTGGTTGCCGCTTTCACCCGTGAATCCATAACCGCGGATCAATTCCCGCAGGCTGGTTTCAGGCGTCGCGGTAAGCCTGAGATCCTCGTGTCCTGTGCCCCAATCCAAGATCTTCAGACCCACCGTGGGAAGGCGAAAGGGATGGAAGGCAATCGTGCCCTTCAGTGCGTCTCCTTGGGACCAGGCGGCCAAAGGTTTAACTTTCTCATCGGGTATGAATGACTGGAAATTCTGTTCCATGGGCGAATCGTTCACATCCCGGCCCTTGAATTGAATGATGGTTGGTTTGCCCAGCGTTTCCGGAGTGCGGTCCAAACGGTAGGCCATGCGCCCGCCCCACAGTTCCTTGCTGCGATCCGCCAGACTGCCCAATGAAATATTCAGCAGCCGGAAATGGTCGCCTTCGACACTGACTGCGCGGAGAAAAATGCCCTTCCCCTTCAAGGGTGAATCGTCGTTCCACACCAGCCCGACGAAATCCGGCTTTACGTCCTCCGGTAGTGCCTGAACCCTTGCCACCCATACGTCTCCAAGCAGCTGAAGGTTCTGCCGGGCAATCTGATCCGAGGGTTCATAGCTGGCCGTTTTCAGGGCGGATTCAGCAGTCTTGATGTTGCCTTGCAAGGTGCGGCTGACCTGCCCGCCGATGCTCACCCAGCCCACACTGACGAAGAGCAGCGTAAGGATCAGCGCAGGCAGCACCGAGAGCAGGATGAGGATCAGCCAGAGGCGCCGGGACACCTTGAACATCCACTTGCGCCATAGCCAGCGCAGGCCGAAGAAACCAAGCACTGTGATAGCCAGCCAGAAGGCACAGCCCGAGGGCACCATCAAACCCAGCGGGCCATGTAGTCCGGGCACGAATGCCAACACGGCGTAAGGCAGGCCCATGGCCAGGACGATCCAGGCCCAGCGTGGGCGGAAACGGGCCAGGAAAGTCATCACGGCATCAGCATCCCGCCATTGACGCCCAACACCTGACCGGTCACGTAGGCGGCTTCATCGGATGCAAGAAACCCCACGGCCACAGCTATGTCCGCGGGGGTGCCCATGCGACCCAGCGGGATGCTTTTCGTGAATTCGGCTTTCACTTCAGGCGCCAGGCCGGAGGTCATTTCGGTTTCGATGTAGCCCGGCGCCACGGCGTTGGCAGTGACATTGCGCGAAGCCAGTTCGCGGGCCACGGATTTGGTCAGGCCGATCAGTCCGGCCTTGGCGGCCACATAGTTGCTCTGACCGGCGTTGCCCATCTGGCCCACCACGGAGGCGATGTTGATGATGCGGCCCCAGCGTTGCTTCATCATCGGTTTGGTGGCCGCCTGGATGGCCGTCCAGGCGCCCTTCAGATTGGTGTCGATGACGGCGGAAAAATCTTCTTCCTTCATCTGGATCAGCAGTTTGTCCCGGGTGATGCCCGCGTTGTTCACTAGGATGTGGATGGCGCCATGGCGCTCCACGACCGCAGCCACCGCTGCTCTCACGCTTTCGCTGCTGGCAAGGTCCATGACCACCAGATCGGCCTTGCTCCCTTCGGCCTGGATGGCCGCGACCACGCCTTGCAATTTCGCTTCGGTGCGGGCCGCGCAGACCACCATCGCCCCCTGCTTCGCCAGCTGCCTGGCGATGGCTTCTCCAATGCCCTGGGAGGCACCGGTCACAAGTGCCACCTTGCCACTGAGATCAAACATGGAAACTCCTGAAAACCGCTCCCGTCCAAGCCGCTTGGGAGAATTGATTATGGCATCTGAGGCCGGTTTTTACCCTTCGGGCTGGATTGGACATCACCCGCGGAGTTATGCTGCCCTGCCATCCCCCGGAGCCCGCCGTGCGCCAACCTACCTACGCCCCCCATGGACACTTCTGCTGGCCAGAGCTGGCCACCACTGATATCGCCAGTGCGAAAGCATTCTACGGTTCCGTCTTTGGATGGGGATTCGTGGACATGCCCACGGCCATGGGGAACTACACCATTTTCAAACTCCATGGCCTCGATGTGGCGGCGGCCTACCAGATGGGCCCGCACCAGGATGCTCCGCCCCACTGGAACGCCTACGTGGCCGTGATGAATGCCGATGTCAGTGCGGCCAAGGCTGTGGAACTGGGCGGGCGTATCATCGCAGGTCCCTTTGATGTGGAGGGTATCGGGCGCATGGCTTTCGTGCAGGACCCTGGCGGCGCGACCTTCGCCCTGTGGCAATCCATCAAGCACTTTGGCGCAGGCATCTTCGGCGAATCCAATTCGCTTTGCTGGACCGAGCTGATGACCCGCGATGCGGAGCAGGCCACGGCCTTCTACTCCGGGCTTCTCAAATGGGAGCCCGAGGCAAAGAAATCAGGCGGTCATGAGTACACGGAATGGTGGCTCAACGGCACGGCGGTGGGGGGCATGATGACCATGGAGGGTGCCGCTTTCGATGACATGCCGAGCCATTGGATGACCTACTTCGCCGTGGACGATTGCGATGCGACAACCGCATCCGCCGAGGCGGCTGGAGCCAAGGTTCTCAGCGTTCCTGCAGATATTCCCGCCGTCGGACGATTCTCCGTGATCCGTGACCTTCAAGGGGCCATGTTCTGCATCATCAAGCAGTTGAAAAGCTGACGAGCCGGCTTATTCCTTCGCCCGCAGGCCCATGGTCACCATTCCTGGATCCAGTTTTTCGCCTGGCTTGGTGATGGGGATGATGAGGCTGGGGCTGAACATTTCCCCGTCAACCCTAACCCTGAGGCTGGTGGCCTCGGGAGGCAGCAGTGTGACGGTGCTGAAACTATCCATCATCTGCCGCGTTGAGGCGGTGATCGTGTGGGTTCCTGAAGGTATCTGCGGAGAAGTGGCTTCCACGGATTTGAAGCCCGCGCCCACGGACTGGATGCGCAGCCTCACGGTCTTGGCATCCAGGCGTTCCGCCACAGCCACCAGACCCTCGCCAGTGTGGGCCGCGAGGTCTGACTTGAGTCTGCTGACGGCCTCGGTCCAGGGGTCGGATTGAACCGCGACGATGGCCGGCGGTGGCGGGGCGATGGAGAGCAGCACTGGCAGCATGGTAAGCATGTTTACTCCTTGGTTGATTACATGATGTCCACCATGTCCCCAAGGTTCCTGGGGCGTCAGTGAAGGATCTCCAGCCAGCGTGCCAGCGGCGATAAATCCGCCATGGGCGTCGAATCGTTGTAGGCGCTTATGGCATTGGCGCCGTTGATCTCGGCTCGTGGCCGCGTCTCTTTCCGCAGCAGGTGGTTGGCATCCATGAGATCGATGACCCTGGGCTTCAGCGTTTCAGGCAGCGCGCTGGGTTTCCAAGTCTGCACATCCTTGTCGCCCCACACGATGGCCATGGGCATGGCCACGCGCTCGGCCATGGCGATGGGATCCAGGTCCATGGTGGCGCGCACGAAGGCTGCGGTTTCAGGGCGCATGAACGTCTTTGCAAGGTTGGCGATGCCTGGGAAGACGCCTGTCTTCATCACGGGCTCTTCCGTTTTCCCGTTGCGGACTGCGTCGAGCATGGCGTCCACATAGTCCAGGTTCACTGCTTTGGTGTCCGGCGGGAGCTGGGCTTCGATTTGGACATGGATGGTCTTCGCCATGCTCTGGCCTGGGAGACCGATGAGCAGCAATGCGTCCGCATCCTTGTTCGCGATGAGGGAAAGCAGCGCGCCCTCGCTGTGGCCGATGAGCAGGAGCTTCTTGCCCTTGGCTTCCGGCAAGCCCCTGGCAGCGCGGAGGGCCGCCTGGATATCGCCCACCTGGGCATCCAGCGAGATGTCGAGCCTGGGATCCTTCGAACCGATGAAGCGCTTGTCGTAGCGCAGGGAACCTATTTTCCTGGTTTGCAGCCACAGCGCGAAATCGCGGCCCGCGTGGCCGATGGGCATCACGCTGCTGACCCAGTCCCGGTCCGTGGGGCCGCTACCCGCAACCATCACCGCGAAATAGGGATGGGTTCCGCCGGCGAGCACACTGCCCTTCAACGGGAATGCATTGAAGCCTGGAAAGCCCAAATCCCGGCCCGGGGTGGTGGTCGCTGTGGAGGCTTTGGCCGCAACCGATGCGCCCTCGCGTTGGAGGGTGAAGGGGAAGCTCTGCCCGCCCTGCGTGAAGATGCCGCCGATCGAACCATCCGCCTCCAGGCGTCCCTTGAAGCCAGGATCCCCAGGGATTCCTGGCATCCGGAAGGCCACGGCGGCACCCTCGACCTTGACCTCGGTCAGAGCGAAATCCTTCAGCCCTTGGGCGGGAATGGCGATATGCCCGCTCCACCCTTCGGCCTTTGTCAGTTCCACTTTGATCCCCAGTTCCGTGCCAGGGATGTGGATCGCACCGGACCAAGCGCCCGCCGGGGTGGCAATCAGCCTGGGGGGGACGGACTGGGGCGCAGACTGAATCAGTGCTGGAACCAGCAAAACATTGAGCATTGGAAGGACTGACATTGGATTCTCCTTTATTTTGGATGCCGGAAATAGCCCGCCACGGACTTATCGTTTCCGGCGGAGATAGAGTGTCGAACCAAACTTGGTGGCGGCCATGATTACGAGCACGACCACTATCAAAGGATCAAAGGGCAGGCCTGCGCCGAGATCGGCCCGGTGCTGGTAAGTCTGGTATCCCATCGCCCCCACCAGCGCGAACACCGCGGCGAAAAAGCAGTTCCGCTCGATAATGAGCTGGTGCAGCCGGTCCCTCTCATCGTGGACCTTGCCCAGCTGGGTCATGATCATGATGCAATCCAGAATGAGCACGCCACCGAGCGCCCCCATCAGGATGATCTTCGGTATTTCTGGCAGGGGAAGGACGCCTAGGACCACGAAAAGGGCCGCAGCTCCGAGGATGTAGACCCATCCTTGCCAGGTTTTCGCTGCGATTCCCCAGCCTCCCATCCGATAGGTGAACCATTCAGTCCTTCCGAGCATGATGCGCCTCCGTAATTCCAAACAGGTCTTCGACCTGGCAGTTGAACGCTTGGCCAAATTTCAGGGCCAGTTCTAGGGAGGGCACATATCTTCCCCCCTCGATGGAAATGATGGTCTGTCGGGATACTCCGACCTGCTCCGCCAGTTTTTCCTGGGTCAGCCCTTGGGTATCCCGGAAAGCCTTGAGCCGGTTTTTCGTGAGCGCCATGGTGGTGTCAACCTCGCTTGACGACAAGTATACTTTACGTAAAGCGGGCTTGTCAAGCGACCGTCGAAACTATTTTCCAATTCAGTGCGCGGACTGCCTAAAGGTCGCCCGTGTGGGAATACCAGGTCAAAGCTCTTTCAGCCTGTGTTGTGCCGGGAAAGAGAGCCCAGATGGCCGCTAGGCCAGCTGCGCCAAGTCTTTCGGAACGCCTATGCTGCAAGCGTTGACCTCGATTCCAGCTTCCTTGGCCTGGCGTTTGGCGAGACCGCTAAGCACTTTTCCAGGTCCGAGTTCGATGAAGGTTGTGACGCCCTGTTCCAACAGCAGCGCCAGGGTCGCCTGCCAACGCACAGCACCGGAAATCTGGCGCACCAGGCCCTCGCGCAGAGCCCCAGGCTCACTCACCAGGGCCGCGTCAACATTGTTCACTAAGGGGCAGATGGGCTTCGCAAAGCCAAGCCCGCCAAGAATCGGCGCCATGTGTGCCTGGGCCGGCTCCATGAGCGGACTGTGGAAGGGGGCACTCACGGGGAGCTTCATCATCTTGCGCCCGCCCCGGGCCTTGGCCGCTTCCATGGCGGCTTCCACGCCTTCCGCATGACCTGCGATCACGATCTGGCCCGGGCCATTGAAGTTGGCAGGTACGACAATTTTTCCGCTCGTTTCGGCACCCTCCCGGCAAGCGGCTTCGACATCCTCCGAACTCATGCCGAGGATGGCGGCCATGGCTCCCACGCCCACGGGCACCGCCGTCTGCATGGCCCGTCCGCGTTCCCGCACGGTCTTCAGGGCATCCTGGAAGGTGAGGGCACCGATGGCTACCAGCGCCGAATATTCGCCCAGGGAATGACCTGCAGCGAAGTCTGGTTTGGGCAGGTGGTCGGCGTAGGCGCGCACCACCATGAGGGAATGCGTGAGGATCGCGGGTTGGGTGTGCTCGGTGAGTTTCAATGTCTCTTCGGGACCCTCGGCCATGAGCCGGGAAAGGTTGAAACCCAAGGCTGCATCCGCTTCCTGAAGCGTCTCGCGGGCCGCGGGTTCGGCCTGGGCCAAAGCCACGCCCATGCCCACAGACTGGGAGCCCTGCCCCGGAAACAGCCAAGCGACTTTGCTCATTGATGGCTCCGATTTCAGACCTTCGGCGTCAGCTTCGCCAGGTTGGCCTGGATGCGTTTGTTGATGCCGTGCTCAGTGGACCTCAACGCGGCGCCGATGGCGTTCATCACTGCGTGGGCATCGCTTGAGCCGTGGCCGATGACCGACACCCCCTTGATGCCCAGCAGCGGCAAGCCGCCGTATTCCCGGTAGTCCAGCTGCTTGAAGAATTCCTGAAGCGCGGGTTTCACCAGCATCGCTCCGGCCTTGGCCCTGAGACTCGAGGTGAGCGCGGTCCGAAGGCCATCCTTCAGGAGCTTGGCCATGCCCTCGGCGCTTTTCAGCACGATGTTGCCCACGAAGCCATCGCACGCGATGACGTCGAAGCGGCCGTTCCAGATATCGCGGCCCTCGGCGTTGCCGATGAAATTGAGGCCCATCTCCCGCAATAAGGCCGCCGATTCCAACGTCACATCCGTGCCCTTGCTCTCCTCTTCGCCCACGCTCAGGATGCCCACCCGTGGATTCGCGATCCCGAGGACCTTCTCGGCGTACACCGAGGCCATCAGCCCGAAGCAGGCGATATGCTCCGCACGCGAATCAATGTTGGCGCCGACTTCCATGAAGACCGTGGGACTTCCGGTCAGGTTCGGCATCAGGGCCGCGAGGCCGGGGCGCTCGACGCCTTCGAGCTTCCCGATCACCAGCGTGCTGGCCATCATGGCGGCGCCGGTATGGCCCAGGCTCACCATGCCATCGGCCTTGCCATCGCGCACCAGTTGGGCCGCCACGCGGATGGAGCTGTCCTTTTTTTCTTTCAGGATGACCTTGGGCGCATCCTCAAAAGTGACCACCGATCCGGCGTGGACCACGGCGATCCGTTCCATCAGTTCCGGTGTCCAGCCAAAGCCCGGCCTCGACATCAAGGCCTCCAGCAGGACCTTGTCCCCCACCAGGTAAAGGAAAAGTCCCTGCCATGCCTTGAGGGCATCCCGGGCGCCATGCAACGTGGCATCGGGAGCGTGGTCGCCCCCCATCACGTCGAGCGCTATTCGATGAACCGTCCGAACCGCTTGTTCCGCATGATCCGACAAAAGCGGATCAGGCTGTGGCTACGTGGACGGCCTTCTTGCCGCGATAGAAGCCGCAAGAGGGGCACACGCGGTGCGGCATCTTGGAGGTGCCGCAGTTTGAACAGCTGGCTGGGCTATGGGTCTCAAGGCTGTCGTGGGTACGGCGGCGGTCGCGGCGGGCCCGGCTGTGGCGTCGCTTTGGATTGGGCATGGTGAACTCCTATTCGTCCTTCGGGGTGGTGACTGCTTATCTTACTTGATTCAATCGTCCAGCTTGAGGCTTGGCCGGATGTTGGCAAGGGCTTTAGCCAAAGGGCTGGGCTCTTTCTCATAGGATACCGAAGCATTCAGCGTGCCGCGGAAAAGACAGGTATCGAAATTCGCGCACTTGCCTTTGTCGGTATCAAGGCAGGTGGGCGCCATGGAACGGCCCAACATCAATTGCTGCCGCACCAGTTCCAGTTCTTCAATGTGATCGGATTCGAGGAAGACCAGATCGAGGTCCTGGCTGCCGAGTTGATGGGAACCACCCTGCCGGAGTTCCGCTTCGCGGCTGCCAAGAAACTGCGCACGCACGTCGAGCGGCACTTCGATTGGAGCCAGGCAGCGGGAACAGGAGGTTTCCCAGATGCCCTTGCCTGAAACATCAAGGAACACATCGTGGTTGCTGGGCTGCGCGAAGACGCTCCAGGTGACGCCCGTGAAGGCCTCGGGCTGGCCCGTGACAGCTTCCGCCTTGCCGTTGCTTTCCAGCTCCAGCCGCGCGGTCGTGCCGCGTTCGCGCAGGCCCTCGTCGGGCAACCGGGAGAGATCGATCATTTTGGGGGTTTCGCGTCGGGCGCTGCGCCGCCTTCGGGAGCGCCAGAGGCACCCTTGCCGCTGCTGGTGGAAGGTCCTCCCGAAATTTCACCGGGTTTGCGGGTGTACTTGGGACGATCTTCCTGATTGTTGGGATCCCCAAGAGTAGAAATCTCATATCCAACCTTGCTGCACTTGCCTTCGAAGGATTGAGCGAATCCATCCATGGCTGGGACCCCAGGAGGAATCATGTTCTCTTTCACCAAGGGCGAGGCGGCATCCACCATCGCTTCGAAGCTGCCGAAATCAGGATACTTGCCATGTTTTAGATAGTACTGATCCATGCCCTCGCCCACCGTCTTCAGCGTGTCCTGGGATTTCAGGTAGTGCGCCTTGGCGGTGAACTCCTGGAAACGTCTGAACCCAAGCGTGCTGATGACCGCGATGATCATCATCGCGACCAGAAGTTCTAACAGCGAAAAGCCTTTTTGGGTCTTGCGTCGGGTCATTGAGAAATCTCCTCGGATGAAGGGCACCCAAGCATTCCAGTGTGCCATAGATGGGAGAAGTGACAAGGTTTGATGTTGGGCTGTGGGCTGTAGGCGGTGGGCTGTGGGCTGATGCGGCCTGTGGCCGCACTGAAAATGGCGCGCCGGAGGCGCTTCAATCATGGGCTATCGCCTGCAGCCCAGAGGCCTCAGCCCATCAAGCCTCTTCTTCTTCATCTTCGGCTTCTACGTTCGGGGGAAAATCCTTGGGCCAGGGGAATTTTCGTGGCAGCGCTTCGATGCCGCCCAGGTGGCCCAGCCAGTAGCGGTATGCCCTGAAGGTCATGCCGAGGTGCTTGGCTGCCCGGGTGCGGTTGCCGTTCTGTTCCATCAAACCCTGATGGAGAAAATAGCCCTTCAAGGCAGTGAGGTAGCTTTCCAGATCAAAGCCCCCGGCGGGAATGGGAGACCGGCTGGGACCGCGCTCTATGTCATTCAGCAGATTGTCCGGGAAAAGCTCCTTGCCGATGGCGCCCCCGGGGTTCAGGGCCACGCAGCGTTCCATCAGATTCTCCAACTCCCTCACGTTGCCAGGAAACCAGTAGCGCTCCAGGATGCGAAGCGCATCGGGCTGAAGGTGCATCGAAGGCTTGTTGAGCTTCAGGCTGGAGCGGCGCAGGAAATGCTCGATGAGCACCGGCAGATCCTCCCGGCGATCTCTCAAGGGTGGCATCTCGATGTTCAGGATGTTCAGGCGGTAATAGAGATCCTCGCGGAACTTGTTCTCTTCGGTGCGCTCGCGCAGATTGCTGTTCGAGGCGCCGATGACCCGCACATCCACGGCCCGCTCTACCGTGGCCCCGAGCCGGCGCAGTTTGCGCTCCTGCAGCACGCGGAGCAGTTTCACTTGCAAAGGCAACGGCATCTCGCCAATTTCATCGAGGAAAAGGAAGCCGCCGTTGGCTTCTTCGAAGAGGCCGCGCTTCACGCCTGTGGCGCCTGTGAAGGCTCCTTTTTCGTAGCCGAACAATTCAGATTCCAGCAGCGCTTCCGGCAGCGCTCCGCAGTTGACGGGAATGAATGGACCTGAGCCCCGCTCGGAATAGCGATGGATGAGCCGTGCCACGATTTCTTTCCCCGTGCCACTCTCACCGGTGATGAGCACGGTGGTGTCCGCGCGGGCGATCTTGCCTACCAGCGCCTGGATCTTGCGGATGGTGTCGCCGACCCCCACCAGATCGCCGATATCAGAAATTTCATGGGTGGGCCCGGGCTCCGACTCCTGGAATATTCCATGCAGCACTTTCGTCAATTCGGCGATGTCGTTCTTGGTCTTGGTGAGAAAATCCACAGCCCCCAGATTCAAGGCCTGGACGGTCGTTTCAGTCGTCGCGAAGGCCGTCAGGATCACAGCGGGGACTACGATCTTTTTTTCTTTCATCCAGGTCAGCAGTTCGATGGCCGTGCCATCTCCCAGCCGCAAATCCGAAACCATGGCATCGAAGTGGTCTTCCACGAGGGCAATGCGGGCCTCGCTAAGCGAACCCACCGCCTTGGTCAGGAATCCTTGAGGCGCCAAACCCATTTCCAATACCTCGCGGAAACTGGGCTCATCCTCGACAATCAGGACTTGTTTTTTAGGTGGCCTTGCACTCATGGGCTATCCATACAGGTGACGCAGCGGGGCAGGTAAACTATGATGACCGTTTTCCGGGAGTTTCGTGAAGCACGTCGTGTTCGCGCATCGAAAACTGTCCTTCGGGGGTGGTGAGCGGGTGATGCTTGAACGGGTTGCGGCCCTCGCCCCACTGGACGTCCGGATCACGGTGATCTTCAGGAAGGAGCCGGACAAACGCGACATCGAACCTGAATTGAGGGCCCGGAATCCGCACGTTGGGGATATTCTGCACATTCCAGGAGCCTGGGGCACTCTGCGGTGGCTTTGGAAGAACAAGCCTGACCTCCTGGCTCTATGCAATCACAAAGGCGTGCAGCGGGCCCTGCCCTGGCTGGCACGGCTCGGACTAAGAATTCCCACGGTGGTCACGCTCCATGAGCACTACGAGCGGCACTTGCGCAAGTACCGCGGCATCCGGAAATTGGTGAACCTTTGGATCATCGACTGGGAATTCGAAAAAACGGTCCAGACACAACTTGGCCCCCAGCCCTGCGCCATGATCCATCCCCTTTATCCGCACCGGAAAGCCGAACCCCCAACCGAATCCGAACGGCGCGAAGCCAAGATGAAGCTCGGTTTTCCCGAGGACGCGGTGGTCCTGGGTTATTGCGGACAGATCGACGCCCGGAAAGATCCGTTGACCACGCTGGAACTGACGCGCTGCATCGAAGAGCGCCTCGGCAGGGAGGTCCATCTCATATTCGCGGGCCGCGTGGATGAAGCCACACGCCAGCAGATGGAACAAGCCATCGATCGCATGGGAAGATGGGAGCGCACGCGGATCATGGGCCCCGTTCCCGATCTGTCCCCGGTCTTCCGCAGCCTTGATGCCTACCTGATGACCAGCCGGAACGAGGGCTTTTTCCCGATTGCCCTGATCGAGGCGCTGGAGCAGCGTGTGCCCATCGTGGCGCCCTCGGTGGGGGGCATCGGCACCGTGCTGGTCGATGGGGAGGGCGGCATCCTGATCCAGAAACCCGATGATCGGAAAAGCATTCCGAAGGCGGTCCTGGAAGCCGCCGCTGATCGCGTTGCAGCCATGCTGGCGGACCCGGAGGCACTGGAACTCCAGCGGCAGAAAGCCTTGGCCCTTGGCCGGCGGTTGACGGAAGACTACGACGCAGCGGGGAAATTCCGTGAGGCCGTGTCCGCATGGCTGTGATCCCCCATCACGCCACCTGGGTGCGCTTCCCGCGGTTCGTGGGCGACGCGGTCATGCACTTTCCCATCCTAAGGGCCCTCCGGCGGGCGCATGTAGGGCCCCTGGTGGTCTGGGGGCCCGCGCTCACTGTGTCCCTCCTGCGGGACCACGAACTGGCCGACGCCATCCTGCCCGACGAAGGCAAGCCCGGCCCGCGGGAGATGGCTCGGATCCTCAGGGAGCATAAGGCGATCCGATCGATCCATTTCCCCAAGTCCCTGCGTCCGGCCCTCGGGGCCTGGCTGGCGCGGGTCCCTGAACGCATCGGAGTCAGTGAAAGCCTGGCGGGACCTTTCAACACCCACACGCTTCCCTTCTGGAAGGGACAGGGGACCTGCCTGGACCGCTACATGAAGGTGCTTGCCCTGCGTTGGCCGGACATGGGTCCCGCCCCCTTTGCGGACTTCCGGACTGACACCCAGGCGGCACTCCCGGACCGCCCCTATGTCTGCCTTCTGCCCGCCTCGACCCCCGCGCGGAGTTGGGGGACGGATTCATACGCCCGGCTGGCGGGGCTCCTGGCGGATCATGGATACCTTGCTGTAGTTCAGGGCTCCCCCAAGGAGCGGGAACTGGGCGATCTCGTGGCTGGAACACGGGGGGTCAATGCATGCGGCGCCACGCTTCTCGAAGCCGCGGCGGGGTTCCATGGGGCGGTGGCGGTGGTCGGTAATAATTCGGGTCTGAGCCACCTTGCGGCGGCCTGCGGCACACCGACGCTTTGTGTCTTCAGGGCGATCGACGTGGAGATGTTCAAGCCCTACGGGCCCAAGGTGGAATTGGTCTATCGTAATGAGCACCGGTGCGGCCCCTGCAGACTGGACCGCTGCCAGACCGAAGGCCATCCCTGCCTCGGCAGCGTGACCCCTGAAGAAGTCTGGGCGGCGTTGAAAGTGCTCATTCAGTAGGGCTGGTAGGACTTCTCCTCCACCAGGCTGGAGCCCAGGAGCCCATTGATTTCGCGCTTCACATCCGACCGCTCATCATTGGTGAAGTAGACGCTGCGGGCCAACTCGACGAACCGGGGACCAAAATCCTTGGAGCGTTCGCAGTCCCGGATAGCGTCCTCGATGTCCCACAACTTCTCATTGATCGCCTTGAGCCGGGCTTCCGCTGCGGCGAGGCCGGAGTTCAGGCCGTGGGCGCGACCATGGGCCCCCGTCAGGGATTCCATTTCCGTCCGGATGTTCTTCAACTTGGCGGGTTCGCGGATCCGCTCGGCCTTGATGGCCAGAATGGTGTATTTGTCGATGAGTTCACCCCAGGACACTCCGGTCAGAACGGACATGATGCTCCCTCTTCATCTTCACCAGGATAGCGGCTCTGATAGGGCCAGACGACCTCGGTTTGAGGCGGAATTGCTTCGTGGAGGGGCCGTCCCTGTCGGATCGGTATCCAGGGAGAAAGTCTGCTCCAGGGCAATGAAGCTTTCTTTGAAGTAGAATCATAGATTGTTCAGAGGATTCCCATGCGCCTAGCCTTGCTCCTTACCCTCCCGGCCCTTGTGCTCGCGGCCCAGGACCCGGCCCAACCCGCCATCAGCTTCGACGCCATGCATTTCGACTTCGGCAAAATCGCGCCGGACAAAAAGGTCAGCCACAAGTTCAAGGTCTTCAACAAGGGTATGGCCGTCCTCAACATCACCGGGGTGAACCCCTCCTGCGGCTGCACCTACACTGCACCGGCGAAGTGGTCCCTGACACCTGGCGAATCCACTGAAATCGAAGCCATGTTCAACCCGACTGGTTTCCGCGGCCCTGTGCGTAAGTCCCTGGTGGTGATTTCCAATGATCCGAAAAACCCCAGCCAGACCCTGACTTTCGAAGCGGATATCGTCCAGGAAATCAATCTGAAGAGCAATTCCATCTTCTTTCTCGACGTGCCCCGCACGAAGCCCATGAATTCAAGCGTGCGCCTGGAAAGCGGCAATGGTGAAAAAGTGGAGATCACGGAAGTCAAGGCGGCAGGCGCTCCCTACTACCGCTTTTCCTACAAGGGTGAAGGCCAGGATGCGGTTCTGGACATCACCTTCGATGGCAAGCTGGTGCCAGCCGGTCAACAGCGGGGCGCGGACACCATTACGGTGCGCCACACCAATCCTCGAGTCCCCCCCATCGTGCTTACCTCGCAATGGGAATTGAAGCCCGCGATCACCGTGAGCCCCGACAAGGTGGTGTGGCAGGAACAGGCTGGCAAGGAGTTGCGCACAAAACTCGTGTTGAAGAGCACCACCGGAAAGCCATTCGTTTTGAAATTCGAGGGCTGCACCAATGCCAACGTTAAGGTGGAAGGCCTCAGCAGCCAGCCTGCCGAGCAGCAGGAATTCACCGTCGTCCTGGGCAAGGGCGCCAAGCCCGGCACCACCAACGACTGGTTGACTCTTTCCACGAACGATCCCGATCAACCCCAACTGCTGGTGCGCATCGCCGCCATCCTTAGCTGAGACGGTGGAAGGTACCCTCCACGAACCACGCACCAAAAAGCATCACCTGGCGGTGTTGGGACTGCTCTGCACGGCTCTGATATGGGGTGGGACTTTTGCGGCCGTGGCTTACGCCCTGCGGGCGGGGCTTTCGGTCAATGCGCTGTTGAGTCTGCGATTCTCCCTGGGAGCCTTGGCCCTGGGGGCTGTTCTCCTGGCTCTTCGCATCAGGCCCACCCGGCGGGAGCTGCTGGATGGACTGTGGCTGGGTCTGGTGCTGGCCACGCTCTTCTGGTTCCAAACCGATGGATTGCGCTTCACCACAACGGCCAAATCAGCCTTCATCACAGGACTTTACGTTATCTTCACACCAGTCATTTCCATGCTGGTGGGAGACCGTCTCCGGGCTTCGCATGGCATCGGGGCCGGACTCGCCCTCACTGGATTACTGCTGTTGGTCTATCAGCCAAGCCTTTCCTTTGGTGGCTGGAACCGCGGGGATTCCGAGACGCTTCTGAATGCGGCGCTGGTGGGTGTTCACATCGTCATGACAGGCCACTTCTCCCGCCGTGGCCGGGGCTGGGTGCTGGCCTGGGGCCAGGTGGCCGTGGTCGGGATGCTCTTTTCGATCGCCGCCGCATTCTCGCCGGCGCCCTACGGATTCCAGGGAATCACCACCACCTTCTGTGTCCCAGGCTTATGGCTTGCTTTGGCCTACCTGGCGCTGCTGGCGACAACGGTGGCCTTTTATGTTCAAAGCGCCATGCAGGCCTACGTGAGCGCCACGGAAACCGCGGTCTTGTTTTCGATCGAACCGGTCTTTGCAGCCATGGTCGCGATCAGCGGATGGATTCCAGGCATCAAGGAACACTTGAGTCCCAGGCAGTGGGCTGGAGCGGCCCTCATCGTCAGTGCGACCCTGCTCGCAGAACTCGGCCCAAGGTTCTGGAAGGGCCGGGATATGACCGAGGAAGAGGCTATTGGATAAGAATTGACGATTAATGATTTTCGATTGCCGATTGAAAGTCGAGAGTGATGACCGCGCACAATCGCCAATCGAGAATAGCCGGTCGCCAACCCTTCAGTTCACCCGGTCCACAACCACCAGGGTCACGTCATCGCTGAAAGCCGCCGGGCCATTGAAGGATTTGACCTGGTTGATGAGTTGCATCGCGGCCTGCTCTGCATCGGCTGGAAGACCTGAACAAAACCCCATCAGCCCTTCTTCACCAAGGTAGGTGCGGTCCTCCCGTTCCACTTCATCCAACCCGTCGGTGAACAGCACCAGACGGTCACCCACGTGGAAGGCGGCCCGCTGGGAAGTGAATGGAAGATCCGCATCAATGCCGAGCATGAATCCTTTTCCGGTGAGTTGTTCTGGCCTGCCAGTGCTGCCAGCCGGAATCATGAATGGCGCAGGGTGGCCCGCCACGACGTAGGCCATCTCGCCCGTGGCAGGGTCCAGATGGGCCAGGAAGGCCGTTGCGAACTGTTCGGCCAAGGTATTCCTTGAAAGGTCCTGGTTCATGCCCACGGCCCAGGCGTGGGGATCCGGGCTTGATCGGAGATGGCTTTCGAAGGAGGTCTTGACCATGGAGGAGATCAGGGCCGCCGTGACTCCATGGCCGCTGACATCGGCGATCATGATGGCTGTGCTGCCATCGGGCATGGGCGCAATGGCATAGATATCGCCGCCGATCCCCTCTGCGGGGAGGTATCTGTGGGTGTATTGGATGCCCGGTGCGACCCCGGGGAGTTCAGGCAGCAGGCCCATCTGGAGCCGGGCCGCCAGTTCCATCTCGTTGTTCACCCGATCCTGGAATTCCCTGAGCACCACATTCTGCCGCTTGATTTCATTCTGCATGGCGATGATGCGGAACGCGCTGTCCACCTTCGCCATCACTTCCTGGGCATGAAAGGGTTTCGAGATCATGTCGTCGGCGCCGATGTTCAGGCCGCCGATCTTGCTCATGCTGCCGTCAAGAGCCGATACCAGCATGAAATAGATGTCCTTGGTGGAGGCGTTGGCTTTCACCTGCCGGCAAAAATCATCGCCGGCCATCTCGGGCATTCGCAGATCCGAGATGATGAGGTCCGGTTGGAGCTTCTCCATTTCCTCCAGGCCGCGGAGGCCGTTCTCCGCCACGAGCACCTGGTAATCCGCCCGTTTGAGGTAGAAGCTCAAGATGTCCCGGATGGGAGGCTCGTCATCCACTACCAGCACCACGCCCTTGCTCATGCTTGAAATGCTCCGGGGCTAGGGGTGGAACGGTGTGGCGATGGCACTGGAATAGTCGGACAGTCCGATCAAGCGCCTCTCAGCGCGTCCTGCTCAGTGGTGAAGATCGAGAAATAATTCGTGAGATTGGTCTGGTCGAAGGTCTTCTTGACCTGGGCCGGAAGGCCGCAAAGGTGGAGCTTGCCGCTGCTCTTGTCGACGCTGTTGCGCGCAGCCACCAGAAGACCAAGTCCCGAGGAATCAATGAAGCTGACGCCTTCCAGGTTGATGACCAGAAGCTTGGGCTGCTGCTGCGCCACCGTATCCCGGATCACGTCCCTCAGCTGGGCCGTCACCTCGAAATTCACCTTGCCCTGAATGGTCACGATCGCGGCGGTACCCTCTTGGCGGGCCTGGATGTTCAACATGGCGCTTCCTCCAATTTGATTCCTCTCAGTACTCGTTTTCGAACTGCAGCGCGCTGGCGTTGCTTGTACTCGCCGTGGGAGGCGGGTCCCGATCGCGCGCTTTGAAACCCGGAGGGTTCCATGACTTGGACTTCATGTGCGAAGAAAAACGTAAACTCTTCCTGCTCTTGGATCAACTGAGGAATCTTAACGCGGGTCGCCTCGCCTGGGGCAAGGCTCTTTGAAATCTTCTCCAGGAGCGCCACAGCCGGGTTGGGCAGCCGGATCAAGGTTCGGACGGTAAATTGCACTGCCTTGTAATCCCGGCTCGTGAAAGGGTTGCCCCCGTCCGTCCGCGTTTTAGGCATCAGCCGGGCACAAATGGCTTCCCGCGCCGGGCTCCCCACGGATGGGATGACGAAGCCTTCGGGCAATTCAGCCGTCCAGGCTTGCAGCGCATCCATGTCCACCAGCAGGTTCCTGCTCCGGGAGGGTTTGATGTGGGTGGGCATGAGTACATGGTGGTCCAACAGAAAGCGGATCACCAGCAAAACGCCGAGACGATCCTGGGCCACCAGACGGATGCCGATCTGGTCGTAGATGGTCTCCGCCACGTTTTCAGGCTTGTGGAGCATCTTCAGAAGCATGGAGTTCCGGTCCTTGTTCTGCTTTCGCTCCGCCGCCACGAGCGGCACCTCGTAATCCCCCCGGAGCACCCAGGTTCCGTCATCCAGGGCCACCAGAAACTGATCATAGGGCTCGAAGACCTGGGCCTGGATGTCCTTGAGATTGCGGAGGTTCACATTGTGGTCGATGTGGAAGAGGGTGTGCATCACCCTCAGAACCACGCAGGCCCAATGGGAAAGCTGGTCCTGGGGACGAAAGGACGCCCAGACCAGGAGATCTTCAGGATCCCTCAGCTCCCGTATCTCCGGTGGAATAACCCTCACTTGCCCTTCAAGAATCACCAACCCCAAGAATTCCAGGGCATTCCCGAACACTTGGACCACATGAGCCCTTTGGGCCGGAACATCCAGGTCATAGCCGTATTTCTGCGCAAAGCCTCTGGCAGAGCGGTGATCCTGGATATTCAGGCTACCCATATCGATGGATGATTCGCCCCCGAGGATGACACGGGTGGCTTCGGGGGGGAGTGGAAAGAGCGAAACACGAGCCATGGGCGCCTTAGTGTAGTGCAGACCTTAAAAAACGGGGCGCAAAAGCGCCCCTTGTGAATCAGATGAGTTAGCGACAGATTTACTTGATGGCGAAAGCAGCCACCAAGGCGTAAATCACCAGGGCCTCAATGAGGGCCAGACCGATGATCATCGTGGTGCGGATGTCGCCGGCGGCCTGGGGATTACGGGCAATGCCTTCACAAGCGGCGGAAACAGCCTTGCCCTGGCCCAGCCCGCAACCTGCGGCGGCAATGGCAAGGGAAAGGTGAGCCAGGAACCGCACTGGGGTCCCTCCTTCGGCAACCGCGGGGGCTGCGGCCTGGGCGAACGCCATGGTCGCGACCATGAACAGGAAGGCGGTAGTGAGGAACTTCTTCATGTAAATCTCCAAGAAAGAGGGGCAGGGTTCGGAATCCTGCTTCCCAGGTGGTGAAGTGATGCAGTGCGAGGTCTCAAGGCCTTAATGGTCGTGGGCCACAGCGCCCGACAGGTAGATGGTCGCCAGCATTGTGAACACGAAAGCCTGGATGAAGCTGAAGAAGAGACCCATGACCATCAGCGGCACAGGCAATAAAATGGGCAGCAGGCCGAAGAAAATTCCAGCCACGAGATGCTCACCCGCAATGTTGCCGAAAAGACGCAGGGAGTGGCTGAGGTTGCGGGCCAGCAGGCCCAGGATCTCCAACGGGAACATCAGGGGCGCCAGCCACCAGATGGGTCCAGCGAAATGGGCCCAATACTTGAAAAACCCCTTTTCCCGCATGCCGTGGAAGTTGTAGTAGGCGAATACCAGCAGCGCCAGGGCCAGGGTCACGTTCCAGTTGGCGGTCCCCTGGCTCAAGCCCGGAATGAGGCCAAAGAAATTGTTCAGGAACACGAAGAGCGCCAGGGTGCCGATGAAGGGCAAGTAGTTGTCGGGATGGTGGTGGATGTTGTCGGACACCAGACTGCGGAGCCCCGTGGTGACGAATTCCAGCACTTGCTGCATGGGGCCTGGAATGCGGTTCTTCTTCACCACGGACACGATGACCATGGTGGCGATGGCCGCCAGGATGGCGTTCAGCAGATAGTCGTAGCGCTCGATGAACGACATTGGTGCGCCGTCCATGAAGGAGCCCCAGGGATGTTGGGACAAGTTGAACCATCTGGTCAGGAGCTTGGAGAGTTCTGAAGCGTGATGTTCCATCTGGATTCCTGGGTAGAAGACCGCTTAGTCAGTTGGAGCATTTGGGGGCTTGGTGCGGAACGAGGCCACCGCATGCCACCCGGCCACCAAGAGAATCGCCGCGACAAAGAGCATGAGGCCCGTCGCCATGGATAGACCTTCTTGAGGCACGATCACCATCATCCCATGCAAACAGAGCATGATCAACGCCAGTTTCACAATGGTAAGGGAGCCGTAGAACCAGCGCAGACGCACCTTGGGCGTGAGCATCTTCGCCACGATGATCCGGTGCAGGCTCCAGAAGGCCATGGATACCAGGCTGCCCACTAGGAAGGCGAAGACCGCATTCCGGCCCCGAAGTGCCCAAAGCAATGCCCCGGGAAGCACCAGAACCCACTGGATCCTGCCGACGGCCTTCAGCATTCCACTCCCTGGTTCGGGAGCCTGCTCCTGGTCATCAGGGTTCACGGTAGTCCTCGTCGTCCTGGGTGGGGCCTTTGGTATCAGAGGGCTCACCGGAGGGTTTTGGGTTCGACAGTCTCATGGTCACTTTGTACAGTTCGTAGAAACCTGTGGCGATGCCCCAGGCGAGGCCCCAGAGGCCTCCTCCATAGGCGTGGCCGAAGTACCCGCCGATGTAGCGGCCAATGAAATAGCCCAGGCAGATGGCGATGGGGAAGACCATGCCAAGGGAGATGAGATCCCCCCACAGGGCTCGTTCCCCGGGAGATCCGCCTTCAGGCTTGGGACTTGGCATCTGGGCTTTCCGGCCTCTTGAAAAAAAGCGCGGGAAGACTCCCACGCCTTCAAGTGTAAATTTTACCAGGCCTATTTGTTCGAAAACTCCATCACGGCGGCTGCTGGCGACTCTTTTTCAAACCAGCGGATATCGTCTGTCCACTTGAGCAGTTGGGGACCGAAGACAGTCCCGATGAGCACAATGGCGCAGGTCGTGCTGATGAGGAACTTGGAGTAGGAATCCATGGGCTCCACTTCGCCTTCGGCTGGCTCCTTGAAATACATCTGCTTGACCACTTCCAGGTAGTAAAAGGCGCTCACGGCGGACGTCAGCAACGCGATGACCACCAAGGTTGTGAAGCCCTGTTGCACCGCCAGGAGGAAGATGTAGAACTTCCCGAAAAAGCCGATGAAGGGCGGGATGCCCGCAAGGCTCAGCAGGAAGACCAGCATGGAAAAGGCCAGCACCGGATGGCGCTTGCCCAGGCCGCCGAAATCCTCGATGCGCTCGCCTTCGTTTTTGCCCTGGAGGTAGATGACCACCGCGAAGGCGCCGGTGTTCATGAAGAGATACAGCAGCATGTAAAGCCAGACCGCCTGGGCTCCGGCCTGGGCGTCCCGGCTCAATACACCCAGCAGCATGTACCCCACGTGGGCGATGGAGGAATAGGCCAGCAGCCGCTTCAAACTTTGCTGCTTGATGGCCGCTATGTTGCCCAGGATCATGCTGGCCCCGCAGATGATCATCAGGGGGGCTTCCCACTCGTATGAAATGCTATGGAAGCCCGTGCCGAAGGCCCGCAGGAACACGGCCAGGGACGCGGCTTTGGGTGCGGTGGCCAACCAGGCGGTGATGGGTGTCGGGGCCCCATCGTAAACGTCGGGAGACCACATATGGAAAGGCACCGCCGCCACCTTGAAACAAAGGCCCACGAGCACCATCAGCACACCGGAATAGACCAGCAGGCTTTTGTCCTGGGAAACCACCGCCAATTTCTGGTTCAGCTCCGTCAGGTTGGTCGTGATGCCTCCCGTCGCGGCGAAAAGGAGCGAGATTCCGAAAAGCAGGATGCCGCTGGAGAATGCCCCCAGCAGGAAGTACTTCATGCCAGCCTCGATGCCGCGCTCCTGATTGCGAAGGTAGGCCACGAGAATGTAGATGCAGAGCGCCATGAGTTCGATGGAAAAGTAGATCGTCACCAGATCCACGGCGCCGCACATGAACAGCATGCCGCTGGTGGCGAACAGGATCAGCGCGTAGTACTCCGCCGTATGCTCCACAAGGGCGCCAAGCACCTTTTGGCTGAGCATCACCGCGAAGATCGAGGCCAGGATGCAGAGCACCTGAAAGCCCTTGGCCAGGCCGTCCACCTTGTACATGGAGGAGAACCCCAGCCCATTGGGCGTGTAGACCGAAAGCAGAAGCGAAACCAGCAGGATCACCATGGTAGGCATGGCCCACTTGTGCTTTTCCGCTTTGGTCCATGGCAGCAGCCAGCTATCCAGCGGCCACAGCATCAGCAACCCCGAAAGCATCAACAGAACATGTGGCCAGATGTAGTGGATGTCATGGCTGAGGTTCTCCCATAGCCCTGGTGCGAAGGAAGGCGCCGACATCAATGACCTCCGCGCGGCGTCGCATGCACCGCAGGAGTCTCTGCTTTCAGTTCTGCGGCGTGCTCTTCAGGCATCGCCCCATGTTCCCTGGCTTCAGACGCTTCCTGGGCTTCCATCCCGTGCATGCCGACCTTGGCGGCTTCGGCCTGCTTGGCGGCCAAGGTTTCGGCCTTGTAGAAGTCCGGTTGCACTTGCTGCACGAGCTTGGCAACAGGCTTGTCCATGATGTCCATGATGGGTTTGGGGTAGAGTCCGATCCACACGGCCGCAATGATCAGGGGCGTGAAGTAGGCGATCTCGCGGAAGTTCAGATCCTCCATCTTGGTGTTCACTTCGGAGATGGGTCCGAACATCACGCGCTGGAACATCCACAGCATGTAGGCAGCGCCCAGGATGATGCCTGAAGTCGCCATAACTGCCACCCAGGGCCAGGTCTGGAAGGTGCCCATGAGGATGGTCGCCTCGCCAATGAAACCGTTCAGCAATGGCAGGCCGATGCTGCTCATGGTCATGAGCATGAAAATGGTCGCGTAGATCGGCATGGTCTTCGAAAGCCCGCCGTAGTCCGCGATCATGCGGGTGTGGCGGCGCTCGTAGACGATGCCCACCACGAGGAACAGTCCCGGTGTCGAAATGCCGTGGTTGAGCATCTGGAACATCGCGCCCTTCAAACCCCAGGGGTTCAGCGCGAAGATGCCCAGCATGCAAAGCCCGAGGTGGCTCACAGATGAATAGGCCACGAGCTTCTTCATGTCCTTCTGGATCATGGCCACCAGCGCGCCGTAGACCACACCGATGAGCGCCAGCGCCAGGAACCAGGGCATCAGCTCCTTGGTGCCATCGGGGACGATGGGCAGCAAAAAGCGCACGAAGCCGTAGGTGCCCATCTTCAGCAGGATGCCCGCCAGGATCACGGACCCCGCCGTGGGCGCCTGCACGTGGGCGTCCGGCAGCCAGGTGTGGAAGGGGAACATCGGCACCTTGATGGCGAAGGCCAGGAAGAAGGCCAGGGTCAGCAGGATCTGGAAGGTCTTGGTCTGGCTCGCGATGAGCTGGACGGTCTGGGCGCTCTGGAACGAGGCCAGGGAGAAATCGTATTGGCCGGTCGCCTTGTGCTGCAGGAAGTAGATGGCGAAGATCGCCACGAGCATCAGCACCGAACCGGACAGGGTGTAGAGGAAGAGCTTGATGGCGGCATACAGTTTCTGTGGACCGCCCCAGATGCCGATGAGGAAATACATGGGCACCAGCATCACTTCCCAGAAGATGTAGAACACGAACATGTCCTGGGTGATGAAGACGCCGAGCATGGAAGTCTGAAGCACCAGCAGCCAGATGTAGTATTCCTTCCAGCGCTCCTCGATGTTGCCCCACGAGCAGAGCGCGGCGATGGGGCCGGTGAAGGTGGTCAGCAGCCAGAGCAGCAAGGAAATGCCGTCCATCCCGACGCTGAATTTGACGCCGAGGCTTGGCATCCAGTCGCAGGCATAAGCGAACTGCACGGCATCGCTGCCCCGGTCGTATTGGAACCAGAGCGGCACGCTCAGCAGAAAGCTGGCGACCATGATGGCCACCGTCGCCTTCTGGAAGATCTCCCGCTTCTCGTTGGGCACGAAGAGCAGGCCAAGCCCACCCAGCACGGGCAGGAAGGTGGCCAAAAGCATCAGTTGGGCTGTACCGCTCATGAAAAACTCCAAACGAATATCACTTCAAATCAAGCAAGAAACTTCCAGAAGGCGAAAGCCAGGAAACCGAGCATCATCACGAAGGCGTAGTTCTGGACCCTGCCGCTCTGCAAGGTCCTGAAACCCTGGGAACCCTGCTGCAGGCCCCAGGCCACGGAATTCACCAGACCGTCCACCACCTTGGCGTCGAACCAATCGCTGGCTTTGGCCATTGCCACCGTGAAACGTGCGGCGCCGTTCACCGTGCCATCAATCGCCCAATTATCGAGGCTCCACAGCTGGGCCGATAATTGCTTGGCCGGGCTGATGATCATCGCGTCGTAGAACTCGTCCACGTAGTACTTGGCGTTGACCCACTCGAATACTTGAGGGAATCGCGACACGAATGCCTTGGCTTTGGACCAGCTTGGATCAGAGATGTACATCCACCAGGCCAGGCCCATGGCGCTGAGTGCCCAGACGATGGCGAAGCCCATGAGGCCATACTCGATGGTTTCGGCTGCGTGGTGGCCTTCGTGGATTGCGCTCACCTGATAGAGCAAAGGCTCGAGCCATTTGGTGAAATGCTCGCTGCCGCCCAGGCTCGGCGGCAGGTTCAGGAAGCCCAGCACCACTGCCAGTACCGCGAAAATGAAGACCGGCACCCACATGTTCCAGGGCACTTCTGCGGGACCATGGCCATGCCCGGCATGGCCGTGATCAGTGAGCTCATCGGCCGCGAATGGTTCGATCCCGGGATTGGTGTGAGCATCGTCATCAGCGTCGTGGCCATGAACGCCATGGGTGTGATCATCGCTGGCGTGATGGACCTCGCTGGGCACCGTCAGGCCGTAGGGATCACTCCCAGCACCCCGATACTCCCCGAAGAAGGTCATGGCCATGAGCCGCACCATGTAAAAGGCCGTGCAGAAGGCCGCCAGCATGCCCATCCCCCAGCACACGAAATAGAACGAACCTAGCCCGTTCCAGCCGTGTTCGAAGACTTTCCACAGGATTTCATCCTTGGAGAAGAAACCCGAGAATGGCGGGACACCCGCAATGGCCAATGTGGCCAGGCCCATGCTGGCAAAGGTCCAGGGCATGACCTTGCGCAACCCGCCCATGTTCCGCATGTCCTGTTCGTGGTGGCAGGCGACGATGACCGAGCCCGAACCAAGGAAAAGGCAGGCCTTGAAGGCCGCGTGGGTGAAGACGTGGAACATGCCCGCCGAGAAGGCCCCGGCCCCTAGGCCCATGAACATGAAACCGAGCTGGGACACGGTGGAATAGGCCAGCACCTTCTTTATGTCGTACTGGGCCAGGCCCATGGTGGCGGCGAACAGGGCGGTCAGGGAACCCACCAACAGCACCAGGGAAAGGGCAACGGGCGCCAACACATAAATGAAGTTGAGCCGCGTGATCATGTAGAGGCCCGAGGTTACCATGGTGGCCGCGTGGATCAGCGCGCTCACTGGCGTCGGACCTGCCATGGCGTCCGGCAGCCAGACATAGAGCGGAATCTGCGCGGACTTGCCCACGGCGCCCACAAAAAGGCAGCAGGCGCTCAGGTTGAACCAGAAGGTCGGCGTGGCCGTGTGGCCGAAGAGCGTGATAGCGGGGGCCGCGCTAAGGTTCCGCACCATGCCCATCATCGTGTCGTAGTCCACGGTTCCGAACAGCATGATCAGCAGAAAGAAACCGATCATGAATCCGAAATCACCCACGCGATTGAACACGAAAGCCTTCTTGCCGGCGATCGCGGCGTAGTCCCGGTCGAAGTAGAATCCGATGAGCAGGTAGGAGCAGACGCCGACGCCCTCCCAGCCCAGGAACATCATCAGGATGTTGGCGCCCAGCACCAGGTTCAGCATGGAGAACACGAACAGGTTCATGTAGGCCATGAAGCGGTAGTAGCGGCCGTCGTTGCGCTCTTCGGCCATGTAGCCGGTGCTGAACATGTGGATCAGGAAGCCGGCTCCCGTCACCAGGATGGCCATGGCTCCGCCAAGGGCGTCGAACTTGTAAGCCCACTTGATCGTCGCGGTGCTGAGACCGCCTAAAACTCTTGCCCCGCCCAGATCGAACCAGGTCCAGAGATTCTGGTGGATGGACCGGGAACTCTCCGGCATGCCCAGCAATTGGAAGAAGAAATAGATCGTGAGCAGGAACGAGATCCCCACCGAACCCAGGGCGATGGCGTCCACCACTCTGGTGTTCTTGAGCCGCCGGCCCGTCAGTCCATTGATGAGAAAGCCGAAGAACGGCAGGAAGGGTATGAGCCAAAGGATGCCGCTGCTGGTGCTGGCGGCGCCTGCGGCTTCCACCATGTGACTCGCTGCTTGTTCGATAATCATGCTTGCCCCAAATCTTTTCGAATCAACCGGATCATCAAGGCCATCTGTTTCAACCCTTCAATAGATTGATTTCATCCACCTGGACGTTGCCCTTCTTGCGATACAGGGCCACTACCAAAGCGAGTCCGACCGCCACTTCCGCCGCAGCAAAGCCCATCACCAGAAGCGCAAAGGCCTGGCCATGGACGGTGCCTGACAAGCGGGCGAAGGCGATCAGATTGAGATTGGCCGCGTTGAGCATGAGCTCCACGCACATCAGGATCACCAGCGCGTTGCGGCGGATGAGCACTCCCGCCACACCCACGGACCAGAGCAGGAAGGAAATCAGGAGTACCGCGTTCATCGAGACCATGTGCGCTCCTATACCCTTTCCGATTTCGCCAGCACGATGGCCCCGACGAGGGCCACCAGCAGGATCACCGAGAGAATTTCAAAAGGCAGGAGGAAGTTCGCGAACAGGCCGCGGCTCACGGCCTGCGCGTTGCCCAGGTTTTCCGTGGCGCCCACCAAGCCTGGCTGAAGCGTCAGTGCCTCCGGTGCGCTGGCGCCAAAGAGCGCGCCGCGAAACACACCCGCGAAGGCGAGCAGGCCCAGCCCGATGAGGGGAATCGCGAATTTCGTCTGGGTCTGAAAAATGCCCTTCTCCTGGTACTTGGTGAGCTCCACGAGCATCACGACAAAGAGGAAAAGCACCACGATGCCGCCCGCGTAGACCAGCAACTGCGCAATACCCAGGAACTCGGCCTGCAGCGACAGAAAGCAGCCCGCCACGCAGATCATCGAGAACAGGAACCCGATGACGCTGTGGACGGCGCTTCTGGAGAAGATGAGGACCCCGGCGCCACCCGCGGCCAATAAGCCGAAGATCACGAACATGTTCTGGCCTAGCTTGATGAGGAATTGTTCCATGGCGGACCTTGAAAAAAATAATAAAGAAGGCAGAAGTCTTATTCCTCGCTGGCGACCGAGTAGTGGCTCACAGGCGTGGGGTCGAACATGTTCTGGAAGCCACCTTCCATCGCGTGGGAGAAATCCTCGCGATCGTAAGTGGCCAGCTCGAACTGGTGGTTCAGGATGATGGAGTCGAAGCCACAACTTTCCACGCAGAATTCGCAGAAGATGCAGCGTTCCATCTCGAAGTCGTAACGGACCGGAAAGGGGGTTTTGCGGCCCTCTTTCTTGCCTTTCTCGATGGTGATGACCTGGGTGGGACAGATCTTCTCGCAAGCCATGCAGCATACGCATTTGACCTCGCCCTGCTCATCCTTGATCATCTGTAGCCGGCCGCGGAAGCGGGGCATCAGAATCGTGGGAACCTCGGGGTATTCAACCACGACATGGGTGCGCTTGAGGCCACGGTTGGCCTGACGCAGGACCTTGCCGAAATATTTCCCGGTGAGCTTCATGCCTCCGTAGATGTCGAAGGGGATCAGGGTGCGGAGCAGCGAAGATGCCATTGTCGACCTCAGGCGGCGTAGCGGAGCAAGGCCGCGATGACGAACATGACCAGGGTGTAGGGGATCAGGAATTTCCAGCCGACATTCATGAGCTGGTCATAGCGGTAGCGCGGCAACGTGGCACGCACCCACAGGAAAACGAAGAGCAGGGTGAATATTTTGAGCAGGAACCAGAGGATGCTGGGTGTGCAGCTCCAGGCCAGCAGTGCGTTAGGACTGTTCTGGAAAAAGTGGTTCCAGGTCGGCTGAAGACCGAATGGCAAGAGATAGTGCCCCCCCAGGAAGAACGCGCTGGCCAGGGCGGAAACAGTGATCATCGAGGCATATTCCGAGAGGAAGAAAAAGCTGAACTTCATGCCCGAGTATTCAGTGTGGAAGCCCGCCACCAGCTCGTTTTCGGCTTCGGCCAGATCGAAGGGCGTGCGGTTGGTTTCGGCGAACCCGCAGGTGGTGTAGACGAAAAAACCTACGAACATCAGTAACGTCCGGCCGATGCCCACCAGCCCATTGACTGGAACGTCCGTGGCCATGCGTGTGCTCATCTCGTTGAAGTTCAGGGAGCCGGTGAGTACTACCGGAACCAGAAGGCTGAGGGTCAGGGGCACTTCGTAGCTGACGATCTGGGCCGCGCTGCGCAGGCCCCCAAGCAGCGGGTATTTGGAGTTGGAGGCCCAGGCGCCCAACACGATGCCGTACACGCCCACGGAGGCCACACCCAGGATGAAGAGCAGCCCGACGTTGAGGTCCGTCAAGAACCCATTGAATGGAAGACCGCCCAGGAAAGGGAATTTCGCGGGGAAGTAGAACAACGCGCCGGGCGCGAAGCTGATGGCCGCGAACACGGTAAAAGCAGCGACCATCGCCAGCGCCGGGGACAACACGAAAACCGTCTTATCGGCGTCCACGGGGACGATGTCCTCCTTGGTGAGGAGTTTGAGGGCATCCGCTATGAACATCGGAAGACCCCGGAGGATCGAAAACACGGGCACCCTGCCCAGAAACCACATGAGGCCGTTCAAGCCACCCGTGAATGTCCGGGATTGGTGGGTCCGGCCCCGCTGCGCGCCCCATAGTCCGCCGGCCACCCGGGTGGCGCCCAGGCGCACCTGCACGTAGCCGATTACCTTGCGCTCGGCAAACGTGAGCAAGGGGACCAGCGTCATCACGAAGCCCATGACCACGACGATCTGCAACAGGGAAATGACCAGGTATTGAATTAATGTAGGCGTCATTGTCGGGTCCTCATCGATCCACCTCTCCGAGCACAACGTCCAGCGTTCCGATGGCGGCGATCACGTCCGCCAGCAGGCGGCCTACGACCATCTTGGACAGGGCCTGCAGATTGATGAACGAGGGTGCCCTGATGTGCATGCGGTAAGGATTCTGCCCCCCCTTTTCACCGACGAAGTAATAACCCAACTCGCCCTTGGGGGCCTCGATGGCATGGTAGACCTCGTTCACTTCAGACTTCAACACCTTGGGAAGCTTGGCCATCATCGGGCCTTCGGGCAGCCCGTCCAGGCACTGATTGATGATCCGATGGGCCTGGCGCATTTCTTCCAGGCGCACCAGGTAACGGGCGTAGGTGTCGCCGGCGGTCTGGGTAGGCACCTCGAAGTCCATCTCAGAGTAGGCCGCGTAGGGGAAGACCTTGCGGATGTCATAGGTCGAGCCCGCGGCCCGGAGCACGGGGCCGGTGACGCCCAGTGCGATGGCATCTTCCGCATTGAGCAGGGCCACGCCGATGGTGCGTTTTTTCCAGATGCGGTTTTCCGTGAGCAACGTCTCGTATTCATCGATGCAATCCAAGAAGCGGGCCTGGAAAGCCCGGACCTGCTTCTCGAGCCCTGGCGGGATATCCTCCCGCAGGCCACCGATGCGAAAGGCCGTAGTGGTGAGCCGTGCACCACAGAAGGCCTCGAATATCGAAAGGATTTCCTCCCGTTCCCGAAAGGCGTACAGGAAGACCGTCATGGCCCCGATGTCGAGCGCGTGGGTGCCCAGCCACAGCAGGTGCGAGGTGATGCGGTTGAGTTCCGTAAGCATGGTGCGGATGTAGTGGGCGCGCCTAGGGACCGTGATGCCGAAAAGTTTTTCGACACCCTCGGCCCAGCCAAGGTTGTTGCTGACGGATGCCACGTAGTCCGTGCGGTCCGTCCAAACCTGCCCCTGAAAGAAAGTCTTGTTTTCGCAGATCTTTTCCACACCCCGGTGCAGGTAACCGATCATCGGCGTGCACCGGGTGATGGTCTCGCCATCCAGATGCAGCTTCACCCTGAGCACACCATGGGTAGATGGATGCTGCGGGCCCAAGTTGATTTCCATTTCCTCGGTTTTAAACACCAGGAACTCCTAATACGCGTTTGCTTCAGTCTGCCTTCGGGATTTTGAGGTTGATGCCCATGTTTCCTGCCTTTTCCAGGGCCATCCGCATGAGGACCCCGGAACGGTCTTCACGGAAATCAATGTCCCGCTGGCCCCAGCCGAGGGTGGGATATTCCTTGCGCAGGGGGTAGCCTTCCCAGTCCTCCGGGCAGAGAATGCGCGTCATGTCCGGATGGCCGCTGAACCGGATGCCGAACATGTCGTAGATCTCCCGTTCCATCCAATTGGCTGAGGGATAGATCTCGACGGCGCTCTCCAGCTCCTGCCCTTCCTTGACCAGCACCCGGATGCGAAGGCGCTTGCGGCGGCTGATGGATGTGAGTTGGTAGACGACCGAAAACGCGAACCCTTCAGCCGCTGGATAGTGGGTTGCGGTCTGATCCGCGAGCATTTCATACCGCAGCGAGGCGTCGCCTTTGCAGAACATGAGGGTCTCGATCAGGCCATCCGGGTGCACCTGCAAGGTCAGCTCACCGCTCTGCTCGAAGGCCTGGGATACTTTCCCATCCAGCAGATCCATGAGGTGGAGCAGATCCGGGTCCATGGCCTCGGTAGGCACAGGGATTTCCAGGTCATTTTCATTCTTTTTCGGAAGCGCTTTCACGGGTGGTTTAGGGGCATCCTTCCCCTCCGCCAGGGCTTTGGCTTTGGTGGTTTCAAAATCCGCCTGTTGCTTGGCCCATTTGGCCTCGTCGGCGGCTGCGGCGGCCTTCTGCTCTTCCTGGTAGGTGTGCAGGCTGGGCAGGGGAACCGTCTTCGGCATCACCACCTGGCGATTCGGAGCGGCCTTGTAGTCGAAGACATAGGGGCCGGCGGCCATTTCAGCGTCCGGCGCACCGTGGGGTTCGGCTTCCACCGCCGGAGCATGGCCGAGCACCTCGTACTTGATGACATCCACGGGGCAGTTCTGGGCGGCCGTGATGATGCTGGCGATGAGGCGCTCGCCATCGGAAGGATAAAGGCCATTTTTCTCGATTCGGTTCTCAGATTCCTTGCCATCCACCCGGACGGCGGCTTTGATCGTGCAGGTGGTCTCGGTGACATGGAACACTTCGGGACTGTCGGCCTCACAAGCGTTGCAGACGATGCAGCCTTCCTCGATCCAGACCCTGGTGACGCGGGGCTTGGCCGTGTCAGTGGCGGGTGGCGCGACCGGAGGCAATGAAACAGCGCCAGCGACTGACGGTACAACGGGACTCACAGGCGCAGCTGTAGCCAGAGCCACCGCCTCCACCGCGACGGCGCTGAGGTTTGCCGTCGTCCCAAGGGCCGCATCAACTGCATCTTCGATATCGGAATCAACAACAGGAGACGCATCAGGCACTGCTTCAGGCACAGCAGCGACATGAGTTGGTACCGACGCAGCGACTGGGGCGGCTGGAACGATAAGGGCGGGTGCCGGTGCTGCCACGCTGGCCACCTGATCGAACTTGATCACTTCCACGGGACAGCTGGCTGCGGCCGCAACGATGGCATCTTCAAGGCTCGTCTGCAGATCCGTCTTCAGTTCAGCCCTCTCGTCGCGGTTCTCGTTTTCCTTGCCGTCCTGGCGGGCGTCGCCCTTGATGTGGCAGCTGTCCTCGGTGACGTGGAAGACGTCCGGGCACTCTGCCTCGCACGCATTGCAAACGATGCAGCCCTCTTCGATCCAGACCTTCGTGATAGCCATGTCTCTTTTCCCCTCCGGAGGCCTGCGGCCTAACTCACCGATTCAAAGATCTCGGCGTATTTATCGGCCATGGAGCTTGTCATGATCTTGTCCTGGAGCTTCAGGAACCCGTAGATCAGGCCCTCGGGCCGGGGCGGGCAGCCGGGTATGAAGACATCCACGGGCACAATCTTGTCCACGCCCTGGATCGTGTGATAGCTGTCGAACGGGCCGCCCGCCGTGGCGCACGAGCCCATGGCGATGACCCACTTGGGCTCGGGCATCTGGTCGTAGAGCTTCTTGATCACCGGCGCCATTTTGTAGGTCACGGTGCCCGCCACGATCATCAGGTCACTCTGGCGGGGCGTGGCCCGGAAGATGCCGGCGCCGAAGCGGTCGAAGTCGAACTTGGAAGCACCGGCGGCCATCATCTCGATGGCGCAGCAGGCCAAGCCGAAGGACATGGGCCAAACGCTGGTGGCGCGTGCCCAATTGATCACTCTTTCGACTTTGGTGGTGATGAGGATGTGCTCGAGGACATCTGGCCCGTTCATCCCATTCATTCCCATGTGAGAGCTCCTTTGGCCCAGATGTACCCATAACCGAATAACAGCAGGAACAGGAAGAACAGCATCTCGACAAGTCCGAACAGAGCCAGTTCTTTGATCTGGATGGCCCAGGGCATCAGGAAAACTGTTTCCACGTCAAAAATCAGGAACATCACTGCAACCATGTAATAACGCACCGAAAATTTTTCCCGGGCCCCGGTGATGGGTGTGATGCCGCATTCATAGACCATGTACTTGTTCGCATTGGGTGCCTTGGGCCGGAGCATGCGGGCTAGACCCCAGACTATGGGCGGTGTCGCCATAGAAATGAGCAGAAGTAACAGAATCGGGGCATAGCCTCGCATGTGGACTCCGTGGCCAAATTAGCCGTTGCAACAATCCAATCTTGTATTTTTCATGATGCACCGGCATAGAGGCTCCAGCTTTGCGAGCGTAGTGAGCAAGAGAGCGCACTGCGCTTGATAGCTGGAGGGGCCCTAACGAACTAACCAGAAAAGCACTGGTCAGTTCGCAATGGCCCCTAATTCTGCGGCTTAAGCCCGGCGCGGGTCAACGACAGAATCCGACCCCCTGGCTCCATTGTGATCTTCGGCATGAAAAAACAGTGTGCGGTGAAGCCTTCTCACCGAAGACGGCATACCATATCTCATGGCCGCAACCGATCCTACCCTCCCCCACGAAGAAAAGACGCTGGTCCTGGAGATGCCCGATAAGGGCGACAAAACCCTGGCTGGCGATCTGACCCAAACGGATATGAGGCCTGAGCGCCTCCTTTATCCATCCTTGGATCTCACCAAGGAGCCAGTGGATTTCGCGCTCTTCCAGGCGATTTCCCTGGACACCATGATCAAGCACCACTTCGTACCGGTGCAGGAGCGGGATGGCGTCCTTTGGCTGGCCATGGCGGATCCATTGGACGTGGTTACCCAGGACGTGCTGCGCATGCAACTCAAGCGCCCCTTGAAATTCGCAGGTGCCCCCCAGTCCCAGATCCAGGAAGTGCTCAAGAAATCGGAAAGCGGGCAGAAGGCCCTGGATGAGGTGGGCGAGGCACTGAAGGTCCAGGTGCTCAGCGCTGAAGATGTGGACGACGAAGCTCTTGATCTGGAGCGGTTGACCGACAAGGACGAGGCTCCCATCGTCAAGCTGGTGGATACCACCATCTTCAATGCCTTGCAGCGGCGCACTTCGGACATCCACCTGGAGACCACCGCTGCTGGTTTTCTCATCAAATATCGCATTGACGGCAGCCTCTATCCTGCGGCTGATCCCATCGATAAGCGGTTTGCTTCCGCCATCATCAGCCGCGTCAAGGTCATGAGCGAACTGGACATCGCCGAAAAGCGCAAGCCCCAGGACGGCCGCTTCAAGCTGAAGGTGCGCGGACGCGCCATCGACTTCCGCGTGAGCATCATGCCCACGATCCACGGCGAGGACGCGGTCATCCGAATTCTCGACAAGGAAAACCTGAGCGAGGAATTCAAGACGCTAAATCTGGACATCCTGGGCTTTTCCCAGCATGAGCTGGTGAAGCTGCGGCGCTTCTCGCGCGAACCCTACGGCATGTTCCTGGTGACCGGCCCGACCGGGTCAGGAAAAACCACAACGCTGTACGCCATCCTGAGTGAAATCCGCTCTCCTGAAGACAAGTTGGTGACCATCGAGGACCCGGTCGAATACCAGCTCGAAGGC
>JANXQX010000080.1 GCA_025353305.1 Holophagaceae bacterium
GAGCACCCAAGGCCCTCGTTCTTGCCCTTTTTCGACAGCACAAAATCAACCCTCCACCCTTCGATCCGGTTTAGGCGGTCTGTCCGGGCCATGCCAATTTCAAGGTCTGTGTGAATCAGTGGAATCTGTGCGGATCCAAGGTTTTTTTGGCATGTGTGGTTGGATTGAGGCATGCGTCGCTATTGGGTCTGGCTCCTTCCGCTTTCGGTGGCCGCCACCATCGTGTGGCTCAGCAGCCAGACGCACTATCCCCTGGGCGTGACCCTTCCCCCGCCCTTTGACAAGGTGGCGCATTTCCTGGCCTTCGCGCCTCTCGGTGGCTTCCTTGAGCTTGCGTGGCGCCGCACGCACCCATACATCCCCAACCGGCGACGCATGCTCGTGATCTTCGTGGGGGTGACGCTGTTCGCGGCCAGCGACGAACTTCACCAGTACTTCGTGCCCGGCCGCTCCTGTGACCTTTACGATTGGATGGCCGACACCGTTGGCGGCGCCATCGGTTTGGCCCTGGCCAGTCTGCTGAGGTGGAGACAGCGAAAGAGGTGATGGGACCGAAGCCCCTTCAAGGACTTGAACACGATGATTCCTCTGCCCCAGTGGTCGCGGAAGATCACCGTGCCGTCGAATTCCGCCGGGCGTACTTCCAGGCCAGACGGATGAGCCGCCCGGGGAAGTAGAGGAACGCCAGGGCACGGGGAAGCCGGCGCTGGCCCCAGTCCTCCGCGTTGGGAGTGAAGAGGAGCAGCAGCAGGTGCCGGGCCCGCTGGCGGGGTCGATCGCAGAGATCCAGATCGAAGCTAAGACGTTGGAATATGTCCCAATCCGGGGGTTCCGCCAAGAATAGGTTTCGCTCCAGGCGGCTCGCCAAATCCTGGACCGCACCATCCTGGGAAACCCATTCCTGCGTGGCCTCCGGCAAGGGCGCGTCCAGGAGATTCAGAGCCAAGCGCAGGCCCACGGCCACGCGGCGGCGGCAGCCCATCCGATCGGCGGTGTCGATCATCCAAGGCCAATCCAGGCTGGGGTTCTGCCGGATCAATTCGGCCACATCCACGAGCCAGGAAAGACGGCTCCAGTGGTGCTTGGTGCCGTGGAGGAGAAGCACCAGAAGCAGCTCGCGCAGGGGAAGGATGGGGATGGTGCCGCCCGCCAGTTCCACTGTGCCCAGGCCACTCCACCAGGCCGGATCGTCCAGCGACTCGATGGGGAACTCGCTGCTGGTCCGCCAGTGGAGTTCAACCATGAGGCCGCGTTCTTCATGGAAAAGCTCGAAATCGTACTGGCGATGGGCCCGGAGGAAGGCCTGCTCATCTTCAGGCCGGATCGGCACGACGGACGTGTAACCTTCGGCGCCCAGGAGGTTCCGGGCGCGCAGCACTTGGTCACGAGGCACCAGGATGTCCAGATCACCGAACTCACGCAGGGACAGGTCGCCATAGGCGGTCCGCGCAAGGGTTGGCCCCTTGAAGGGGACCGCCTGAATCTCCTTTGCCTCCAGCAGGGCGAGAAGTCGGAGCAGTTCCCTGGCCATGGCTTCGTTCTTCTTGGCCAGCCCTTCGTGACGGGCCCACAACTGCACAAAGACAGGTCGCGGGATGGCGCGCGGATCCAGGGCATTCAGGTGCCGGAACAGCAGCGGTGAGAGGCGGTGACGGGCAGCGAGCGCAATAAGGCAGGACCAGTCCAGGGGCGCGGCAAGCCGTGTGCGGATGGTTTCCTGCTCGCCCGTGGTGAGTTCCAGGCGGGCGCAGACCAGCAGCAGAGCTGCCTCGGGCGTGCGGTTGGGGCTGAGGTGGGATCCGGAAGTCACTGGAAGAGCCTGCGCCGAAGCGCCCCTCAACGGCTGAACTTCAGGGAGAGTTCGCCCACTGCGGTCAGAGCCTCCCCCTGGGTTGCGAAACGGCGTGGATACTTCCCGGCGAGAGCATCGGAAATTTCACCGAGCGGCCAGCCTTCAGCCATCCGGGCTAGGATCCACAGGTCGGTTTCGCCCGCTTCGTTCAGGACAGGAACATGGCTGGCAGCACACTTGCGAAGAGGCTCCACCCCCAGTGGCTCGCTGTAGAAAGTGGATTGGCGGAAGGAAGCCTTCACTGGGCCGGATTCATCATGGCCACGGATGGTGGAGTTCCAATTCCACAGGTATTCGCCGCCTACCAACCGGGCTTCCAGATCGAGTTCAACCACGTCCCCAGTGGTCAGCTCCACCGCCTCCGGCCAGGGAAAGAAGGCATGGCGGTAGATGATCTCGGGTTGCCCTGGAGAGCCGGAAAAGCCGATACCCGGCAATAGGGTTGCATCAAACCAGAGGCAGAACCCGTGGGCAGCCCCGGACCGGGCCACCGTCAGATAAACCCGGCTCTTGAAATCCGTGGATTCCACCACCCGATAGTCCAAGGTAACCAGCACCGCGGTGTCGCTCATCAGCTGGTCCACCTTCAGACGGGCGCCGAACCACCCATTCGTCAGGTAGGCCTTGATCGCGGAGAGATCGAAGCCGTAGCTGTCGGGCCCCCAGGGCAAGATCAGCGGCGAGTGAAGCTCTGGAGCCTGCACGAGAGCCGTTTTCAGGGTGTCCTCCTGGGGGATGAGCACGCCACCGGCCGCCAGGAAACGGTTACGCGCATCCGCCAAGGCACTCAGACTGCTTCCTTCCAGGGGCGTAATTCCCCGGATGTCCGCCACGATCACATCCACCTTTTCGGGCAGATCGATCTCCGTGGACAACTGCTGGATGAAGTCGATGCGGTCGGAAAAACCATTAACCTCGGCGAGCTCGCGGGCCGCATGGATCACGTTGGAGGGTTCCACGGCATAGACTTTTTTCGCTCCGAAACGGCAGGCCAGCATGGCAAAGATGCCCATTCCGGTGCCGAGGTCCAGGACCACGTCACCCGGCTTCACAGAGTCACGCAGTGCATGTTCATAAGCACCCGTGCGAACCGAGTCAGCCACCATCGATCCGTATCCCTTGAGGCTGTACATCGGAGCTCCCTGCATGGTGGAATCAGGCCCCAGGTTCCAAAAGGCGGGCGAAGTCCTCGAGGATAGCCGTACACATCGCGCCGACCCTAGCCAGTTCCTGGCCAGGAGTTACAGCGCGCAGGGGAACCGAGGCTACCAGGCGACCGAGAACTTCGAACTCCAAGGCGCGCAGATCCCGGCCCAGCAATCGGGTCGTGTACGTGTCGGACACAAGGGTCATCATGCCGCGCCCTTGAGTCATGGGCTGGACTTGGGGGGCCAGTGGATCATCGCTGCGAGGCCCCAGAAAGTAGATCGCACCGAGCGGCAGGGGTTCACCCTGAAAGGCGAAGCCGGGCCTGCCCAGGCCCAGGAAACGCTTCTCCCAGGTGGGCGTCAGGCGTGGCAAGGCATCGGGAGATCCGAACAGCGACGTCACCGACGGCGGCCATAGCCGCACCCTCGGGTAGGCCGGACGGATGAGAAAGGCGTCGCCCACCTCATCGAGAGCCGCCACATCATCTGTGATGACTGCATATCCGAGCTGGGCAAAAGCGGCGGCCGTGGTGGATTTCCCCGCGCCGGCGGGACCCACAAGGAGGATGGCGCGCCCTTCCACTGCAACAGCGCTGGCATGCAAGCAGGTGATCCCCCTGAGGCGCAGCAGGAAGCCCAGGATGGGACCCAACAGGTAAGTGGCCGTGTCCTCCACGGTGGCTGTTTCGTTCCAGGTGGCCCAAACCCGGGTACCCGCAGCGTCCACTTGGAACCGTGTGCCGTCATCATATTCAAAGTGAAAGTCGCCCGTTTCCAAGAGGCGCGATACGCGCAGGTTGGGTTCACCATCTTCGTTCAGCTCTGGGCTGACGTACCAAGCCTGACGGGGCTCCGTTAGACCTGGGGCGAGTGCCGATGGCAAGGCCCCCATCCGGATTTCCACATCAATATGTTCGGGCTCGGGGAGTGCCCCAAGCGCCGCAATGGGCAAGTTCACCTCTACGCCCAAGCCATAGACCAATGCACGAATGGGCATGAATTAAAACTGGCCGGATTGGATCATCCGAGTGGACTCTCTCTTCTTCAACCTGTTTTGTCGGAGCTCATAGCAAAATCATTCTTGCCAATACCAGTCACCACGTTTTGCGTGATCTCACGGATATTCCCGAAGACCTGCAGGACCGGGATGTGATAAAGCTTTTTTGGCTTGGATTCCGGTTGAAGGCTCATGAGGATTCTCCTGCTTAACTAATTATTAGGCACGATCAAGCTCTCGCAACCATAAATTTAGACTGAGGGGTCGTAAATTGATCCAGGGCTGATAAATATCCGATGCGCCCCAGCACACCGGGATTAGGGACCTATCGACGAAACGGTTCAGCTCGGGAAGTGGCTGGAATTGATCCACCCACATCGAGTCCGGCGCCTTCAAGTGCTCCAGGTAAGGCAGGCCCGCCAAGGGGGTTTTTGGGCGTTTTAGAATGGCCGGCGGCAGCCGACCCACCATGGCTTTTCGGAGAATGTTCTTCTTGAAGCAAAACGGATAGGGCGGCAGGGAGAGGCAAAACGTGAGGAGGCGCAAGTCCAGAAGGGGGTGGCGGAATTCGGTGGGCACGCCGGTCCCCCCGGGATCCTGCATATCGAAGAAATCTGAGAAGCGGATCAGACGTTCAAAGCAGCGGTGGGCAAAAGGCCTAAGTTTGTTGACCGTGGCCGCCTGCCTCCGTCCATTTACGTCGGCCCAACGCGCGGGCAGATCCAGCCGTGTCGCCAAATCGGGAGCCAGCCACTGGGGCAAGGTTGGACCTGATGTGCACACCTGACCGGAGTCTCGCGAAACGATGCGGTGCCAGAAGGAGGTCGGCACGATCTTGCGTTCGGTGATCGCGTAGTGGATCAACCCTGTCACCAGTCTCCCGTAATGCCCTTCGGCGCGAAGTTTCGCGAACCAGGGCCGGGGAGAATCTGAGAGCAGCGAGTCGCCGTCGAAACCCGTGAGCCATACCCGGTGATGGGCAGCCCGCAGTCGGGACAATTCCATGTTCAGCGCGAGGCTGAAATTGGATTCGTTGATGGGTTCTGGGAATTGTTTGAGTCCCTCTTTCCGCCCCTGGAATAGACCAAAGTCGTCGGCAGAAACGAAATCGATAGGAAGTCCCAGGTGTTTGGCGGCAATTGCCGCGAAGCATCGTTCCTGATCTACGAAGAGCCGATCGAAGACGATGGTCTGGGCGCGGACCTCGAAGGGGCGTCCATTCCGTGCGAGCAGGTCCCGGGCCACCACGGCGATGGCCGTGGAATCCAGGCCACCGCTCATCGAGATGCCCACTCCATGGGTCCGGAGTCGGTCAGAAACCGCCACTTCCAGGAGCGCCTTGAACCGCTCGATGATTTCCTTTCCGGGCAGATCCAGAATTTCCAGGTCCGTCGGCAGCGTCCAGTAGCACCGTGATCTCACACCTTCCTGGGTAAAGCCCATCGTGTGGGATGAGGGCAGCCGCTGGATGTCCTTGAAGACTGTGGTGGAAGGGTCCTGGTTCTGTTCGAACAGCAGAAAATCCGCGATGGCCAGTTCGTTGAGTTCGCTCGAAACGAGAGGATGGCTGCGAACACAATCGAGGGTGTTGCTGAAGATCAGCGTTGCACCTATTCGCGCATAAAAGAGGGGCTTCACCCCAAAGTGATCGCGCGCGAAGAAGAGGCTTTGGTTGAGTCCATCCCAGATGGCGAAAGTGAAATCGCCAAGCAGGTGGTCCACGCAGGCTTCACCCCAGGTGTCGTAGGCATGGAGGATCAATTCCGGGTCGGTGGCCGACTCTAGTCCTACGCAACCCCTCGCGCCAAGCTTCCCCTTCAATGTGGCGCGGTCGTCAATCCGCGCGTCGGCGGTAATCCATACTTTTCCGTCCAGAGTGAGCGGCTGATGTTCACGCTCTGCCTCGAAGGTGGTGCGCAGCATGGTGTGGCCGAAGCCCACCTGGCCGTCCAACCAGACCTCCTGGGCATCAGGGCCCCGGAAAGCCATGAAAGAAGTCAAGGCCTGCAGGACCTCCCGATCGACGGGTGCCCCATCGAAGTTGACAATGCCGCAGATCCCGCTCATGGCCGACGGATCTCGCGTCTAGGCCGCGTTGACAATGACCAGCCCTGCATCTGCAAGCTTTTGCACGAGAACAGAAAGATCCTCTTTCAATTGATCCGGCTCGACCTCGTACTCGGCCAGCAGCCGTTCGAACGCCTCCTGGATCGTTGCGGAAGTTGTGAGTGCGGCCCACATGCGAGTACCCACGTCATCAAGGCCGAAGTACGACTCGGTATTGATGTTCAAGAGCACCGACTCGCCGGAAAGTTCGCGCATCATGACGCCTTCGGGAATGGAGACTCGCCTGCTCAACAGTTCAGTCATAACCCTCGGTTCCAGGCTCCCCGATGGAGCGTCAACGACCCCAGTGTAACCAGCCCGGCTATTGGGGCTACCCACTAAAAGGAGCCTGGGCTTGGTGTGGGTGATGAGCTTGAACCCATCTTTTTTCGGTCTTCGCTGGCTCTTCATTCCAGAGCACGAAGCGGATTCCATTGGGTGCTCTGAGTTCATGGGCCGCGGCAAGCTGCCATAAAAACAGTCAGGGCTGCGGGGCGATTGGCTGGAGCGGTTCCTGAGCTTGACGACTGGACGGACGATGTTTCTCATCACCCACCGCTTCACCACCGCCATGCAGGCCGACCGCATCCACGTCATGACCGGAGGCCGCATCACCGAAGCCGGGACCCACGCCGAGCTGCTGGCCCAGAATGGCCGCTACGCGCACTCCTGGCGAAGGCAGATGGAAGGGAATTTGTGATTGCGAGAGCAGGATGCCCGTAATTCCTGGTTGCACGGTAGCCATGCAAGCGTATCCTGTATCTGGAGACTCCTGGGGTGATCGCTTCTTTTGGAGACAAGGCAACGGAGGCGCTTTTCCATGGTGGCCCCAGGAAGGATTTCAAATCCTTCCCACCCGATATCTTGTTGGCCGCCTTGCGAAAGTCCGACATGCTCAATGCCGCAGCCACCCTGGGAGACCTCCGGTCACCTCCAGGCAATAGGCTGGAAGCCCTGGAAGGAGACCTGGCGGGACTCCACAGCATTCGCCTGAACGACCAATGGCGGATTGTCTTTCGATGGGAGGGCTCGGAGGCCTTCGAAGTGCTCATGACCGATTACCACTGAAAGCAAGGTGCCCCATGATTCCAACCCACCGCACACCCACCCATCCCGGCGAGATTCTTCTGCTGGAATTTCTGGCCCCCCTGGGCATCACCCAGGTTCAGCTCGCTTCGCACATCGGTGTGCCGATCCAGCGGATCAATGAGCTTGTCCGTGGAAAACGCGGGGTCACGCCGGAAACGGCATGGCTCCTGGGCAAAGCCTTCATCACCTCGCCTGAGTTCTGGTTGAACCTGCAGAGCGCATTTGACCTTTCCAAAAGCCGGCCACAGCGATCCATTCGCCCGCTCCGAAAGGTGGGTTGAGGCGCAGCGCTCCAGTCGAACCGTTATGCCGATGATTGAATAAGGGCCCCAGGAAGCAAAATGAACGGCAGAGGAATTGACGCTGTGCAATCCAGCCACGCATGGAACACCCAAAGCCTGACCCGGGATACGCAGCTGCGCCTTGCGGAGGCTGTGCACATCGACGTGCGAGGGGCTGTGATCCGCCTGGATACCAGCGGTGCGGTGCTGGAACTTCCGCGGTCCATGCTTCCGATCCTCACCTTTTTCGAGGCGACGCGCAGTGTCGAGGATGGCTGGCGATTCCTCGGCGCGGCAGCCATGGGGCCCCAGGGCCTGGCGGATTCCGTGGGCCGGATCATGAGCCTGGTCGAGGCCGGGATCCTGGTTCCCGAGGGTGGCAAACCCCCGCCGCGGCCGGATTCCAGCGAAGGTGCCTTCGGCCCTGCCCTGCAGATCCGCATGCTGGAGGATCGCGTACGCACCACACGTTTCCTGCAGGCCATCCGCCGCACGGTGCGGCCCGGGGATGTGGTGGTGGAGGTGGGCACCGGCAGCGGCGTGCTGGCCCTCGCGGCGGCGAAGGCCGGTGCCGCGCGGGTCTACGCCATTGAATCCCAGGCCATCGCCGACGTGGCCCAGCGGCTCTTCGAAGGCTCAGGTGTTGGGGACCGGATCACCTTGCTGCGCGGCCTTTCCACGGAACTGCCCCTGCCGGAGAAGGCTGATGTGCTGGTGTCCGAGATCCTCGGCCACGATCCCTTCGACGAACGCATCCTGGAAACCACCCGGGACGCCGTTTCGCGTTTCCTGAAGCCCGATGCGCGGCTCATTCCTTCCCGTCTGCGGGTTTTTGCCACGCCCGTGGAAGTGCCCGAGGCGATCCGCCGGAAAACCTTCTTCACGCCGATGTTCCTGGAACATTGGGAAAGGTGGTACAGCCTGCCCCTGACTGCCCTGCGGGAATCCGCGGCAGGCCTCCGGCGCACCTCCGTGAACCCCTGGGACGCCCGGGCCTGGCCCACGCTGGCGAAGCCATGCCTGCTTCATGATCTTCCGCTCGCCGACACTCCATCACCCCTGGTTTGCGAGGCAAGCCTGCGTTTTGCCCGGTCCGGCGCCCTTGGCGGCCTTCTCATCCACTTCGAGGCTCAGCTCGCAGAAGGCATTTTCCTTTCCACCGAAGCCTCCCGGGTGAACCGTAGGAACCATTGGAAGAGCCTTTTGTGGCTGCTCCAGGAGAACCAGACCGTCAGGCGCGGCGCAGACCTCTCGCTGCGGTCCGAGGTGCGGAACGGAAGGATGGACCTGGCAATGATCGAATCAGGCGCATGAATGCGGGTGGATCCCAGCCGCATCAAGTCAAATTGCCGGTCCTGATTATCCCTGATCCGCAGCCCACAGCTTTTCAGGTAAAAAGCTGATCCACAGATTCCACAGATGACACAGATTTCCGGATGGCTACCGACCGCGGGGGAGAGGGAATCTCCCGTTTTCTCCGCATGGGCCAACCGGTTTTCAGGGCGGCGGCGGCCACGCGCCTTTGGTGCGGAAGAGCCGCCGCCC
>JANXQX010000097.1 GCA_025353305.1 Holophagaceae bacterium
CCCTCACTGCCGAAGAGCGCCGTGGGGCCCAGGTCCGTCTTGAATTTGTCCTCACCATATGGCGCCACGCTGTAAGGCGTACGAAGCAACATGAATGGGTAGTTTTTCGATGTGTCCTTTGGTGTGTAGATGGAGGTGAAAAGCGCGACCCCGTCCCGCATGGAAACCATCACTTCGCGTTTGCTGTAGTGCTCTTTCACATAGTCCAGACCCTGCGCCGCCAGCGTCACTGACATGACCGGAAGCAATAGCTTAGACAGACGCAAACTCACACGCGGGATCAAGCTCATGGCGGCTCCTGGAAGGCTGGAGCGAGGATAACAGGGATGAGCCTCGTGTTGTGAGGGTCGAGCTGCTTCAATCCCTGAAAACGGGTGTCTGTTTGCTCATGGCGGCCATCATGGCGGTTTGGATATCTTGGGAAACCAACATGGCAGCATTCCAAGTGGCGATGGCGGCGAGGCCATCGGCCACACTGTGATCGCGGGTGTAGTTGAGCATTTCCTTGGTGCCGCGGATGGACAAGGGTGATTTCCCGGCGATCTGACCAGCGATTTCAAGGACCCCGGCTTCCATCAGTTCATCCGATTCAAAGACCTGGTTCACCAGGCCGCAGGCTGCGGCCTCCGGTGCCGTTATCTTCCGTCCGGTATAGGCCCATTCCCGCACCAGGCCTGGCGCCACCAGCTTGGGAAGGCGCTGGAGGGAGCCCACATCGGCCACCATGCCAATGTCGATTTCCTTGATGGAAAAGTGGGCGCTTGCGGTGCAATAGCGCATGTCCGCAGCCGCCACCAGGTCTAGCCCGGCGCCGACGCAGGCCCCGTGGATGGCCACCAGCACGGGCTTTCGGCAGCGCTCCAGGCTGTTGAGGGAATCCTGCAATTGCAGGATCATCCCGCGCAGCTTCTCCGCGGCGCGGCCTTGGCAAGCATCCTTGATGGCCTGCTGCACGCCCATGAGCATCATCAAATCGATGCCCGAGCAGAAATGGCGGCCATTGCCCGAAAGCACCACAACGCGCACTTCCGGTGTAGTGTCGGCCCAATGAAAGGCCTCGCCGATCTCCCGCCACATGGCTTCGTTCATGGAATTCGCCTTGTCCGGGCGATTCAATCGGATCGAAGCGATGCCTTGCTGGTGTCCAACGATCAGAGTGGTGAAGTCAGGCATGAGCGGCTCCCCGTAATGAGTGTGCGTTCATTGTGCCTGTGATTCCCAACTTCGAAGTGGCCGCCATACCGCTAATATCTCCAAGAAAGGAAACGCTATGAAAACGATTTTGATCGTCTGCGCGCTTTTATTCGGAAATCAGTGGTGCCTGGGGGATGACGTTTCAGGGCCCAATCGGTCGACCATCCAGAGTTTCTCGTGGGGCAGTCTCTATTACGAGCCGGGCTTGCTTGGGCCCTACCAATTCGAAACCACCAATGGTGGCTTCCGGCTCAATTCGAAACAGGGGGAAGTGTCCATCCAGGGCACCGAGGTCAACGGCTATCAACTCACCTGGGGGAAGGACATTCTTACGATCAGTCAGAACGGCGTGGATCTGGATATCCGAGGGAAGGATAAGGCCTGGACCCTGCGTTCGCTGAATGGAAGCTACACATTGGTGTCCTCCTCTCCCAAGGACACCTTGGTGTTCGAACGGAACGCGAACACATTCAGCATCAAGGGCGCGAAAGGACTGGTGACAGCTACCTTGGATTTCCAAACCCTGCGGATCAAGAGTCCCCTCGGGACCGCGACTCTCATTAACGACATCGGAAAACGCACCCTGTCGGGCATAGGGCTGGATCAGATCCCCTATCTCGGAAGGGGGCTCTTTATTCCCTTCCATGGGGTAGGAATTTTCATCGATATTGCAAGACTCTTCCCCATGCAGGAGGTGGCCGAATGGGTCGAGTGGAAGCCGATCCTGGGACCCTAGACCGATTGCTGCCCGACGGGTGTGAAGCTGATTGATCTGTTTCAGCCCCCTTCCGGCTCCGCTGGCTTGAAAGCGCGCCCCTATTGAAGGAAGGGAGGGAGGATTACACCGGACCCCCTAAACCCTATACGAAAGGCGCCGTATTGCCTCCTTGAACCCCCAACAAGGAGCCCGGTATGCCTACCCCCCGTCCCATCGCTGCTCTGATCATGGTTCTAGCGGCCACCGTTCTAGGCGCCCAGACTTTCGTCCTCCATCCTGACCAGACCTCGGCCACGACCGAGAGTCACACGGTGGCCCTGCCCAATGGTTCCACCCTCACCATCAAGAACACGAATGGGCGCATCAAGGTGGATACCTGGGACCGGGCGGAAGTCGCCTTCACGGGGCAGTTCAAGCCCAGCAGCAAGGATGAGCAGGTGAAGGTCGTGTTCGAATCGGGTCCGGGGGGCCTTGAGATCCGCGGCAAATATCCTAAGCAGCAGTCTGGTTGGGCTGACTACCGCGGCGCCGTCTGCGAAATGGAACTCAAGGTGCCCCGTAGCGTATTCGCCCGCATTGACACGGTGAACGGCAGGATCACGCTGACCGGACTCCAAGCCAAAGCAGAGTGCCGGACGGTCAACGGCGCGATCGAAGCCAATGACCTTAATCACGGCCTGACCGCCGAGACAGTGAACGGCGCCATCGCCCTGAACCAGGTGCATGGCGCCATCCACGCCTCCACCACCAATGGCGCGATCTCGTGCAAGGGCCTGGATGGCATGGGCCAGGGTGTTGACCTGTCCACGGTCAACGGCGCCCTGAACGTGACCATGGCCAAGCTCGAAGGCTCCTTGCGGGCCACCACTGTCAATGGCCAAGTCTCGGTCAACACCAAGGGCGCCGAACAGGTGAATGCTACGAAGCACAAGGTGGAAGCCACCTTCCCAGGCAGCATGCAGATCATCCATCTGAGCACTGTGAACGGCGCGTTGGTGGTGCATTAGGTTGCTCCTTCGGCAGAGATACAGCAGCGACTCTGAGCAATCGCACGCGATGCCGATTGATGATTTCTATGGGAGACCTTTGTGACTTCGCGAGGCAACCTTCTTACCCGTGGTGCCTCAGCTATTTCTCGGTGGTTCATCACATTGCAGTTGCTGTTGCTGCCTCTTTTTGGCCAGACCCCCGAATCACACCATGCCGCTCCATTGATCATCGGAGATGGGTGGGAACGGGAAGAACCGGCAACAGCAGGTTTCGATGCCGCACGGCTCCGCATGTTGATTGACAAGCTGATGGATGAGGAGACAAACATCCACAGCATTCTCGTTGAACGGCATGGGCGCTTGGTGGCAGAGCAATACCGGCGGGGCATGGATAAATCGGTGTACAGCCTTTTCGCACACACACAAACATTCGGTCCCATGGTCATGCACGACACGCGCTCGGTGGGCAAAAGTGTCGTCAGCCTGCTCATTGGCATTGCCAAACACCAGGGGAAGATCGGAAACCTTACGACCCCAGCCATAGACTTCTATCCAGAGTATGCAGATTTAGCGACAACCGAATGCAAGGCCATCACCTTGGAGCACCTGCTGACAATGAGCAGTGGTTATGAGTGGAATGAGGGTGGGAGCGGTCCCGACGATGAACATCGCTTGTATTGGAAGTGGTCGCCCTACCGATACGTGCTGAGTCGCCCCATCGTTGCCTCTCCCGGTAGTAGGTTTAATTACAACAGTGGTGGCACAGCCGTTCTTGCCGACATTTTGACCCGGGCCACCCAAACACCCTTGAAGGAATTCGCCCGAAAATTTTTGTTCGAGCCATTGGGCATCAGCGATTGGGAATGGGTGGCTGATCTGCATGGCCGACCCCTGGCCTTCACCGGCCTTCGCATGCGCCCTCGCGACATGGCAAAGATTGGCCGTATGGTGGTAGACCACGGACGGTGGCGGGGACAGCAAATTGTCCCGGCGGATTGGATCACAACTTCTCTGCAACCCCGGACCAGCACCGGCTATCCAGGTTTGCAGTATGGCTATCAATGGTGGACGGGCACCGTGGAATGGCAAGGTAAAAAACTTGCGTGGGGCGCAGCGTTTGGTAATGGTGGTCAACGGCTGTTCGTGGTTCCCGATTTGGACATGACGGTGGTGATCACTGCGGGTGCCTACGACGATCCGAAAATCGCCCCTCGCGTCAATGCGTTGTTCAAAGACATCATCTCCACGGTTCAAAAATGAACACCCCTTCCTGCGCTGATACACATTCAAAGGCCCGCTTTTCGCGGGCCTTTTTTGGTGCCGGTGGCCGGACTCGAACCGGCACTAGGGGTGACCTAACAAGATTTTGAGTCTAGCGCGTCTACCAATTTCGCCACACCGGCATGAAGCTTAGCATACCGGGCTGGCAGGGCTTTTCAAAGAAGATGATTCAGCCCCAAGCACATACCAAATACGAATTACGACAAGGGACATGGAACTGATAGCTCAAGGCCCGCAGCCCACCGTCTCAAAGCGCCGTTAACGGTATCCGTCGCCCTTGGCCAAAGGCTTTGGGGCTCACTTTCAGATTGAAGGGGAGCTGTCGGCGTTTGAATTCAGTGTGGCGCAGCAGGCCCAGGATTCGTGGCAGAGCTTTTTGCGCGGACTCCAGCTCAGCGCCCTCCAGCAAGAGAACGAGATCTTCCGAGAGTCCTGCCTCGGGCCGTTGGGCTTCAAGCGCAGCGCCAAGGATGGCATCGAGTACCGCGTAGGGTGCAAGGCTGGCTTCATCGGTTTGGCCAGGGCGAAGTTCGGCGGTGGGCACTCTGTGCAGAATGCCCGGCGTGATGGCTTCTCCCAATTCATACGCGAGGCTGTAAACGCGGGCTTTCAGGCAATCGCCCAGGATGGAGAAGGCGCCGATGCCATCGCCGTAGAGCGTGAAATAACCCGTGGAGGCTTCGCTCTTGTTCCCGGTGTTCAGCACCGCGATGCGGGTGGAACCTAGCTGTTCATGGACCGCGGGCTCTGAGGTGAGCGCCATGAGCAGCATGGCTCGGGCGCGGCTCTGCAGGTTTTCATCGGTGACGGAAAAAATGCGATCTGGAAATGCGCTGTTCAGGGCCGAGGCTGCTCCCGCAAAAGGCGCATCCGCATCCAGGCAAAGGAACTTGATCCCCAAACGTTGGGCCTGATTCTTGGCAAGAGCCAGGCTTTCACCGCTGGAATAAGCGGTCGGCAGAGCTACACCAAGCACGCGCTCGGGCCCCAGCGCCTCGACTGCGACGGCGGCCACCACTGAGCTGTCAATACCACCGGAAAGGCCGATGACCACTGCTTCCAATCCCTGCTTGGCCAGGTTTTCGCGCAACCCCAGGCCAAGGGCGACCCGGAGCCAGGCACCTTCTTCCGGAAAAATGGGCCAGGAAGTTCCGGTGGTTCCGGTGTCCACCCCCACGATGCCTTGCGTGAATCGCTGGCCGCCCTGCCAGCTTCCATCGGGTTGCACCAGACACGAGCCACCGTCGAAAAGCAGCGAACTGTCAGCACCCACCCGATCCGCATAGACCAGCGGCACACCATATTTTTTCGCGAGACCCTGGATCAAACGTTTCCGCTGCTGTTCTTTCGATGCAATGGTCCAGGGCGCTGCCTTGCCTGGGGGCAACCAGGAACCGAGCAGCGTGGGGCTGGCGGAGGCATTGAGAAGCAGCGTAGCCCCAGCTTTTGCAAGTTCGGCAATGGGATCGCGGGTGTAATGAACAGCTGCGCTGCTGAACTCCTGATCGGCCCAAAGGTCCTCGCAAATGGAGATGCCGATGCGCTGGCCCAGATGTTCGATGAGCTCCGGAATTTCAGGCGCAGGTTCGAACCAGCGGTGTTCCTCGAACACATCGTAACTGGGCAGCAGCTGCTTGCGGATGATCTGGCGAATCGCCCCGCTCTCGCACCACCACAATTCGTTAAAAAGACGGCCCGAAGGGCTTGGACTGAAGGTGCCGAATACCAGCGGCACCGATCCAGTTAGCTTTGCCAGTCGCCCGGATTCAGTGGCCACAAGGGCTCGTAAACCTGCTTCCCACAGGCGATCTTCAGCGAGATACCCCACCACCGCCAGCTCTGGAGTCACGACCAACTCGGCGCCACCTGCTACTGCCTCGGCATAAGCCAATTCTATGGCCGCACCGTTCGCGACCGGGTCGCCGAGCTGCTGGTTCAGTTGAAGCAAGGCAATTCGCATGAGTCCAGGATACCGATTCAGAAGCCACGGCGTTCAAGGATGCGACGCGGCGGGTCCCATTGCCTGCAGTCCAGGGTCCACAGACCTCAACTCACCACCAGATCTCCACTCTGGTTCCACCTTCTTCTCGTTTTTCAAAGCGTAAATCCGCGCCTTGGGCGTTGATCCATTTCAAGGCGAGGGGCAACCCAAGGCCAGTGCCATCGGGACGGCCACTTTCGAAAGGCCGCAGCATTTGCAACAAGGTGTCCTCGCCCATGCCCGGGCCCTGATCGAGAATTTGGATGCGGCCATCTTCCACCACCACACGGATCTCGCCGCCTCGGGGCGTAGCCTGACAGGCGTTCTCAAGCAGATTCAACAGCGCTTGATGCAACAGCATTGGATCTGCCATGGCACGACCCTGGCCCTCGCATTTCAACGTGCGCCCATGACTTAAGGGCCGCTTTGCTATTTCCGTGATGACTTCATTCGCAACTTCCCCCAGATTCGTTTCCGAGTATTCAGGCTCCAAGGGTTTGGCCCATTGCAAAAATTTCTGGATGACACGATCCAATTCATCCACCTCGTCGAGCAGGTCTTTCGACACATCCACGTGGCCCGCACGATACAGCAACTGGCCATGGCCCTTGAGTACCGCAAGGCCATTCTTCAATTGGTGCGCCACGCCCGCTGTCATCTCGCCCAATTCCGCGAACCGCTCGCGCAATTGGCGACGGCGATCCTCCGCTTCCTGCTCGGTGATGTCTTCAAAGGAAAGCAAAGCCCCCACCTGATTGGGAGCCTCGATCCGCCGCAGTCGCCAGCGTTTCATCGCGCCTTCAGCATTGGCGCCCTCACAGCGCCAGCCTGGACCAGGGCCCCGATGCAGGCCTTCCAGCAGCCAGGGAAAGGGCTCCAACACGAAGGAGGTATCCAGACCCACCACGCCGGGTTTCACACCCAGCAATTCGCGGCCCATGGAATTGAGCGCCGCCACCTGATTTTTCTGGTCCACCCACAACAGGCCGAAGGGCAGCGCGTCCACCAGTTTTTCGTGCACGGTTTGCAGCTGGCCGAGAGTGGCAGCCAGCTCCCCGCGTTCATGAAGACTGCGGCTCACGGCGCCGAGGACCAGCAACTCCGGATCTTCCTTGGCTGTGCGCCGAGTTCGAAAAAATCGAATCCCGAAGATGGTCGCTCCAAATAAAACCATTCCGACCGGGAAGGCCATGGCGATGAGCGATTCAGCTGAGAGTTTCATGGGAAGCCAGCCCTTAGATTAACCTTGTTCCCATGGATCAGCATCCCATCTACATTCTGTCCGGTGGATCCGGCGAGACCGCCCTGCGAATGGTGGCCGCCGCGCTCACACAATTTCATTCGGGTGATATCTCTGTCATGCGGCGTTTCCAGAACGTCTTCACACACGAAGATATAGAACGCATTCTGCAATTGGCAGCTGAAAAACGGGCGGTGATCGTCCACACCATTGTGAGCCGGGAGCAGCGCAATTTCCTTGACCAGCGTTGCGCGGATCTGCGACTCACCCAGGTGGATCTCTTCGGGGATCTGCTGAACACTCTGGGTCTTTACTTGCGCGAGAGCCCTGATGAACGGCCAGGCCTTTTTCATGCGGTGGGTGACCGGTACTTCAAGCGCATCGAGGCCATCGAATTCGCGTTGAAGTACGATGACGGCGCGGATATATCTGGCATTGCCACAGCGGACATCGTATTGGTGGGGCTTTCGCGCACCAGCAAGACACCCCTTTCCATGTATCTCGCCATGGAAGGGCATCGCGTCATGAATGTACCCTTGGTGCCCGGTGTGCCCTTGCCGTCGGAGTTGGACGAAATTCCCCAAGGCCGCATCGTGGGCCTCACCATCCAGCCTGAACGCCTGCGGGAAATTCGTCTGAATCGCCTGTCGCGGCTTGGCGCCGGTGGCATTGCCGACAAATACAGCGACATGGGCCACATCCTGGAGGAGTTGACGTATGCAGAAGGTGTCTTCAAGCAGCACCGCCGCTGGCCGCTTCTGGATGTGACGGGAAAAAGCATCGAAGAAACCGCAGGTCTTGTACTGGACCGTGTCTTCGGTAAAGAACGGGCCGTATGAACGATCTGCCGCGGCAGTACCGCTCGGTGCGCAAGGCGACGCTGAATCTAGTGGCGCCCCTGACACTAGAAGACATGGTGGTTCAGGCCATGCGCGACACCAGCCCCACCAAGTGGCACCTGGCGCATACCACCTGGTTCTTTGAAACCTTCATCCTGATACCGAAGCTTCCTGGATACCAAGTCTTCGATCCCAGCTATGGATTTCTCTTCAACAGCTACTACAACGCCATCGGCCAGCGGCAGCCAAGGGACCAGCGAGGCGTTCTGACGCGACCGGGCCTGGGGGAAGTTCTGGCCTACCGGCGCCACGTGGACGGGGCCATGGAAACCCTGCTGGAAAATTTTCCAACCGCGGCCATGGCCCTCGTCGAACTGGGTCTGCACCATGAGCAGCAGCACCAGGAATTGATCCTCACGGACATCAAATACCTGCTGGGAACCCAGCCCTTGAAACCCGCCTACCTTCCCGCTCCACTCGCTCCAGCAGGCGAGCCCGCACCCGCGTTGACGCTGGAATGGGTCCCGTTTGATGAAGGTCTCCGCGCCGTCGGCCATGATGGCAGCGGATTCGCTTTCGACAACGAAGGGCCTCGGCACAACGTATTCCTGACTGCTTTCGAGCTTGCAGCCCGGCCTGTGACCGTTGGTGAATATCTCCGGTTCATCGAGGATGGTGGCTACGAGCGTCCCGACCTATGGCTCTCCGATGGCTGGGACGCCGTGCTCACGAATGGCTGGACAGCGCCTCTCTACTGGCGAAAGTCCTTGGGCGGATGGAAGGTTTTCACGCTGCAGGGCGAGGAGGACTTGGCTCGGAGGAAGTCCGTCTGTCATTTGAGTCATTTCGAAGCAGACGCCTATGCTCGCTGGGCTGGTGCGCGCTTGCCCACCGAAGCCGAGTGGGAAGTCGCCTCGGATCATCCCGGCTTGTCACAGATGATGGGGGTCGTGTGGGAGTGGACCGGCAGCGCCTATCTGCCCTACCCGGGTTTCCGCGCTGCGGTGGGCGCAGTGGGGGAATACAACGGTAAATTCATGAGTGGTCAGATGGTGTTGCGGGGCGGCAGCATCGCTACGCCACACGGCCATATCCGGCCCACCTACCGGAACTTTTTCCCGCCCACCGCGCGCTGGCAATTTTCGGGGCTGCGATTGGCGCGTTAGACGGAATTCCCACTCTCCACTTAGGCTGATCCGATGCCCGGACCCCAAATGACCTCCAACTTGATGGATGAAGTCCGCACCGGCCTTCTTGCCAATCCCAGACGCCTGCCACCGGCGCTCTTCTACGACGCGGAGGGCTCGGCTCTCTTCGAGCGGATCACGGAATTGCCCGAGTATTACCCCACTCGCACCGAACGGGACATCCTCGAACGCCATGCGGCGGACATGCTCCAGGAAGCCGGGACTGATCTGGAATTGGTGGAGCTGGGGTCAGGCAGTTCCACCAAGACCCACCTACTCATCCATGCGCTTTTGTCTCGTCAACCAGATGGCAGCTACGTACCCATAGACGTGAGCGCCACCGCGCTGAAACACGCGAAGTCAGCCTTGCTGGAAGCTTTTCCGAGGCTTGAAGTCCGACCCATTCACGCAGATTACCTGGGAGGCCTGGCCTCCCTGAACCATGGCCATGCACGGCGGCTGGTGATCTTCCTGGGCTCCACCATCGGCAATTTTGATCCTGCCCAGGCAACGTCTTTCCTGCGCTCCGTGCGGGCGGCCCTCCAACCCGGGGATGCGCTGCTCATCGGCATGGACCTGGCCAAAGCACCGACCATCCTCATCCCCGCCTACGATGATGCCCTCGGTGTCACCGCACTGTTCAATTTGAACGTGTTGGCCCGGCTCAACCGGGACTGGGGCGCAGATTTCCAGTTGGAGGGCTTCCATCACGTGGCCTTGTGGAACGCGGTCGAGTCACGCATGGAAATGCACTTGGAAAGCCAAGCGCGACAGTTCGTTCGCGTCGCTGCCCTCGATTTGGAAATTGCCCTAAGTGTGGGCGAACGCATCCACACCGAGAACAGTTATAAATTCCGCCCCGGCGTGGGCGAGGCCATCCTCCATGACGCGGGCTGGTTGCTGGAGCGCACCTGGACCGATGAACAGAAGTGGTTCGCGGTGCACCTGGCCCGATGTTGAGCCTTGGAACTATGGGGCCCAGGGGTTTTCAATTTTCAATAGGCGAATGACTAGTGTTCTCAAGTCTTGAGTCAGGTGTCTTGAGTCAGGGCTTCCTCAGGCATCTGCCAGCGGTCGTAGCGGAAGAGCATTAGCAAACCCGGAATGGAAATGGTGATGCAGAGCAGGAAGAAGGCGGGCCAACCCATCCACTTCACCAGCTGGCCCGCAGGGCTCGAGAACACGGTGCGAGTCAAAGCCATGAGGCTCGATAAAAGTGCATATTGCGTGGCGGTCATACGCTTGTCGCAAATGCGCATCAGGAAAGCCGCATAGGCCACCATGCCTGTGCCGAAACAGAAATTTTCCGCGCCGATGGTGGCGAGCATCAGGGTGCGATTGTGTCCCACCAACGCCAGCGCATAGGGTGCCAGGATGCTGGAAGCCTGCAAGATACCGAAAATCAGCAAGGAGCGTCGCAGGGACCAGCGCCGCATCACCAGACCACCCAAGAAGGCACCTACCAATAGGGATGCGAGGCCCAATCCCTTCGTGGCAAGGCCGATCTCCGTTTTACTGAAATCCAAGGTCATCAAAAAAACCGTATTCAGGGAGGCCGCCAGCATGTCGCCCAATTTGTACAGGATGGTGAAGGCCATCATTTCCAGCGCGCCGCGGCGGGAGAAGAATTCCGTAAATGGCTTTACCACGGCGTCCACCAAGGTGCGCGGCGCTGTCGCGCTAGCAGGCTCCGGCGCAAACCAGGCCGTGAACATTCCCGGCACCATCAAGGCCGCCATCACCAGATAAACCACGCGCCAGGTGGTGCGATCCGCGAGCCACAAGGCGAAGGCACCCGCCATCAGCATGGCGATACGATAGCAATTGATGTTGAGGCTTGATCCCAGCCCCAAATCATGAAGGGGCAGCAACTCTGTGCGGTATGCATCAATGACGATGTCCTGGCTGGCGCTAAAGAAAGCAACCATCAGGGCCAAACCCGCGATGGCTCCCAAACCCGTACGTGGATCGCCAAAAGCCATGGTGCAAAGGCTGAGTACCACCGCCAACTGAAAGATGAGGATCCAGCCCCGACGGCGCCCCATGAAAGGAGGTGTGAAGCGATCAAGAATGGGTGACCAGATGAACTTCAGGTTATAGGGAAGGCCGATGAGCGCGGACAGCCCGATAAGGCCCAAGTCTACGTGAGAATCCTTCATCCAGGCCTGCAGTGTGGAATTCGTAAGCAGCAGTGGCAGGCCCGACGTAAAACCAAAGAGTGCCACCGCGGCCAAGGGCGGCAAGGACTTGGGCCGGGTTTCAAGAGTTGGCATAGAGGATGGTAATGGCAATTAATGGAACCGCGAATGAGCAAGAATGTTTCTTGGGTCCCGCATGACGGTTCGGCCACGGAGCGCATGGAATTCCATGGATATAAAAATTCAAAAGTTGGACTTCTCAGATGGCGAACTTTGGCCACGCAAAGGAATTGTCGGGAATAATGACTTCATGAAACTCCTCGATTTCCGCTCCGACACCGTCACCAAACCATCCCCTGAGATGCGCGCCGCCATGGCGGATGCGGAGGTCGGGGATGACGTGCTGGAGCGCGATCCCACGCTGGATCGCCTGGAGCGCCGAGTAGCGGAATTGCTGGGCAAGGAAGCCGCGCTCTGGACACCCACGGGCTGCATGGCTAACGCCATCGCCATGATGCTGCACCTGCGCCGCGGCGATCGCTTTCTGGCCTCTGCCCAGGCCCACGTGCTGGGTTCAGAACTGGGCACTGCGGCATGGCTCGCAGGCGGCATGCCCGAAGCCCTGCCTTGGGATGGAAAGCCCGGCCGCATCTCCGCGGAGCAGGTGCGCAAGGCCGCAGGAAGCAGCGGCCCATACTACACGTTACGCACCGCCTTGTTGTGTCTTGAAAACACCCACAATTTCGCAGGCGGAACCTGCATCAGCCTGCAGGATCATCGCGATTTGACCTTGGCGGCCCAGGAGAAAAAACTTGCGGTGCATTTGGATGGTGCACGACTGTGGCACGCCGCCGCTTTCCTGAAGGTCTCGCCGCGTGATCTGGCGGAAGGCGCGGATACCGTCAGCGTCTGCCTCAGCAAAGGCCTTGGGGCACCCATGGGGTCGCTGCTGGTGAGCAACCAAGACAAGATCGAAGAAGCCCGCCGCCTTCGCAAGATGCTGGGTGGTGGCATTCGCCAAGGGGGCATCATGGCCGCGGCTGGCTTGGTCGCGCTGGACTACCTGCCACGTATTTCCGAGGATCATGCCAAGGCCAGCGAACTCAGCGTAGGACTGCGGGCACTCGGTTTCACCCAGGAAACACCCGAAACGAACATCCTACTGGTACCCGTGGCCTCCGTCCCCAATGCCACAAAGCTCCTGAAAGATGTCGGCGTTCTCGTCACCAGTGTGGGGTCTGCTCTGCGCTTCATCACCCATCGCGATATCGAAGCCGGCGAAATCAAGGAAGCCTTGTCACGCATAAGGACCCATGCCGAAGCCATCCTTGCCCGACCAGAAGTTTGAATACCAGGCTCATCAGGCTCTAAGCGAAGGGCAAACTGGCACGTAGATCAGGCCGGGGGCTCCATGCGCGACGCCAGTTGGGACAGCGGAGAAGCAGTGCGGCAGGGGGGCCGCAAGCCTTGGCTCAAGTGGCTGCTATTAACCGGCGGAGTGACCCTCAGTCTTTCATTGGTCATCGGCGGTTCCCTGGGCAGCTTGGCCTTCCGTCACCGATCCCAGCTCTGGCCCGCGGTGCGCAACATCCACTCCCGGCTGCAGAGCGACGAGGGTGCCAGAGAACTGTTCAAAAAGAATCCGGCACTGGCCGAAACCTACGCCCATGAGCAGGATTTCGTGGCCACGGTCCGCGACTGGCGGGCCAAGGTCGGCGGCCTGCCGGTCCAGGAACCCGCCGAAAGTCCCACCTATTCACCCAACGCCGACCCTGGCGAGGTCAGCGCCAGCATCAAGGGCTCGGGCGGAGCCTGGATGATGGTGGAGATCCAGGGTGGCGCGCTTGCGGGACCCATCGAGGGCGAGGGCATCAACCATATTTTTTTTGGGGCGGACGAAAAGGCTCTCGAGAGCGCTCGGGAAAAAGCGGGTGAGCACGGGGCCGAGCGGGCCTGGGAAGAGTTCCGGGAAGTGATGCTCCGGTGCAATGACGACCTCAAGGCGGCCGAGCTGTACCGTGTGGAATTTGGCCTGCACGCAACCTACCCCAGCGAAACCGCTTTCCTGGATTCTGTGAGAAAACTGCGACCAGTCATTGCCAACCTTCCCGCCACGAACCAGAAGGGCTTGCATGAGTTCAGCATTCATAGCTATCAAACGCCTTTCGCGAACAACAGGGTGTTGAGCTTCAGGAGCACGGATGGCCAGCGCCTGGTCGCCACCTGGAAGGGCGGCCAACTCAACAACGTGGAACTGCGTCCTGCCCACAATCATGCATAAAGGGCAATGAGCGGCACTGGCGACAATACCTAAGCTCTGGTGAAAGGATTCGATCCGCGCAGGTCTTCCACGATGCCGGGCAACATTTCCAGAACCGTCTGGATTTCATCCCGGGTGGTATATCGGCAAAGTGAGATGCGGATCGTACCCAATGCGAATTCCTTGGGCGCACTCATGGCCCGCAGCACGTGGCTGGGTTCCTTCTGCCCCGTGGTGCAGGCGCTGCCCGTGGAGACGCAAACGCCACGTTCGCTAAGTTTCATTAACAAAGCCTCGCCTTCTAGTCCCTGGAAACCCATAAACGAGGTATTGGGAAGGCGTGGCGCGCCAGCGCCATGCAGGTGCACGCCTTTGATTGAATCTCGAATCGCTGATTCAAAATGATCCCGCAACCCCCCCATCGCCGCAACCTGCGGAAGGTGTGCCAGCACCATTTCAGAGGCTTTTCCGAGCCCCACGATGCCCGGCACGTTTTCGGTTCCGCCTCGCCGCCCGCGCTCCTGGTGCCCCCCCAACATGAATGGCTTCAGCCGCAGTCCACGACGGATGAACAAGGCCCCGGTACCCTTAGGCCCGTGAAATTTATGGCCACTGACATTCAACAGGTCAATGGGCAGCGTGGCGAGATCCAAGGGCGCTTTTCCGATGGACTGGGTGGCATCCACGTGCAGCAAGGCGCCCTTCCCTTTGACGAGCTGAACCACTTTGTCCAGCGGGAACAACACGCCGCTTTCGTTGTTGGCGGCCATGAGGGAAACCAGGGCCGTGTCGGGCCGGATGGAGGCTGCCAGGGCCGCGAGATCCAACTGCCCGTCCCTGTCCACCCCAAGGCTCGTGACTTCGGCGCCCTGTGACTTCAACCACTCGCATACAGCCAGCACCGCTGGATGTTCCACCGCACTGATGATGAAATGCCGCTGGTTTGGAAAGGCTTCGAACACACCCCGAAAGGTGTGATTGATGCCTTCGGTCCCACCGCTGTTGAAAAGAACCTCCGCCGGGGAGCAGCCCAGCATGGCCGCCACCTGCTCTCGGGACTGCACCAGCGCGCCTTCGCTCAGGAGACCCAGCACATGGGCCGAACCCGCATTGCCATAACTTTCCTGTAAGAAAGGCAGCATCGCCGCCAGGACTTCCGGGGCCATCCGCGTGGTGGCGTTGTTGTCCAGATAGATGATCATGTCTTCAGCATCAGCCGGAATGACCTGTCTCGTCCATCTTTGGAACAGAATTGACTGGTTTTCCAACACCAAAATCTTGTCGAGACTATTCCTCTCTTCATGGGAACAAATGGGTGGCTGTTCGGCGATCCCCAAAGCGAGCTGAGATGTCCCTGGAGCCCGCTCGGACAGCTTGTGAAACCCCTCCAGCCAGCCATAAACCCAATTGAGTACAAAATCACCAAAATTTGAGTGGGACCAACGGTACCCTATAGCCTACTGATTTGGTCTCCAGGCGCTGGAGCCCGAGCGAGCCTATCCGGAGGAACTCTACATTGCGACTCAGAACCACTTTTAGCCCAGTCCTGCTTCCGGTCATTCCAATGGTTCTGCTGACCCTGGGTTGCCAACAGGACAAGGTGACCAGCTACCGTGTGCCCAAGGAAGCCACAGGGACCGCAGGCATGCCTTCAGCACCTACCGGGATGCCGCCCCCAGGCATGGACGCCCCTAGTGGCGGCGACATGCCGGCCCCACCCAAGCCCACCGGCCAAGGTGCCCTGAAATGGACGCTGCCCAAAGGTTGGGTTGAAAACGAGGCGGGCGGCATGCGCTTCGCCACCCTCAAGCCCCCCTTCCCAGGCAAAGTTGACGCCTCTATAGTGGTTCTGCCTGGAACCGCCGGTGGCGAGCTCAGCAACGTCAATCGCTGGCGCGGTCAGATTGGCCTTGGCCCCTTGGACGAGCAGGCCCTCAACGCCGCCCGCAAGTCAATCAAATCCAAGGCCGGCACAATTTCCGTATTCGACTTCACCAGTGAGGGTCAAACCAAAACCCGCATGGTGGCGGGTCTCATCTCCACCAGCGATGGAAACACCTGGTTCCTGAAACTCGTTGGTGACACCGAGCCCGTGGGAAAAGCTGAGCCGGACTTCATGCGTCTCATCGGGAGCATTCACCTTGACTAACAAATACCTACTGAAGGCTTGGAATTTCATCTCTTCGTTCCAGCTCACCATCGTCTCCTTGGCCTTGCTCATGCTGCTGGTGTTGTTCTGCACGCTGGCTCAGGTGCCTCTGGGCACTTATGGCGCCGTCAACATGTACATGCGCAGTTTTCTCGTGTGGTGGGGACCCGAAGGCTCCACATGGATCATTCCGGTGTTCCCCGGCGGCTCGCTCGTGGGGCTCATCCTTACCTTGAATCTCTTGGCCTCCACCTTCAAACGGCTTCAGCTCACCTGGGCCAAAGCAGGCCTATGGCTGGTTCACATCGGCCTGATCCTGCTGGTGTCGGCAGAATTCGTATCGGCGGCCTTGCAGGTGGATGACCGCATGGCCATCGAGCAGGGACAAACCGTCAATTACGTGGAAAATTCCCGCTCCATGGAACTTGCCATCGTGGACGTGACCGATCCAAAGTCCGATGAGGTTTTTGCGGTTCCCGCAACCTTGCTGGCAAAATCCAGCACCGTGGCCCTGCCCGGCAGCCCTATCACATTAAACGTGAAGCACTTTTTCCCCAACGCCGAGCTGACCAACCGCGGCCCCATGGATCCTCCTTCCCTCGCCACCATGGGCGTCGGTGCGAGCGTCAAGATCGAGGAGCGGGCCGTCTCCTCCAATGAAAACGATTTGAACAACACCTCGGTATTCATTGAACCCGTGGCCGCTGGTCGCAGCTATGGGGTTTGGTTGGCCTCCATCGCTCTGGGCGCGCCTCAATCCTTTACCCACGAAGGGCATACCTACGCCATCTCCATCCGGCCCACGCGCCACTACCTTCCCTACGCCCTGACACTGAAAAAATTCAGCCACGACAAGTACCCGGGAACGGACATCCCCAAGAATTTCTCCAGCCTGGTGCAGATCTCCAATCCGTCCAAGGGAGAAGCGCGGGACGTATTGATCTACATGAACCAGCCCTTGCGCTATGAAGGCCGAACGTTCTACCAAGCCAGCTTCGGCAAAGGCGACACCCTCTCCATCTTGCAGGTTGTCGAGAATCCAGGCTGGTTGCTGCCCTATATTTCCTGCGTCCTGGTGACCATCGGTCTCCTGGTGCACTTCGCCATCATGTTGCGCCGTTCTCTCAAGCGACGGCAGGAGAAGGTGTCATGAAACTCACCAAACTGCTCCCCTGGATTGTCGGCGTCGTAGCATTGTTTGCCGCCCTTTTCGCGGCTATGCCGCAGGGCAAAGTCAACGGGTTCGACATCAATGGCTTTGCCAAATTGCCCATCCTCGAAGGGGGCCGGGTTAAACCGCTTGATTCCGTGGCCAGGAATTCGCTGCTCCTTATTCGGGGCAAGCAGAGTGTCCGTTTTGAAGGGAAAACCATCAGCGCTGATCAATGGGCTCTGGATCTGATGTTCCGCCCTGAAGTGGCTGATCGTCAGCCGGTGTTCAGGATTGATGATCCTGATGTGCTGGGTCTCATTGGCATGAAACAAACCTCAAATGCCTATTTCACCTTCGAGACCTTGGCTCCGCACATTGATGAACTCGAAAAACAGGCGAAGGTGGCGCAGCCCATTGATGCCAAGAAGCGCACCCGCTTTCAATCCGCCGTGGTGAATCTGTTCGAGCGCGTCTATATGTATTTCCGTCTGAAAAACACCCTGCAGCTCGCTGGAACACCCGGCCTTGCCGTGCAGATGCAAGCCGTGGCAGCGCCCCAGGCTGGGGAAATGCACAGCGCCCTGACCCAGCTGGCGATGTTTCGCATTCTGCCTCCCTTGGCCGGACAAAAGGCGGATGCCTGGCAAAGCGTTGGCGAAGATCTACAGGCCGGTGCCACGGGCCGACCCCTCCACCCAGGCCTTGCGCCTCTCGCACGCATCGCAGCGGCTTATGGTGTGCAGGATGCGACTGCCTTCAACAACAGCGTGGCTGAATTCCAAGGCATCGTAACCAGCCTGAAGCCTGAGGCCATGAGCCACGCGAATAACGAAATCACTTTCAACCGTGCGCAGCCCTTCTACTTGGGCATGGTGATCTACGTCCTGGCCTTGTTGACCATTTTTGTCTCCTGGCTTTGGAAGCAAGAGCTGCTTCAACCCACGGCCTTCGCCCTGCTGCTGGTGGGCGCCATCGTGCACACCAGTGGGCTGGCTTTCCGCATCATCCTTCAGGGTCGCCCGCCGGTCACCAACCTTTACTCATCTGCGGTGTTCGTGGGCTGGGGTGCGGTGGTGTTGGGCATCGTTCTGGAACGGCTCTACAAGAAGGGCTTTGGCACTGCAGTTGCTGCTGCCGCTGGCTTCGGATCGCTCATCGTCGCTCAGCATCTGGCCGAAGGCGACACCATGGAAATGATGCGCGCGGTGCTGGATTCCAATTTCTGGCTTGCCACCCATGTCGTCACCATCACCATTGGCTACAGCGGAACCTTCCTGGCGGGCGCCATCGCCATCGCCTACACCCTGTGGAAACATATCGCTCCTGATCCCGATCCTGAGACCGGCAAGGCTCTGGTGGGCATGGCCTACGGCATCATCTGCTTTTCGCTTCTGTTCAGTTTCGTCGGCACCGTGTTGGGCGGCATTTGGGCGGATCAATCCTGGGGTCGCTTCTGGGGCTGGGATCCCAAGGAGAACGGCGCGCTGTTCATTGTTCTCTGGAACGCGATCATCCTGCACGCCCGCTGGTCAGGCATGGCCAGGGATCGCGGCATCATGACCATGGCGATTTTCGGCAACGTGATCACCAGCCTCTCCTGGTTCGGCGTGAACATGCTCGGAGTTGGCCTTCACTCTTACGGTTTCATGGATTCTGCCTTCTATGCCCTCTCCACCTTCATCGGCACTCAACTGTTGCTGATGGGTCTGTGCATGATGCCCCGGCGCTTCCAGTTCACGAAGCCCAGCGCCAAGGCCTGATCCCAAATTAAAGAAGCCGCAGATGACGCAGATTCAACTGCGAAATCTGTGGCTGTATTTTTTTCTGGATAGCTCCCGGCTTCAATCAGCTTTGCCCGCATCAAACGACAACAGCGTGGGGTTCCGGCCCTGCAGGATGTCCTCCATGCGCACCTTGACGCCAGCCTTGGTGTCTGGATGGGTGAGGATGTAAAAGCATTCTGAGGCGATGGCCTCGAAGACTGCGTCGGCCACGCGATCCGGAGCAATGCCGGTGGCCGTGGCCTGCAGCACAGCGCTGGCGATTTTTGCGGAGACCTGGTCAAATTTTCTTAGATCACTGCGCTCGGCTTCCTCGCGGTTCCGTTCGGATTCCGCGATGCGGGTCTTCACCCAGGCGGGGCACAATACGGACACTTTCAGCCTGGAATCACGCAAGGCCAGGTCGTGGTGCAGCACTTCCGAGAGCACCACCACCCCGTGTTTGCTCACGCTATAGGCCGCAAAGCCCGGCGTGGCCAGCAAGCCCGCGGCTGAAGCGGTGTTGATGATATGGCCTTCCTCGCCATCCGAAAGCATGCGCGGCACGAAGGCCTGCAGGCCGTGGATGACACCGTGGAGGTTCACGCCCAGCACCCAATTCCAGTCTTCCGAAGTCAATTCCCACGCGGGTTTGCAGAGCGCAACGCCGGCATTGTTCACCAGGAGATGCACCCGGTGGAAACGGGTGAAGGCAGCATCGGCCAGGGCTTTCACATCCTCGAAATTGGAGACATCGGTGGGAACGCCGACCACTTCCGCGCCCTGCCGCTTCAGCTCGGCCACCGTGCCCGCAAGGCTGGCCGCGTTGATGTCGGCCAGCACAAGTTTCATGCCTTCCTTGGCGGCACGCTGGGCGATGGCCCGGCCGATGCCCTCGGCCCCGCCGGTGATGACCGCGATTTTGTTCTTGAGGTCTTCCATGGGCGCTCCCTCAGACCGTTAAATATCCGCCGTCCACGTTCAGGCACGTTCCCGTGGTATAGCTCGCGGCGTCGGAAACCAGATACAGCACCGCGCCCGCCATTTCATCGGGCTGGGCGATGCGGTGCAACGGGATGTGCTCCAGCGCCTTCTCCAGGATCATGGGATTGCCGGTCAAAGCCGAAGCGAACTTGGTGTCCGTGAAGCCCGGCAGCAGCGCATTGACGCGGATCTTCAGTGGTGCGCACTCCTTGGCGAAGGCCTGGGTCATGGAAATCACTGCTGCCTTGGTGATGGAGTAGATGCCCTGGAAAGGTCCGGGGATGACACCATTCACCGACGCCACGTTCACAATGGCGCCGCCTTGCTTCATGAGCTTCGCACCACCCACGGACATGAAGAAATAGCCCCGGATGTTAACGTCCACGGTCTTCTGGAAAGCGCCCATGGGCGTGTCCAGGATGGGCCCGAAATAAGGATTGGCGGCAGCATTATTGACGAGGATGTCCAGGTGTCCGTGCTTGGAATCGATGACCTTGAAGATGGCTTCGATCTGGTCCACATCCCCGATGTGGCAGCCCATGGCTTCCGCCGACCCACCGTCCGCCTTGATAGCGTCCACCACCGGTGTGCAATGCTCCGCCTTGCGGCTGGACACGATGACGTGGGCGCCATGGGCTGCCAACAGCGTCGCAATGGCCTCGCCAATGCCCCGGCTGGCGCCGGTCACCAAGGCGATCTTGCCGCTTAGATCGAAGGTGGGCTGGGTCATGGGAGCTCCTGGTTCATCGGTATCGCGAATGAAAAGCTAACCACGCGGAGGGGTGCGGGGAAAAGCGGAGGGTAGTGGAGAAGAACTTTCTTAACCCAATTTTCTTGTTCTTCTCCGCTGCCCTCCGCTTCGCCGCGACCCTCCGCGTTGTGTTTTTTAAGCTTTCGACGCCGCGATCTGCCTCAAACAGCGCTGCTCCAGGTAGTTCGTCATGTGGATGAAGCCTTTGAACGCTGGATTCGTGGTCTGGCCGTGATGGTAGCGGTAGTAGATCTGTTGCACGATCACCGCCAGCCGGAACAGGCCGTAGATCAGGTAGAAGGTGATGTCGTCCACCTTGCGCCCGGTCCGGGAAGCGTAGTAGTCAATGGCCTCCTGCCGCGTGAGCATTCCCGGCAGGTGCGTGGGTTGGCGGCGCATGCGCTTGAAGGTCTCGTCGTCGTCCGCCTGGACCCAGTAGGCCAGCGAGTTCCCGAGGTCCATTAACGGATCGCCCAACGTCGCCATCTCCCAGTCCAGCACGCCGATGACGTTCATGGGGTGCTCCGGATCCAAAACCACATTATCGAAGCGGAAATCATTGTGGATCAGGCAGGTGGCACTGTCTTGGGTTGGCATATTCGCCGCGAGCCACGCCATCACACTTTCAAAATCCACCGCATTTTCCGTGCGGGCCTTGCGATAGCGGTCGCTCCAACCGGATATCTGGCGTTGCACGTAACCATCACCCTTGCCAAGTGATTCCAACCCCGCGGCCTTCCAATCCACCTGATGCAGCTCGATGAGCTTGTCGAGAACGTTGAGGCAAAGCTGGCGCGTGTCGGCTTCGTTGAGATCCAATCCCTCCGGCAGGTCCTGGCGTGGGATCAGCCCCCGGATGCGCTCCATCACATAGAATTCGCTGCCCATAACCGCCACGTCCTCGCAAAAGGCCAGCACCTCTGGAACGTAGGGATAGTGCTGCTTCAGAGCCGCCATGATGCGCGCTTCCCGTCCCATATCGTGGGCGCTCTTCGCCTTGTGCCCGAACGGCGGCCGCCGCAGCACCAGCTCGCGGTTCTCGTAGCGAACCAAATACGTCAGATTCGAAGCACCGCCAGGAAACTGGCTGATGGCTGGGACACCCACAAGGCTCGGATCCAGGCTTTTCAAGAATTCATCAACGGCCAGAATGGGCAGGTCCTCACCGCTGCGAATAGGGCCTGATTCATCGATCAAAGGCACAAGGACTCCGCAGAGGTTGAACTGAAAAAGAAAAAAATGAATCGCCGGGGACAAAAAAGGATTTACGGGGATGAAAGCAAATACCAGCCTTGTTCTTGTCCCCGTTCATCCCCGTCCATCCCCGGTAAAAAAGCTTTTCATTTTTTCGGTATCTCCATCCCCGCCTTCTCCGCCTGCGCTTTGAGTTCCCCCTTGGCGATGGACGCGCGGTGCACTTCGTCGGGGCCGTCGGCTAGGCGTAGCATTCTTGCGTAGGCGTAGAGGCCCGTCAGCGGAAAATCATCGCTGAGGCCGGCGCCGCCGTGCATCTGGATGGCCTGATCGATGACCAGCTGCGCCATGTTGGGCGCTATGACTTTGATCTGCGATATCTCGCTTTTGGCGCCCTTCACGCCGACGGTGTCCATCAGCCACGCAGCCTTGAGCGTGAGCAGGCGCGCTTGTTCGATGGCCATGCGGGCATTGGCGATGATGTCGCGGTTGCCCCCCAGCAGCGCCAGGGGCTTGCCGAAAGCAATGCGCGTGAGGGAGCGCTGGCACATGAGTTCCAGGGCCCGCTCGGCGGCGCCGATGATGCGCATGCAATGGTGGATGCGGCCCGGCCCTAAGCGCCCCTGCGCGATCTCAAACCCGCGGCCGGGCCCACTGATGAAATTTTCGATGGGCACTCGAACATCCGTGAAGCTCACTTCGCCGTGGCCGTAGGGCTCGTCCAGGGCGCCGAAGACTGGCACCATGCGTTCGACTTTCAGGCCCGGCGCATCGAGGGGCACCAGCACCATGGAATGCTGCGAATATTTCGGCGCGCCGGGGTCCGTGAGCCCCATGAAGATGACGAAGGCGCAGTTGGGATGGCCAATGCCGCTGCTCCACCACTTGCGCCCATTGATGACGATTTCATCCCCCTTTAAGACCGCCGTGGCCCGCATGTTGGTGGCGTCGCTGGATGCCACCTCCGGCTCGGTCATGCAGAATGCCGAACGGATCTTGCCTTCCAAAAGTGGCTTCAGCCAGCGCTTCTGTTGTTCTTTGGAACCGTACTGCACTAGCACTTCCATGTTCCCCGTGTCCGGCGCGTTGCAATTGAAGACTTCAGGCGTGATGAGCGAGCGGCCCATCAGTTCCGCCAGAGGCGCGTACTCCAGGTTCGTGAGTCCCGCGCCGAATTCGGTGTCCGGCAAGAACAGGTTCCACAGCCCCGCGGCCTTCGCTTTGGCCTTCATCTCCTCCATGATCGGCGGCACATTCCAGGGCTGTGTCCCGCGCTTCAGTTGCGAGAGATAGGTTTCCTCAAACGGCGTGACGTGCTCGGTGATGAAGGCTGACACGCGGGCGATGAAATCGCGGGCCTTGGGGGAGTGGGCGAAATCCATGAGGGGCTCCGGGTTCAAGAAAAATAATGACGCGAAGGTGGCGAAGGAAGCGAAGGTTAAGAAGCAAAGAATGCTCTGTCTCCACAGTTCTAGAGCAATTCTTTTTCGTGAAAAGCGCTCACTTCGTCACCTGACCATTAAACACGTGTTTCTTCACAGCCTTCGCTCCTTCGCACCCTTCGCGTAGTGGCTTTTCGATGGGCGATTAGGTTTCTGTACGACTACTCTGGAACCATGAGCGCCCCTTTGGCCGAACGCATGCGCCCCATGACCTTGGACGAGGTTGTGGGCCAGCCGCATCTGGTGGGGCCGAAAGGAGCGCTGACGCGCCTCGGTCTTTCCAAACGACTGCCTTCCATGGTGATGTGGGGGCCGCCGGGCACGGGCAAGACCACGCTGGCCCGCATCCTGGCGAAGGAAACGGGGCATGGGTTCGTGGAGTTCAGCGGTGTCACCGGATCCGCGGCTGAGCTGAAGAAATTCCTTCTGGACCAGAAATCCATGCCGCTCTTCCGCACGGTTCCCCCGGTGATCTTTCTTGATGAAATCCACCGTTTCAACCGGGCACAGCAGGATATATTGCTGCCCTTTCTGGAACGCGGCGAAGCCATCCTCATCGGCGCCACCACTGAAAATCCGGCTTTCTATTTGAACCCGGCGTTGCGCAGCCGCTGCCAGCTCTTTGATCTGAAGGCCCTTGAGCCCAGCGCCATACGGGGCGTCCTGGATCGCGCGGTGGACCATGAAAAACTGGATCCGCCACCCCCATCCGAATTGTTGGACTGGCTCTCGCATTGGGCTGGCGGGGACATGCGTTCGGCGCTTTCAGGCTTGGAAGTATGGGCGGATCTTCCGGCCAAGGAGCGCGATATTGCTTCGCTGCAATCATCCCTGGGCGGGCGGCTGATGTTCGACCGAGCCGATGGCCACTACGACCTGGCCTCGGCCTTCCAGAAATCCCTTAGGGGCAGCGATGCCGATGCGGCGCTCTATTATCTGAGCCGCATGATCCGCGGCGGCGAAGATCCCCGCTTCATCGCGCGGCGCCTCATGGTCACGGCGGCCGAAGACGTGGGCAATGCGGATCCACAGGCTTTCATCATGGCGGAAACCGTGTCCCGGGCCGTGGAGCGCATCGGCTGGCCCGAAGCCCGGATCCCGCTTGCCCAGGCGGTCATCTATGTGGCCAACGCGCAAAAAAGCAATGCCACCGTCATGGCCATCGACGCGGCACTCGCAGCTGAAGACGCACCTATTCCCGATTCATTGAGGGACGCCCACACCAGCACCGCGCGGAAGGCCGGGCGGGGCAAGGGTTACCACTATTCCCACGGCGGCTACGACAAGGCTCAGCAGTTCCTGCCGGATAAATTACGGGGCGAAACCTTCTATGAACCGCTGCGGCCACAGGAGCGGAGTTGGCGCGACAAGGAAGAACCCGAACCGGCGCGGCTGGACGCGATCTGGACGGGGTGGATCGCAGAGCATGCCGAAGGCGGCGAGATCCCCATGGATGCCTGGTGCCAGGAATTGGAATGCAGCAAGGAGGCCCTTGCGCGCGCAGTACATCGGCTTGCTTCAGGCAGTTTCAAGGTGGAACGGGCACTCAAAATAGTCCCGAATTGAAATCAGTCCAGGAACCCCATTCTGCCTTTCTGGTAATCGTCGATGGCCTCCTGGATCTCTTCGGAGGTATTCATGACGAAAGGACCGTAGTGCGCGATGGGCTCACGCAGAGGAAGCCCCGCCATGATCATCAGGCTCGCGCCATGGGCATTGTCCACGCGGACGCCTTCGCCTGCTTCGTTGAGCACGGCCACATCGTTGGGATCAAGGTTCTGGCCCGAGACCTCGGCGTCTCCGCTGAGCAGCACAACCGCAGCCTGGAACCCTTCCGGAATGGCGTGTTCGAAATGGCTTCCGGCTTCCAGTTCCACATGGGCGTAGGCGATCTTCGCCGGGGTTTCCGCCGGTCCCTTGCGGCCCAGCCATTCGCCGGCCAGCGCTCGCAAGCGGCCACCCGGAAAAGCCTGCCAAGGCATCATGTCCGCGTGCAGATCCGTGTAGCCAGGCTGGCTGCCCTTTTCGGATTTCGGGAGGTTGATCCAGAGCTGCACCCCTTCGATGGCGCCGCCGGTTTCCAGATGCTCGGGTACGGGCATTTCTTCATGCACGATGCCGCTTCCCGCGTTCATCAGCTGCGCACCACCGGGCTGCAGCAGGCCGTGACTTCCTGTGCTGTCGCGATGTCGGAAGGCGCCCTGCATCATGTAGGTCAGGGTCTGGAACCCCCGGTGGGGATGGGTCGGAAAACCCGCGTCGGTGCCGGGTTCCAGCACCATGGGGCCGAAGTGGTCCATCAGCAGGAAAGGGTCCATCAGGCGGAAGGCCTCGCTGCCACGCATGCCGGTGCCGGGCAGCAATCGCACCAGCGGCACTTTGTTGCCATCCGTGGTGGGCTGGCCGTGGATCAGGGTTTTCACACCTCGCAAGTTCATGGTCACTCCAAATCAAAGAAGAGAACTTCGCTATTCTCGATGGCCTTCAGGTCCAGCTTGGATTCTGCTTCGAGGGCGATGGCGTCGCCGGCTTTCAGGGCTTGTCCGTTGGCCACGGCCGAGCCCATGGCCACGTGGAGCCAACCATGGCGCGATGGATCCAGGTGCCGGGCGAGCTGCGCCCCCGCGTCCAACCTGGCCACCTGGATCTTCAGGTCCTGGAAGACCAGGACGGAACCCTCCGCTCCATCCCGGCTGGCGATGAGGCCCCAGGTATTGCGGAAGCGGTGGTCCGGGAAGGCAACCTGGCCGTATCGCGGTTCAAGGTCTTTGGCCTCAGGCAGCATCCAGATCTGCAGGAAGTGGACAGGCTCGGACTTCGAGGCGTTGTATTCGCTGTGCCGTATGCCGGTCCCCGCGCTCATGACCTGGGCTTCGCCGGGGCGGATGATGCCTTTGGTGCCCGGTGCGCTCAATGAATCCTGGTGCTCCAGGGCGCCCTCCAGCACCCAGGTGAGGATTTCCATATCCTTGTGGCCGTGAGTCTCGAAGCCCGCCCCCGGCGCCACCACGTCCTCATTGATGACCCGGAGAGCCCTGAACTGGTGGTGGGCGGGATCTGAATACTCGCCGAAAGAGAATGTGTGGCGCGTATCCAACCACCCGAAATCGAAATGTCCCCTTTCCTCAGATCGTCTCAGGCTCAGCATCGGTTCCTCCGGAGGCCAGCTGGGCGACCCCTTGAAATATTATATGTTTAAACATCTATTATTCAATCCCCAGTGTTTTCTTGGCTCCTCTGGCCTATGTTGGAGACGGAGGATGCCATGATCCAGTCGGTACTCGTGGGAGTGGATTTTTCAGAGGCTTCTCGCCAAGCCCTTAGCCAGGGCCGATCCCTGGCGGAAAGGTTGGACGTGCCCTTGACGGTCCTGCATGTCCTGCAACTGCCCCCTCCCCTGCTTCCGGAAGTGCAATTGCCTCTTCCTGACCCGGATTGGACCCAGGATATGGAACTCCGCGCCGCCGAGCAGCTGGAAAAGTGGATCGAGGGTTTTCCGAATGCCCAAGCCCTGGTTCGATGGGGAAACCCGGCCGAGGAACTGGTTGCCGCGGCGGATCCGGAAACCTTGCTGGTGGTGGCCCAGGTCGGCCATTCCACTTGGGAACGCCTGCTTTTCGGCAGCACCGCCGCGCGAGTGGTGCGACATGCGCCCTGCGACGTGCTGGTGGTGCGGGCGGAGCATAAAAAGAAACCCTGAATCAGAGCGCGCTTTAAATTCAGGCTTCCAGCCTCAGGCTCAGATCCGCCGCCGGCGCGCTGTGGGTGAGAGCGCCAATGCTGAGAAAATCGACACTGGTCTCGGCAATGGCCCGGACGCGTTCCAAGGTGATGTTGCCACTGGCTTCCAGAAAAAAGCGGCGGCCCGATGCATTGCGCATTCCCACTGCGGCGCGGAGGGATTCCAGATCCATGTTGTCCAGCAGCGCGCCATCCACCTCAGGCAATTCAAGGCATTCCGCAAGCTGATCCAGGCGTTCGACTTCGACTTCGATGCGGATCAGGCTGGGGCTCATGCGGCGGGCAGATTCCACCGCGTCGCGCAGGCTGTCGGCGGCGGCGATATGGTTTTCCTTAAGTAGCACGCCATCGCCAAGGGTCAGGCGATGGTTGGAGCCACCGCCGCACCGGACGGCGTACTTTTCCATCAACTTGAGGCCTGGCGTGGTTTTGCGGGTATCGAGAATCTTTGCTCCGGTGCCATCGACCATTTCCACGAACATTCCCGTCAGGGTCGCGGTGCCAGACAGGCGTTGAAGCAAATTCAGCATCACCCGTTCCGCCATCAGGAGCGAACGGCTGGAGCCTTCAAGGGCGAGCACGACACTCCCCGGTTGCACGATGCTGCCGTCCTCTTGCCAAGGCGTTGTCTTGATGCGCTCGTCCACGATGCGCAGGACTTCCGTCGCCATGGGCAGGCCCGCCAATACCAGCAGCGACTTGGCCTTGATGGCCCCGCGCATGGGCCTGTCCCGGACCGAACCCGAACTCCAATCCTGGGTGCCCCAGTCTTCCCGCAGAAAGGCGCGGAGCTGATCGCGGTAGGTCTCGGGATGGGGTGGGTTGAACATGCGAAAAGCTTAGCTCAGACTTCGGTAGCTTCAAATTCCTATCAGGTACTGGTCGAAATCAGAGTCATGGACCACAATGCGGGAAACAAGAGGCCGACATGCACCCTGTAAAAGGTCAATGGATCAACCTGTCCGTTAGTGATGGAACGACCATGCGCGCCTTTGTCGCACGCCCCCGTGACGCTGCCACGGCTCCGGGCTTGCTGGTGCTGCAGGAAATCTTTGGTGTGAACGGCCACATAAGGGAAGTCTGCGAACGCCTTGCCATGGAGGGTTTCACTGTCATGGCGCCTGAACTTTTCCATCGCACGGCACCGGGGTTCATCACCTCCTACGACAACTTTGGCCCAGGCCGTGACGAAGCTGCCAAGATGACCATTCAAGGACTTGAAGATGATTTCCTCTCAGTTGGGGACTGGTTCGCAACGGATGCCCAAACCGCATCACGAAAGATCGGCAGCATCGGTTTCTGCATGGGGGGGCGCATGAGCTTTCTGGCCGCGACCATCCTGCCGCTGGCCTGCGCGGCGAGTTTCTACGGCGGCAACCTGCCCGGGCATCTAGACCGCCTGAATCGCCTGAACAGCCACCTGCTGCTGATTTGGGGAGGGCAGGATGCTTCCATTCCCAGGGATCAGCGGCATGCCCTGGAAGAAGCACTGCTGGCCGCCAAGAAGAGCTACCTCAGCGTCTGTTTCGAAGATGCGGGCCACGGCTTTTTCTGTGACCAACGGAGCAGCTACCACTCCGAAGCAGCCCATCTGGCGTGGCCCCTGGCGCTAGATTTCCTCCGGAAATACATGGACCCGGAGGCGAGGCAGTGATGTGAGGTCTATGGGCTTTGGGTGGTGGGTTTTGGCACTCAACTTGGAACTTTTCGTTCCTGACTCTCGACTTTCGACCCAAAAGGTTGGCATTCAAGTTTGAACCCAAGGCTCTGCGCTAGAATGGCCTCGACCAAATTAGGAGCTTCCATGTCCGTCATCACAATCGAAACCAGTGGCCGCATTGCTTGGCTGACCATCAATCGCCCGGAAAAACTCAATGCCTTGAATGCCGAGGTGCTGAAAGAGTTGGATTGCGCCTTCGCCGGCTTGGAGCACGACGAAGCTGTGGGCGTGGTCGTCCTCACCGGATCAGGAGAAAAGGCATTCGTGGCAGGCGCCGATATCGCCGAATTGAAGGATCTTGATAGCGCCTCCGCACGGCAGGTGGGCCTGGCAGGGCAAGCAGTATTCGAGCGTATCGAGCGCATGCCCAAGCCTGTGATCGCCATGGTCAACGGGTTCGCGCTGGGCGGTGGCTGCGAGCTGGCGCTTGCCTGCCATGTGCGCGTGGCCTCTGAAAGCGCGAGGTTCGGCCTGCCCGAAGTATCCTTGGGCATCATTCCTGGATATGGCGGAACCCAGCGTCTGCCTCGCCTGGTGGGCAAGGGCGTGGCTCTCGACATGATCCTGAGCGCTGAAATGGTGGGCGCGGCGGATGCGCTGCGCATGGGCCTGGTGAGCCGCGTCTTCCCGCAAGCGGACTTGAAGGCTGGCACGGAAAAACTTGCCAAGACCATGCTCACTCGCGGTCCCATCGCGCTGGCCCACGCCTTGACCGCGGTGCATCAAGGCCTTGAAATGCCCCAGGAACAGGGCCTGCAATTCGAAGCGGCGCTCTTCGGCCTGCTGGCCGCCAGTGAAGACATGAAGGAAGGCATGGGCGCCTTCCTGGAAAAACGTCCGGCTCAGTTCAAAGGCCGGTGACCGAAGCCGCCCGGCCTTCTTGGAAAAACGCCCGACATTGTTCATAGCTCGATGACCTGATCCGCCTTTCCACTCCCCAAGGATTAACGACCCGAAATCCATGAAATCCCACGGCTCGCCCCGCTTGCGGCGCACCTGACCTGAATACCCTGGCGCCAGCGGGGATATTCCGCGAAATTGGGTTTGTTCTCCCTCGGGAACCCGGGTGGAAGCGGTGGGCAGACTTTCCTCCAGAGTCGCGGCCTGCCCGAGGGAGGCACTCAACTGGACAGGGCCTATTTCTTTCCAGCCGCGCCGATGAACGCGAATGCGGTCTGCTCGTTGCTGTGGGCATCGGTGGCGCGCACTAGCACACGATCTCCGCGCACGGCATTCTTGGGAAGCAGCACATCGAAACGCTCGGTCTGGCTGTCGAAGATCCGATCATCAGGGAGGATCTGCAGCCAGTTTTCACCATCTGCGCTGAGGGCCGCTTCCTTGATGACCGAAGTCGCATCCTGGGCGGTGAAGCGGACATGGACCCCGTCGTTTTCCATGGTGGCGCTGAGGTCTGAGATGCCGGGTGGCGTGTGATCCACTGTGAAGGCCGCCGTGCGGAACGTGCTCGTCAGCACCGCATTGAAGGGCTGGGTGGGCGCGTCGCTGGCGGTGACTTCCAGGTGGTAGCGGCCATCGGGCAGGGGCAACGTATCAAAGGTGAAGAATTTTTCCTTCCAGACCTTTTCCAGTTCGATGGGGCCGCCCCGATCAGGGAGCAGGCGGATCCGGTATTGCAGCGTGTCATTGTTCGGATCGCTTGCGCGGAAGACGAAAGCCTGGGAGGCGCGGCGGAAGCTGCGTTTTTCCGACCCGGCGTATTGCAAGGCAGGAATCAGTTTTTGTGTTTCCAGCGGAACCCGTTCGATGCCGATGTCGTCGGGCGGCGAGCTGCGGGTGATGACCACGCCCGTAGGCATGACATCGATGCCCTCCCACACAGGGGCCAGGTTGCGGTTGGTCCAGTAGACCTTCACCGAATCCACCGTGGGTGTCGCCCCGCCGCGGGTGCTGGAAAGCTTCAGGCGGAACTGGGCAAAACGCGCGGGCGGCACGCCCGGGCGTTCGCCGCTGCGAAGGGGCGGCGTCCAGGTCGACCATGTGCTGTCTGGGGTTTCCGTGGACCCAGTGCGCAGCTGGAGTTCCACCGCGGTGCCAGTCGGCTGCTCCGAGTCCACGTAAGCCCGTCCCCAATCCGCAAGGGGATTTCCCTTCAAAACACGGCTTTCGAGTGTGCCCTCCGTAGTCTGGCTGTCCGATAGCTGGTGAAGTTCGGCGGGATTGGAACCCACCGCCAGCAGATCCGAACCGCTCGCCACAAAGGCTGTGGCCTGCGCGGTGCCCAGATCCTGCAATGATGCAAAAGCTTCCTGATCCCGGCCGCGGTCAGCCAATGAAATGGAGAAAATTCGAGCCCGGTTGCCGGTGCCCACCAGCAACTGGCCCCGCCATGTCGCCAGAGAGAAAATGTGGCCCTGATTGCTCTGCCAAAGGGTTTCGGGCACCCGCGACTTATCCAAACGGATGACGGCGGACTTTGTGGCGGTGCCGGTTTCCGAAAGATAGCTCTCACGCTTTTCGAGGTTGCCGCTCGCCATGCGATTGGCCAGGCCATTGTTGGCACCGATGAATACCTGGCTTTCAAACAGGGCGATTGCACGGACTTCTTCAAATCCTGTAGACACGAGCGTTTCCAATTTGTCCCCGGAATAGTGGAGCACCAGGCCCCGGCCATGGGTGCCAAGGTAGAAACCACCCAGCCCATCCGGAGTTAGGGCGGTGAAGGCCGTTTCCTCGGGCAATTCAGCCATCCTCCGGCCCCCGCTTTCACGCGCCAACAACAGCAATGCGCCCTTTTCGCCGCCCCCCGCGACAACCACATCTCCACCTTGCGCGGAGATGCCCCACACCACCTTGGCTTCGATATCGGCAAAGGGTTTCACGTCGCCTGACGGAGATACCCGGAAGAGTTTTCCTTCGCCGCTGGGTGCCACCAGCAGATCGTTTCCGAGCTTAGCCATGGCGAAGATCACTCCGCCCTTCACCTGGGCCAAAGGCTTTACGTTGCCACCGCTGTAATGGAAGAGCTTGCCTTCCGTGCCTGCGGAAAGGAAAACGCCACCGGCTCCATCAGCCACCGCGGCCCAGACAACACCTTCGGGGAGCTGCCCTACGCGTCGCAACCCGGGCGCCAGGCGAAGCTGTCCATCGGAACCGATGCGAACGCCCCGGGCCTCGGCGCTCAACCAGTCGTTGAAACCGCTGAAGGCGGCAGGTGAAACAATGGAAGGGCTCGTCGCCTGCTGGGCATGCGCCATGCCAGCCACTGCCATCAACATCGGAAGCACACGTGAACGCATCTAGGTTCTCCAGCTAAAAGTAGTCAAGGTGATCATTCAATTTCAACTTCAAGGGTGATCAGCCCCTTCACTTCGCGTTCCAGAGGCAACACTGCGCGGCCGATGATGTGCCGCTGGAGCTTGTTGTCGGAGCTGCCGCCGTCGGTGGCGATCAGGCTCGCCACGGAGGGGGGGATGCCTTCGATGCGGCTGCCACGCAGCCCCGCGCCCGGTTGGCTCTGCACCAACAGTGCATAGGCGTGGTTGTTGCGCAAGGCGCCGTTCAGCAAGCGGACGATGTCGTTCAGGCCGCTGACATCGATGACGCGCTCATCGGGATCGGCGGCTGAAAGGCTGAGGCCATCCCCCACCAGCAATGTGGCCTTCCCTACCTGGGCACTGTGAGGCACGGGAATATTCAGGGTCGCGTTTTCCCTCACACCCTGGACGTTCTGGAGCGTCACCAGCACTGGCAGGGATTCCCCCCGTTTCACGTGGGCCTTGAGGATTCTCACCGCGGAAATCCCCGTGAGATCTAAGCGCTCCTCGGCTTTGATGGTCAGCGAAATGCCTTCGAATACGGGCCGTTCAAAGGGATTCATCGCCAAGGCCTGCATCATCGCACCCACGAAAGTGGCCAGCCGATTCGGATTCAGGTCCGCGATGACATTCTCGATTTCGATGGCCGGATGCCCGACGATCTTGATGTTGCCCTGCAGGGACAGGCTTTGCAGGCCCAGGCCGCGCACATATCCACTCAACGTCTGACTCACGACGGCGGAAGCCAGGATCGGCGTGATGAAGGGATGGTCCATCAGCTCGAATCGGAAATTCAAGGTCTTGCGGCCACCGAGATTCAGGCCGATGCGCAGTGGCACCATGCGTGGCTCGGCCCCCAGCACGCCACCCACGCCCACAGAGCGGTCCAGCCGCAGAGCGCCGATGGGCGCCACGGACTGGGCGAGCTTGAAGCTGGACTGGTAGCTGGCCACGTTTCCCGCGACCGAAGCCGACCAGAGCGGCAGGTCCACGCCGCCCAGATTGAAAAGCTGATGGCCGAAAAGCAGGATCTTCTTCCCGCTCACATAAGTGATGGTGCCGGAGGCGGCCATGTCCATATCGCCTTGGACCAACGCAATCGAAGCCATGCCACCGGGCTCGATGGGGCTGGCCTTGGAATTTGGCGCAGGCGACACCATGGCTCCGCTTCCCGCATTGGCGAAACGCAGAGGCAGGCCGCTGAAAAGGGCCTGGTTTTCCGGCAGCAGCGAGGTCCCGGAAATGAGCAGGGGCAGTTCCGCAGCGGATTGACCGGCTTGGCTCCCCAGGCCCATAAGTTCCGATAAAGGCAGCATCTCGCCTCGAAGCGCGGCCTTCAGCACCTTGGGCGGTTCCACCTTAGGAAGGATCAGGGGCGTGCGGGAAGGCATTGTCTCGGGCAGGTCCCTCAGTTGATCCAGCATTTCGCCGATGGGGGTGATGCCACCCATGGGCTCTTTCTCGAATGCGAATCCGATGCTCAGGGCGCCGATGAGCTTGCCGTCCACATAGCAGGGCGACCCGCTCATGCCCGCGAGAATCCCCGTTTCGGCCAAGGGTCCGCCGCTGGCCTTCACCAGGATCAGACTATGGCCAGGGGAGATGTTCCGCTGGACGCCCAGCACTTCGAATTCAAAGGTCTCGATCTGGGCGCCTTTGAAGACCGTGCGTCCCGTGCCTTTCATTCCCGGAAGGATATCGGCCAGGGGCATGGTGGCCTGGGCATAAAGAGAAGTTGTCTCAGTTGTCAGCATCAGGACAGCAGGAACGAACAAAAGGCGAGCAGCCTTGAACAGCAGGGGCATGGAGTTTTCCCAAGAAATCGGCCGTGACCGTATCAACAAAGCCTAACAGGGATGCGGATCCCCAAAGAATTCCTGGAGCCCCCACCTTTGCTTACATGTGTTTAGACGGCCATTAAGTTCCTGTGACGGATGTCACCCAGACTTAACTTTGAACTAAATAGAACCCCCTGTAATCTTCACAAGATCGGAGGAACTATTTATGACATCCAGGCACACTCGCATTTCCGGACTTATCGCCGTGCTCATCGCGGCACCCTTGGCCAGCCCTTTGATGGCCCAGGGCGTTTCTGCCCAACTCTCGGGCACCGTGAAATCGGCATCGGATCAGCCCGTAGCCGGCGCCACGGTAGTGATCCGCAACGCGGAAAC
>JANXQX010000098.1 GCA_025353305.1 Holophagaceae bacterium
TTCCTGCTCCATCTTCTCGGCCATCATCTCCTTCATGGCGTCCTTCGTGGCACTGCTGTCGCCCTTGTCCTGGAAGGACTGGCGCCCCTCGAGGATGGAGTCGGCGATGCGCTCGCTGAAGAGATGGATGGAGCGGATGGCATCGTCATTGGCGGGGATCACGTAGTCGATCTTGTCGGGGTCGCAGTTGGTGTCCACCAAGGCCACGATCTTGAGGCCGATCTTGTTGGCTTCGGTGACGGCGATATCTTCCCGGTTGGGATCGATGACGAAGATCACGTCCGGCAGGCTGCGCATGTCGCGGATGCCGGAGAAGGCGCTCACAAGCTTGTCCTTGTGGCGGGTCAGCGTCAGCTGCTCTTTCTTGCTCATGGCCGCGCTGCGGATGGGATCCGCCAGAATCGCCTCCATCTCCCGCAGCTTTTCCAGGGACTTCTTGATGGTGGAGAAGTTGGTGAGCATGCCGCCCAGCCAACGGTTGTTCACATAGAAGGCGCCGCAACGGCCGGCCTGCTCGGCGATGAGTTCCTGGGCCTGGGGCTTGGTGGCCACGAACAGGAAGTTCTTGCCCTCGGCGGCCGACTTCGTCAAGAAGTTGGCGGCGGTGTTCCAGAGGCGCAGGGTCTTCTGCAGGTCGATGATATAGATGCTGTTGCGGGCGCCGAAGATGTAGGGCTTCATCTTCGGGTTCCAGCGCTTGGTCTGGTGGCCGAAGTGGACACCGGCTTCGAGCAGTTCTTTCATTTGGATGGCAGCCATGATGGCCTCCTCAATCGTTGCGCGGCCCACGGTGGTGGCTGGGGCGCGGTTGGGGATGAAGGTCTGGCCTCCGTTTTGGGAGGGGACCCGAATCGGTTCCGGGAATCCGGAACCCGTGACACGCGAACGGGGAGATCCTGTCTCCCCGTCGGTTGGAAAAGACCTGAAATATTAACGCTTGCTGTACTGGAAACGCCGACGGGCGGCCTTCTGGCCGGGCTTCTTGCGTTCCTTCATGCGGGGATCGCGGGTCAGGAGACCGGCGCCGCGGAGAAGGCCTTTCAACTGTTCATTGTAGATCAGCAAAGCGCGGGAAACCCCCAGTCGGATGGCCGAGGCCTGTCCGGCGGAGCCACCACCGCTCACGGTGATGTGCATGTCCCATTTTCCGTCCATGTCGCTCAGCACCAGCGCCTGATGCACCATCATGCGGAGCACTGCATTGGGGAAGAAATCCTCAAGGGTGCGGCCGTTGACGCTGATCTTGCCGGTACCGGGGCGCAGGAAAACGCGAGAAGCAGCGGTCTTGCGCCGGCCGGTTCCGTAGTACTGGTTGATTGCCATGTTTCCCTCGACGAATTTTCTGGATTTGAATTAAAGCTTGATCTGCATGGGTTCTGGGGACTGGGCCGCCTGCTGGTGATCCGGGCCTTCGTAGACCTTGAGCTTGCGGTACATCGCCCGGCCCAAGGGGCCCTTGGGCAGCATGCCCTTCACGGCGGACTCGATGATGCGGCTGGGGAAAGTCTTCTGCATGACATCGGCTCGGATCTCTTTCATGGCGCCCGGACGGGTGGTCATGACGCGGCGGTAGATCTTTTGCGTGGTCTTCTTGCCGGTCAGCACGGCCTTGGCGGCGTTGATCACCACGACATGATCGCCGGTGTCCAGAAAGGGCGTCCAGGTGGGCTTGTTCTTGCCCGAAAGCACTTCCGCCACGGCCGACGACAGACGGCCCACGGTCATCCCGGTGGCGTCCACAAGGAACCACTTGCGCTTGATCTCTTGGCCCTTAGGGAAATAGGTGCTCATTTTGCTGCTCCGAATCAACAATCCTTCAACGACAATCCGTCCTGGCAAACCCCCCAATCGGCGGGAACGCAAGAAAAAGAGATTATCGCTCGATGCCAATGGGGTCAAGGAGAAGTTTCAGGAATAAGCCCTGTGATATGGGCCGTTAACCAGCGGGAGCCTGCGTCATCCCTGGAGCGCCCATAGTTCCCGGGCGATGCGCGAAGCCCCCAGACCGTCCACCAGGGACCGGCCATCGCGGCTCTGCTCATTGCGGCTGTCCTGGCCTTCGGGACCCAACCACTGCTCCAGGGCTTTTGTGGTGATATCCAGGCCGGCCTCCGGCCCCACCCCCAGATCGAAGCAGGCCGAAGCCTGGGCCAGATCCGCCAGAATGCGATGCTGCCGCTCATTCTGGCCCCACGCCGCCACGGGAATGCCAAGGCAGAGGGCTTCGGTCAGCGCCACGCCGGCACTGCACCACAGGGCGTCATAGTCAGGAAGCAATTGCGTGAGATTCGGCAGGCTCTTGTGGATCGAACACCCGGGAAAGGGTTTGGCCTGGATCCCGACCGGAGCCAGGATCGTGCAGGTGCCCTGCCATCGGTCCTCAAGAACCAGCCGCTCCAGCACCTTGAAAGACCGCTGGGCCAGGCCCGCGCCATCGCTGCCGCCGAAGGTCACCAGCAGCCGATGTACGGCCAGGGGTTGCAGTGGCTGACGCTTGGGCCTCCGTTCCAGAGCCATGCCACCCACCACTGCAAAGCGGGTGCCGCGGAGCACACGGCAATTCCCATGCTGGCCCTCAAAGGGCCGCACCTTGCGCCCATTCAATTGCTTCATCGGATGATCAGGAAAGTCCACCCCTTCCAGGAAAGGCTGGAAGAGCAGATCAGCACTTTCATGGGCATCCCCATCGTCCTCCATCACCGCTACTTTCAGGGGTCTAAGGGCTTCGATTTGCGCGTGATCCAGATCCCATAGATCCAGCAGCACCACCTTGGACTTGGCCGCGAGTTCCTTGGGCAACGGCGCGGCGGAATCCGTGCCGAGATCCAGAGCCTCGCAGGGCAACGCCTCTCCCGTGAAGGGGTGCCGTCCTGAGCCCACCCGGCGGGCCAACTCATCGCCGGAAGCGGCAATGGTGGCGGTCCCACCCATGGCCTGCCAGGCCTCTTCGATGGCCATCGCCCGGGCCACATGCCCAAGGCCTAACCGAAGATCGGCGTGGACGCGGATGATCAGGTGAGGCTGCATGGGTTCCGGAAAGGGTAGCTCAAGTCTAGCCAATCAGGAGAATCGGGGAAGTGGCGTTCGTTTGGGTATGGTGGAAGAACTTATTCCTGGAGCCACCTTGACCAGCGCATCTTCTTCCAACCCGAATGTGAGCCCAAGCGAGAACCAGATGAAGGAGGCGGCCCCGGGTGCAAAAACGGGCCGGATCTGCGGCATCCTGGCCATCGTCCTGGCCCTCACCTGCGTGGGCATCCCCATCGCGATCATCCTCGGCATCATCGCTATCGTGAAGACCGGCAAGGCCAGGGGGCTGGCCCGCAGCTACCCCGAGACCTATGAGATGCCGAACAGCGCAGGCCTCATCCTGGGCATCGTGGGCCTGTGCCTGCCCATCGTGATGCTGCCTTTCGCGGGCATCGTCAGCGCCATCGCCGTCCCCGCGCTGCTGGGCCAACGGGCACGGGCACGGGACCACGCCCTGATGGTCCAGTGGGCCCAGGTCCGATCCCGGGCCGAAATCATGGCCATGGAATCCCATACTTCCGGAACCCGCCCCCTCAGGGGAGAGGAGGCCATCACTCTACTGATGGCAGACACTTCCCTGAAGGCCCTGAAGAATACGCATAACCCAGGAGAGGCCGTGCTCATCAACGGCCCTGAGCCCCGCCCCGGCACCATCGCCCTCAGTCCTGCCGAGGAGATCGGGGCAGATGGGACGGTCCACTCCTCGGTTGTCCTGCGAGCCCATTTTGGCCCCGCCAACAAGCCGGCCCTTCGGGAGGAAAAGATCAAACTGGGCACGACACCATCGGCGCAGCGCTTCACCGATGTGCCCAACCACTGACCAGCCTTCGGGGCCCTTTTACGGGTAAGGATGCCCGTCCTTGAACCCTGGCTGCGGGTCAGCAATCACAGGCGCTTCTGCGATGGGCCAGCCATCCTTGAAGTAGGCCTCTTTGTAGCGGACGTAACGGAACCAGACACTGGCCACGAACAGGCGGTGGTCCTCGCCGAGATCTTTTTTCACCACGGCGGGCCACCCTGCCACGAGCGTGTGGGGCGGTGCATGAAAGCCCTCGCGCAGCAGTGAACCGGCAGCCACCAGGCAGCCTTCCCCGATGACCGCACCGTCCATGATCGTGGTGCTCATGCCCACCAGTACGCCCCGTCCGAGCGTGCAGCCGTGGAGCATCACGTTGTGGGCGATGGATACCTCGTCGCCGATGATCGTCGGCCACTTGTGGTTCGTGACGTGGATGCAACTCATGTCCTGGATGTTGGTGCGCGCGCCGATCTGCACATAATTCACATCGCCGCGAACAACGCAGTTGAACCAGACGGAACTGTCGTCGCCGATCTCAACGTCCCCCAACACCAACGCAGAGTCCGCCACAAAAATGCGCTGCCCGAGCTTCGGTGCCATGCCTTGGAAGGGTCTGATCACGGGTTGCCTCTACCAGGAATCTTCCCAGCATTTTATGGATTCAGACACCAGCAACCAATCCACGCCCCTATCATTGCGACATGACTTTTGCCCTGCTGATGGCTGATCCCCTATCCTCCACCCTCGGTCTGCTGGCGCTCCTTTGGTTGGCGGCGAAAGTTGGCGGCGAGCTTGCGATCCGCGCGAAGGTCCCGGCGGTTGCGGGTGAACTGGCGCTGGGCCTCGTGCTGGCAGGCCTGCATCGGCAATTCATTTCATTCCCCGATGTCACATTGAACATCGCGGCGGGCTTGCTGGCCAACCTTGGCATCGTGGTCCTAATGTTCGCGGTGGGGCTTGAAAGCACGGTGCCGCAGATGCTGAAGAGCGGTGCCGCGTCCCTGAGGGTGGCACTCATCGGCGTGGCTGCGCCCATGGCCCTGGGCCTGGGCTGCGCGGCGCTGGTTCTGCCCAAGGGAACGCCTTTTGTCGTGGGTCTTTTCATCGGCGCCTGCCTTTGCGCCACCAGCATCGCCATCAGCGCCCAGGTGCTCCGCGAAAAGGGCGCCGCGAAAACAACAGAAGGCTACATCATCGTGGGCGCCGCGGTCCTGGATGACATCCTGGGCCTGCTGGTGCTGGTGCTGGTGTCGGACCTGGTGAAGGCCTCGGACGGCGGCGGCCTGCCATGGAGCGGCCTGGCGCGCACGCTCGGATTGGCCCTGGGGTTTCTGGCCGTGGCGCTGACCCTTGGCCGGTTCGTCACGCCCCACCTGTTCCGGCTGGCCAACCGTTTCCGCAGCGAGCAGGTGCTGCTGCCCCTCAGCCTGGGCTTCGCCTTCCTGCTGGCCTACCTGGGCAATCTCGCGGGCCTTGCCAGCATCGTGGGCGCCTACGCGGCGGGACTCATCCTGGAACCTGCGCACGTGAAGGTCCTCGAGGAACGTGAACTCCACAGCCTTGAAGACCTGGTGCACCCGCTGGTCTCAGTGCTGGCGCCGCTCTTTTTCGTGCTCATGGGCGCGAAGGTGGATGTGGGCGCGCTGCTCCAAGCGAAGACGCTGCTCTTCGCCTTCGTTCTTGCGGCGCTGGGCGTGCTCGGAAAATGGGTGGCTGGCTATGGCGGCGGGAAACCCCTTCGCGCTTCCATCATCGGCTGGGGCATGGTGCCGCGGGGCGAAGTCGGCCTCATCTTCGTGGCCGCGGGCGCGCAGTTGTCGCTCAACGATTCGCCCCTATTAAGCGCCGCAGTCCAGGCCGCCATCGTGGGTGCCATCCTGCTCACGACATTGGCCGGACCCATCGGGCTGGCCTGGGCGCTACGCCGGAATAACGATCCGCCTGAAACACAAGAGCCGGACCTTCACCCATAAGCCGCATTCAGGAAGACGCGATGGGTAAATCGCCATGTAACCGTCCCCATCTCAGCCGAAGCCGCATGCTCACTGTGCGATGATAGACCATGTCCTCCAAGCCAATCCGCCTGTTATTCGGGTTGCTGCTGCCAATGCTGGCCGCGGCCCAAAATCCCATCGGTTACCTGAGATCCGGTTTCGAAGGTCAGCAATGGTGGGACGGGAACCGGCTGTTCACGACGAACTCTCCGGTGGTGACCGAGGAGAGGCCTGGCCAGAAGGCCCGAAGTCACAAGCCCCCCGGCTTTTTCCGGCAGGTGGTCAAGGGCGTCGCCTACGCCACCCAAAAGGTCCAAGGAGAAGTTCCCAAGCTCTGGATTTGCCGCACCACAGATTTGGAACACTGGGAGAAGCTGGTCTATTTCGAGAATCCTGGATTCAAGGTGCTGGACCTCTGCCCGCTGGAGAATGGGCGCTACCTAGTGCTGAGCGGTTTCTGGCCATGGATCAAGGATGGAAAGGCCGCTCCTTGGGCCATCTGGAAGCCCAACGAAACAGGAAAACTGGAACTTGCGTCGCTGGAAAACGGAGGCTTGGATCTCTACGATGTGCGGAGGGTTCCCGCGAAGGAGCCGGGCGAGCCCCCCGCGGAGGTGGCCGAGCCCAAGCCTGGAATGGAGTCTGCGGCCATGGAACTGGGCCTGACCTTTTTCACGCAGGTGGAAGGCGGCGTCGCGGTGGTCTGGGTGAGTCAGGGGAAGGTCCTGGTCTTCAGCGGCGAAGACGGCCGTTGGCGGCGCACCGGCACGCTATTCCCGAGCATGGAGGACTCTGCCCACGCCAAGAAGCCCAAGCCCTTGGTCTTTCTAGGTTCCCGTCCCACTCAGAATGGCCATCTGCTCTTGGCCAGCCGCTCCGAAGACGCGGTGCTGCACGCCCAGGCCTTCTTCCCCGCGCCCGCGCCCCTGGGCGCCGACGACCGGGATCCCAAAGACGACGAGACGGCCCACAACAAGGAACTGGAAGCCTTTCCCGAGATTTTCTGGTGGGACTTCGATCCGGTCACGGCGCATTTTGTGCGGCAAAACCCGCCGCCCGCGGGCATGCCAGATAAAATTCTCAAGGCCTCCATCTTTGAATCCTTCAACTTCTGGATGAATGTGAAAGACCAGCCCATCCTGAGCCGATGAGTTTTCAGTACCTCAGTCCCGCTCGATTCCCGAGGGCGGATTCAAGCACCTCAAGAAGGCGCCAGCCCCAACGAGTTGAATTTTAATCTCGCGCCATAGCCCCGGATCAAGGTGCGAACCTTCGGGCTGGCCTGGGCGCTACGCGAGATACCTCCCCGCGAAGCGGTCGGTCGCGGCGACCAGGGCCTTTGAATTGCCCGGCTCCGTGGCACTGTGCCCTGCATCGGGAACAATGACCAGTTCGGCTTCGGGCCAGGCGCGGTGGAGGTCCCAGGCATTCTTCATGGGGCACACCATGTCGTAGCGGCCCTGGACGATGACGCAGGGGATGTGGCGAATCTTGTCGACTTCCGCCAGCAGCTGGTCTTCCCGCTCGAGAAATCCCTTGTTCACGAAGTAGTAGCATTCGATGCGCGCAAAGGCCAGCGTGCTGTCCTCCTGCCCATAGCTCGCCGCGAAAGCGGGGTCCGGCAGCAGCTTGCTGGTGGCGCCCTCCCAGAGGCTCCAGGCCCTGGCGGCAGGCAGGTTGATTTCCGGATCCTCGCTGAAGAGCCGCTTCGCGTAGGCCGCCACCAGGTCACCGTGCTCGTCTGCGGGAATGGCCGCGAGGTAGTCCTCCCACAGCTCGGGGAATACTTTGGAAACGCCGCCGCCCCGGTAGAACCAGTCGATTTCGAAATCCCGGATCATGAAGATGCCCCTCAGCACCAGCTCTGAAACCGCGCCGGGATATTTTTCGGCGTAGGCGAGAGCGAGAGTCGAACCCCAGGAACCGCCGAAGACCTGCCATCGCTCGATGCCCAAGTGACTGCGCAGAGCCTCGATATCCGCCACAAGATCCCAGGTGGTGTTCTCGCGAATCTCCGCATACGGTGTGCTCTGCCCGCAACCGCGCTGGTCCAGCAGGATGATGCGGTACTTGCGGGGATCGAAGAAGCAGCGGTTCCTTGGCCCCGTGCCGCCACCGGGCCCTCCGTGCAGAAAGATCACGGGCTTGCCGTCAGGGTTGCCGCTTTCCTCGAAATAGAGCTCGTGCAGATCCGACACCTTCAACCGCCCCGTCGCGTAGGGCTCGATGGGCGGATAGAGCCAAGTGAGAGGGTCTTTGCGAAGCGGCACCATAACTCCTTATACGAACGTGGAAAGGATTCCGTTGCTGAGCAGCATGCCCCGTTCCGAAAGCCTCATGTTTGAACCTTCGCGGATAACCAGGCCTCCCCGCTCGAGGGGCGCAAGCTGGGCTTCCCAGGTGTCGATCAGGGGTGACAGGTTTTTCGTTTCTGCCGCTTGCCGTAAAGCCTTCCAATCCACGCCGCGATGCAGCCGAAGGCCCAGCATGGGGATTTCCGCCAGCGACTCCGCCGCGTCCAGTTCCTGGATTTCCACGCCCGCCCGGCCATCCGCCCAGGCGGGGATATTGCCTTCCTCGGTCCATCGGAAATCGCCCAGGTGGGACGCTGCGCTGGGTCCGATGCCCAGGTAGGGCCGCCGCTCCCAGTAGCGCGAATTGTGCTTGGACTCGGCCCCCGGTCTGGCGTAATTGCTGATCTCGTAGGGTTCGAGCCCCAGGCGCGGTAATTCGATCTGCAAGGCCTCGAAAACAGTGGCTACTTCGTCCTCCGAGGGCAGTGCCAGGCGCCCGGCGTCGACATCCGCCTTGAGTGGACAATTCTTGTCCAAGTCCAACAGATAGATGCTCATGTGTTCAAGCCCGGTCGCCACCATGCGGCCTGCGTCATCGAGCACGCGGGACAAATCCTGGCCGGGAATGCCCACCATGAGATCTCCGCTGCGCCGTTGGAAGCCCGCCTGCCGCGCCAGCTCCAGGGCTTCCATGCCCGCCGCGCCATCGTGGATGCGGCCCAGCCGCTTCAGCAATGTATCATCCAGTGTCTGCACTCCCATACTGATGCGGTCCCATCCTAGCTGTCGCGCGCCCTGCAGCCATGCAGGATCCACTGTCCCGGGATTGGCTTCCAACGTAGCTTCCGTCAAGGGCGACAAATCGAAGGCTTCATGGGCTGCATTCGTGAGCGCCGTCAGTGCTTTCAGGCTCAGCAAGGATGGCGTGCCCCCGCCCAGATACAGCGTGTCCACCTTCGGGTGTTCCAAGGCATCGCCCCAGCTCCGCACCTGCGCCACAAGCCGGGTTACGGTGGCGGGCTGCAGCGACTCGTCCCGGGTCGTGACAAAAGAACAATAAGTGCAGCGGTCCCGACAGAAGGGCAGGTGCAGGTACAAACCCAGCGGCTCTGCATGAGCAGCCTGGCGCAGTCTGAGGATATGCGCATCCAGGGCCTCGATCAGGGATCCACCACCAGCTGCCGCAGCGCCTGCTTCATGGCCACTGCATCCAGAATGTATTTCCAGGGCAAGGAGGCGGCATGGGTGCCGTCGTCAAGGGCCCTGAGGCGAGCATTCAGGGTCTCCTTGTGGTCAGGGGACAGGGATTTCCCGCCGCCGAGATTCAGTTCCAGCAGCATCAGGTTCCCGGTCAGGCGCTGCACTTGGGCCTTATACACGAAGCGTGCCAGCGTCACTTGCGCAGAGACCATACCCAGCACCACGAAGAAAAGCATCATCAGGCCCTTCAAGACACCTTTCATTCTTGAAGCCAGGAGCCAGCCCAGCAGCACCAGCAACAGAAATGAGGCCAAAGGCAGCGCAGGCAGCACCCAAAGGCCACTGCCCCAGAAACTGTCCATGAAGATCCGATCCGCCGCGGCTTCCAGCTCCAGGCGATCCCCTTTGACGCGGGCATCGCCCAGGCTCTGGGCAAGCAGTTCCCAGAAACCCCGCTGGGACTCGGAGAGCGGCTGGTTCGGTGGCGCGGAGAGTTGCACGAGGGCCGGTATGGGCAAGGGCTTGGGGGGCTCTGGGGCCTTGGTGTTCTGCTCGGGCGGTATTCCGATGGCCGTAGCCCCCGGCGGAGGGGGCGTGGTTGTTATGTAGAGCCTTCCCTTGGCGTCTTTCCAGCGGTAGATCTGGGATTGGGCTGGCGCCGGTTTCTGGGCATACAGCTTCAAGCCGGGGTGCCCCAAGGCGGAAATCAGGAGCAGGAAGATCAAAACCCGTCGCATGGTCATGGTTCGAAGTGGGTGTCCAGAATCTCACACCAGAAGTGATACACCATCTGGTGGACCTCCTGGATGCGCGCGGTGATTGTGGATGGCACCACCAAGGCGTCATCCACCATGGATTTCAGCTTGCCACCATCCCGACCCAACAGGCCCAAAGTGCGAACGCCCAGCTGCTGGGCGGATTCCACCGCCTTGATGACATTGGCGCTATTGCCCGAAGTGGAAATCCCTATGAGCAGGTCTCCTGGCCGGGCAAGGGCCTCGAGCTGGCGCGAGAAAACGAATTCGAACCCATAGTCGTTGCCGATGGCGGTGAGCAACGAGGTGTCCGTGGTGAGGGCAATGCCGGCCAGCGCCCTACGCTCCTTCAAATAACGCCCTGAAAGCTCCGCCGCCAGGTGCTGGGCATCCGCGGCACTGCCACCATTGCCACAAATCAGGATCTTGCAGCCCCGCCGCAACCGCTCGGCCATATCGTTGGCCTGAGCCAGGACATGATCCATCTCGGCATCGAAAAAGCTCTGCCGGAGCGCCGCCGAATCCTGGACCAGCCGCATGAGATGAGTACGCATGGGCTGGATTGTGGCAGCTTTCAGATGATGTTAGGGCCATCAGCTGGCAAACTCTCAAGTGATGCTCGAATTTCTAGCCTTCAAACACCCCATGTTGGTCCACCTTCCAGTGGGAGCAGCCTTGCTGCTTCCCTTGGCACTGATCGCCGCGCAAAGGGCGGGCCGGGGCATCAAGCCTTGGTGGGTCACCTGCCGATACCTCGCCTGGGCCGGGCTCATGGGGCTGGCTTGCGCCATGGTCAGCGGGTGGCTATGGGCCCGCGAGCTGAACCTCATCGCGCCCGGCAAATTGCTGGCGCCACATCTGCTCAAACCTTCAGCCGAACAATGGCTGCAGGTAGCCATCTGGAAACATCAGATGGCGGCGATCGCCTCTGCGGTGCTCGGCCTACTCACACTCATGGCCGCCTACCGCAAGCGACTGGAGCACCAGGGACTCGGACTGCTGGCTTTGTTCTTCGGGCTGCTTTGGTGCGGCGCCTCGCTCACGGCAGGATTCTACGGTGGCAAGATGACCCATCCGGCCATGGGCCTTCCCATGAGCAGCGGGCCTTCACAAGGAACACCCGCCACAGTTGCCGAACCCGCTGACCCGGAAGTGGACGCACCTTTGCGCGCACTGGATTACGGCAGCCTGGAACCGATTCAATCCGAGCCCGTGCGCTCCACCACCCATGGCAACCGCTGGATCCGCGTATGGGTGACCCCTTCGGGTTCCGATGCCTACCGCGAGGGGAAACCCCTGCCACCCGGCGCCTACGCGGTCATGACCAGCCTGGAAGATCGTTGGGGGCGTCCGAGTTTTGAAAACGGCCCACTCTACTTCCTGGAGACCCTGGCCAACGGCAAGCCGAGCCTGGCCTACTACTGGCCGCGCGTGCCCGAAGCCAAGCGCGGCGAGACCGGAGGCCAGGCCTCGGCCTACTGGCGGGGCAATAATCCCAATCTGGAATCCTGCATGGGTTGCCACTTCAAGGGTCAGGCCCCCATGGACGAGCGCAGCAACTGGCGTGCGCCCCGTCGCATCAAACCCGAAGGCGAAGCTTCCAGCAGTGCCCCGACGGAATAGCCCAACTGCTGGGCTGTAGGCCGTGGGCTGTAGGCTGTAGGCAGAACCCAACGGCTGGAACTCGGAAATCCGTTTCTCCTACAGCCCACCGCCTACCGCCTGCAGCCTAGTTCTCAATCATCCCCCACCAGCACTTCACGGGGCTTCCCGGCCCCCCGGTCAGGGCCTACGATGCCCTCTTCTTCCATGCGGTCGATGAGCCGGGCTGCGCGGCCGTAGCCGATGTTCAGTTTGCGCTGAAGCAGACTGGTGCTGGCCTTGCGCTCCCGCTCCACCACGGCCACCGCACGGAGGTAGATATCGCTGTCGCCATTCGAGGAGGCTTCCCCACCCTCTTCGGCGGCGAGTTCTTCATCGGTTTCCATGGCGCTGATGAGCGCGAGGTTGTAATCCGGGCGGCCTCGTTCCTTGAGCCAGGTCACCAGGCCCAGCGTTTCTTCTTCGGTCAGGAAGGGCGCGTGGATGCGGTGGGGCCGCGCGCTTCCGGGGGCGAGGAACAGCGCGTCGCCCTTGCCCAGGAGTTGTTCGCCGCCGCTGCTGTCCAGGATGGTGCGGGAATCGATCTTGGTGTTCACGCGGTAGCTCAGGCGCGAAGGCAGGTTGGCCTTGATGACACCGGTGACAATGTCCACGCTCGGGCGCTGGGTGGCCAAGACCAAGTGGATGCCCACGGCGCGGGCTTTCTGGGCAATGCGGGCGATGCTGTCTTCCACCTCGCTGCGCGCCACCATCATCAGATCCGCCAGTTCGTCGATGATCACGACGACGAAGGGCAGCGGCTCCAACACCGCCGGGCGGTCCAGCCATCGCGGGTTCGGCGTGCGGTCACCCAGCTCCACGACGCCGCCCGCACTACTGATTTTCGCGTTGAACTGCTCGAGATTGCGGACGCTCAAAAGGGCTAGCCGTCGATAGCGGTCCTCCATTTGCGCCACGACCCATTTCAGCACGCGGCCCGCTTCCTTCATGTCCGTGACCACCGGCGCCCAAAGGTGCGGAATATCTTCGTAGACGCCCAATTCCACCATCTTGGGATCCACCAGGATGAGCTTCACTTCAGAGGGCAGCGCGCGCATCAGGATCGAACAGATCATGGCGTTGACGCCGACGCTCTTGCCGCTGCCGGTGCTGCCGCCGATGAGCAGGTGGGGCATGCGGGTGAGATCGGCGACGATCGGATTGCCCGCGATGTCCTTGCCCATGGCAAGCAGCAGCAGCGATGTTCCGTCCTTGCTCCGGGGGTCGCGGAAAGCGGGCGAATCCAACACCTCGCGGAAGGTGATGGTTTCCCGGTGGGCATTGGGGACCTCGATACCCACAAGGTTCTTGCCAGGAATGCGGTCGATGCGAACGGCTTCGGCCTTCAACGCCAGCGCCAGGTCGTCTTCCATGCCCAGCACTTTTGCGAGGGGCACGCCGGCATCCGGCTGGAATTCGTAGACCGTGACGACCGGTCCCGGCTGCATTCCCACCATCAGTCCCTTCACCTTGAACTCGGTGAGTTTCTGGCCAATGAGATCGCGAGTGGCTTCCAGGTCTTTTGGGTCAAGTCTTTGATGCAGGGCCGGGGGGTCGAAGAGCCTGCGCGGCGGCAGCTCCAGCCGATCCGCGATGGAATTCAAAGCCGGCTTCAGTTTTCCGGAAGCGGCCATGGAATGGATGGTGGGGAGCGCGCCATTCGGACCATTCAATGGCTTCGCAGGAGTGGGTTCCATCAGCGGCAGGGGCTGTTGCTCTGAGACACGGCCGTATTTGTCGATCGTGGTACGAGCTTGCACCAGCGGTTTCCGGGGCGGCAATGGAGGTGGCAGATTGCGGAGCAGCGCAGGCTTGACCGGATGGGGCATTCGCGTGTTTGGCCCATTCGGCGGGGTCGTCAGGATGTCCGAGGGCGATAAATCCATGCCTTCCATGTTCACGGAATGGATGACCGGGTAGGAGAGTTCCTGGGGGATTTCCGGATGCTGCCTGCGGAATTCCGCGGATTCCCACTCGGCCTTTGAAAGTGCCGCTGATTGTTCTTCCAGCAACCGTTGCTGTTCAGCGATGAAGGCCAATTGCTGGGCATCCTGAATATCGAAATCCAGCAGGTTCTCCACGCCCTCATTCTTCAGAAAGGGGCGCTTCACCACGCCGATGAATCCGCGCACACCGGTATGGACCCCCTTGGCCCCGCGCATCGGCAGCGGCTTCAGCAAGGGCCAGGCCTTTTCACCCATCCATCTTGCCAACAGCGAGGCCACGGCCCGGGTGAGCGCGGGCGCGAGAATGAGTGCCGAGATAAGGAACAAAAGCGCCATGACGATAGGCAGGCCCCAACCCAGGAGACGCTGCAGAGGCGGGAACAGGATGGACCCGAGCCAGCCGCCCCATCGCAGGTCCATGGGGCTCATGCCGTCGCCGAGCGGGAATTTCCGGATGCCAAGGGCGCCTAGGGCGGTCCACACCACCAGGGCCAAGGATAACCAGGCGAGTCGCGGCGCGAGACATGCCAGCCATCGGGCACCTTCATCATCGTTCACCGGAACCCAGCATTCCCACAGTATGTAGATCGGCACCAGCCAGGAACCGGAGCCCACCAGGGTCATCAGCACGCCCGCCAGGATCGATCCAAAAGTTCCGCAGAGATTGTGCACGGGCTGCCCCAGATTGCCCGAAGCAAAGGGCATGGGATCCGTGGGGTGATAGCTCATGAGCGACAACAGCAGAATCAGTGCGAACACTGATGCCACCGCTTTCGCCAAGACCTCCCCCAACCCCTTCAAATCTTCTCCGTGGATACGGAATTGAGTGTATCTGAGGCCGGAGGCCTAGGCTGTGGGCATTGGGCTGTGGGCATTAGGCTGTGGGCATTAGGCTGTGGGCATTAGGCTGTGGGCATTAGGCTGTGGGCATTAGGCTGTGGGCATTAGGCTGTGGGCATTAGGCTGTGGGCATTAGGCTGTGGGCTGTGGGTTGTTTGGAAGCGGCCCATGGGGCCGCGCCGCCTACTGCCTACCGCCCACGGCCTACAGCCTATCTGAGCATCGCTGCCCGACCACCGGAACCGCTGCTCCGAGGGCTCTTTTGCTCGAGGGTGGCCAGGCGCGAACCAGGATTCCATGCGGGCTTGCGCAGGTCCTGCAGGTAGTCGCCCACCTTCACGAACTGCCAGCCTTCCTGCCGGGCGCGATCCATGAAGGCGCCGAGCTTTTTCGAGGGCCGATCGGTTTCCGTTCGGCCACTGCCCAGGTGCATGAGCACGATCAGGCCATCGGAATCCCGCTTGGAAAGCCGTGCATGGAGCCGCTCCAGGACCGCGTCTCCATTGCGGTAAATGCGCTTTTCGGAGGAAGTCGCCCAATCCAGCGTGTCAGCGCCCTCGCTCCAGCCCACGTGGCGGAATCCGATCTCCTCGGCCCATTCCCGCAATTCCTTGGTCTGTTCGCCATAGGGCGCACGCCAATAGGGGTCCATGGGGTGTCCAAGCAGGTGGTAAAGCGCGAGGTCGGCCGAGAGCAATTCGTTCTGGAATTTGTCCTTGGTCCACCTTGCATCCCGCCGCATGCCCGGCGCGAAATGGGGATGATTCATGGTGTGGTTGCCCAGATCATGGCCTTCTCGGTCCATGCGCCGAACCAGGTCCGGAAATTTCTGGATGAAGGTTCCGGTGAGGAAAATCGTGGTGCGCACGTTTCTCGATTTCAGCGTATCCATGATCTCTTCGGCGCTTTCATCGGAGGAACCCCCATCGAAACTCAGCAGCATGCGCCGCTGCCCTGACTGGGTGTTCTTCGGTCCACGAACCAGATTGAAGCCCTCCCCGGCGCCTGCCCAAAGTGGCGCGCCAGGAAGGGTGGAACCGAGCGCGGCCGGCACCGATGGAATGGGGAGCGGTTGAGGTTGGGGCCAGGCATGACCATCAACATCAGCTGGAACCCCAGTCTTTCCTGGTTCGGGAACGGGTTGGCGCTTTGGAAAAGGCGTCCGTTCAGCTTTCATCACCGGCGCGATCACGGTCACTTCGGCTGACACCGGCGAGGGCAACATCGGGGGTGGACTCGAAAGGGCGATCTGCTTGTTGCTGGTGAGATCGGCGGCAGGCGCTGGTGTTTGGGGCGACGCCAATTGGCGGCGGAGCGTTTCCAGAGGGTCAACCAGCTGCGCACTCTGCTGAATTGGATGCTTTGATGATGGCGGTTGAGCGGGCCATTGGCGTGCGAGGGAGGCCATCCGCGGCGCGGCCCCGAAACGCCACCGCGCCAACAATTTCCCCTCCGCGGTGCGCAATTGGGCCACTTCACCGTTGGGGGGCCTGAACATCTCCCAACGCACGGGGCCGAAAGTCGCATGATGGGTTTCGCGTATCGAGTGGCCTTCCAGCACCAGATCCATGGGGTGATCCACTTCCCCCTGCACCACCAACACACCGTTGAGGATCTGGCAGGTCCATGGTTTCAAGGCAGCCGCCGGCTTCACCTGAGGTGCAGGCGGGAGGTCCTTCTTGCCGCAGCCCGTGAGGCCCAGCAGCACAAGGAATAAGGCCTGTCGGCTCTTCACGCGACACCCCGACAACCCGCCCAGTAATTGGCTTTTTCGCGGATGCGAACACATTCAGGGTTCAGGCCATCAGTTGCGAGCTGTTGATAGGCCCATTGTGCGACTGACTCCGCCGTAGGGTTGCGGCCTTCGAGCGGCGCCTGATCGTTGAGAAGCGTGTAATCCACTTGGGTGATCCAGGCATCCAGTGAAGCATGAAACGCGGCTTCGGCTTGCGAGCCCGCTGACTCATTCAACGTAACGGTGGCCTCGATCTCCCAGTTGTGGCCATGCCGTTCCTCCACAAACCCCGGCAGGTCGTGAAAATGATCCGCCACGAAAGGGCGGCGCAGGGTGAGCAGGAAGGAATCCACATTTCCAGTCTAGGTCTCTGGGGAGGGTTTTCGATTGGCGATTTTCGATTGACGATTGAAGTGCGTGGTGCCTCGATGCCGATGGCATCCCGACTCTCGACTCTCAACTCAGGGCTTGGGACTTGGGACTCCCCACCCTGGACTCACCCCAGTTCTTCGCGCAGCGCCGCAAGATAGCCCAGGATCACCTGTTGGCGGCTGGCGGCCAGGGCTTTCGCGGCCTTGGTGTTCATGCCTGCCGCAAGCTTCAAGAGCTTTCTCTCAAAGTGGTCCAGGCTGAAGGCTTTGTCATCCAGGTCCCGCCTTTCGGCCCAGGGATCCCCCGAATGCCAAAGCGATGCGCCGAAGCTCGCGCCGGTGGCGAATACCCTTGCCAAGCCTATGGCGCCAATGGCCTCCAGGCGGTCAGCATCCTGAACAATCCGGGCTTCGAGGCTTGCCGCCACACCCCCGCCGGAAAAACTGTGGGTCAGGATGCATTCCGCGATGCGCATGGATCTCTCTTCAATCAAGGGCAGCCCCGAACATAGTCTCGGAGCCAGCGCGGCGCTCATCTCGGCGGTGCGCTTGGAATCCTTGTGATTCTTGGGCACCCACACCAGATCGTGAAGCAGAGCCGCAGCCACGGCAACATCCCCTTCGGCCTTTTCGGCCTCGCAAATGCGGTGGGCCAGGCGCGCCACGCGAAGGCTGTGGGAAAGGTCGTGCGCCGAATCGCGGGACAGATCTTCGGCAGCCAGATGAGCCCGGAAACGGGCCTGCAGCGGATTGAACCAGGGAAAGGCGGATTGAAGGGTTGAAAGATCCATTGCTCCAGCTTAGGCGCAAGGATGCCGAATGTCGGCCTCAGTGCAACGTTGCGGTGAGACGATTGCCTTGCTTCGGGCATCCTAAGAATTCAGGAGTGAAGATGAAATCCAGATTCCGGCCAATCGTCCTGATGTGCGCTCTGTTCACATTCGGTGCCTTCGCCCAGGGGCTGAAGAATTTCGATCCGGTCAAGAGCATCGGAATGGAGCTCCGCAACGGCATGGTCGTGGTCACGGTGCCCGAAGGCGCGCATCTGAAAGCGTCCTTCATGGGGATCAAGCTAGCCCCCGGTGTAGTCGGCAAACTCGAGGTGGGACCCTTGCCGCCCACCGTGGACAAGGATGAGCTGGCCGATGGCGTGTGGCACGGCAGCGTGGCCATTCCCGTGAAGGGAACGGGCCTGAGCGGCCTCGTGGAACTGCTGGTCAGGTATCAGCCCTGCACTGAAGGTGAAGGTGGCGTCTGCTATCCGCCCACGACGCAGACACTGAAAGTGAAGGCGTCGGATATTCC
>JANXQX010000103.1 GCA_025353305.1 Holophagaceae bacterium
CCAGGCACATACAAAGTGCGCGCCAATTACTTTGGAACCCGCCAGCAGAGCGTCATCGGCGCCACCACCGTCTCCCTGGAACTCTACCTGCACTACGCCAGCGGCAAAGTGGAAAACAAGTCCGTAATCCTGCGCCTCACCGGGAACAGCAGGCTAGTGGACGTGGGGGAGTTCGTGTTCGTGAAGTGATCGGGTCCTACATATAGTCGAGTTGCGTTCAGAAAAGAAAAAATTTACCGCCAAGACGCCAAGCGCGCCAAGAGTTCGAATGTCTCGCGTATCGGCTGAACCGATATGCGAGACGAAATGAAATCTGGTGATGAAACATTTTGAATCTAACTAGGTGTTTGTTTTTCTTGGCGTTCTTGGCGCCTTGGCGATGATTTTTAAAAATGTTAATCAACCCATCAGCTTCGCGATGGTGGGGCCGGCATCCCAATACCCGCGAAGCTCAGCGATGCGGCCCGATTCATCCAGATGAACCACATCGATGCCTTCGAACGTGGCCTCGGCACCGTTGCGGCCTTTCCCCTCGCAACGAAAGGCGACGGCCCAATTGGAACCATTGCCCTGAACCTCCCGCGGGAAGAGCCTCACCGACGCGAAGAGCGAACCCAGGCCCTCAAGAAACTGTTTCACACCCGCGGGTGAACCATTCACGGGGCTGCCGACAGGATCCTCGTGATGGCAAGGATCCGCGAAACAGGCCGCGGCCTTCTCGAAATCCAAGGCCGAAATGGCATCGTAGTAGGCCTGGATGGACGGCGGCAATTCGAGCGAGCTCACGGGACCTCCTGGGGGGTTGTTGCTGGGTTGTCAACCTAGGATGCCAGGCAGTGTCCTTGGTGTGACAATGCCCATACTTCGCGGCCATTTGTTTCGATCAACTCACTTCGGCCAACCTCAGCCGCTCCTGTTCTCGTTGCAGCCAATCTGCCTGTGCGTCGCTCAGGCCCGCGGCAATGGCTTTGGCCGCGGCCTCCCGGCAGAGCTGCAGCAGCTTCCGGTCCCTTACGAGATCAGCCACCTGGAATTGCGGCAGGCCCGCCTGCCTGGTGCCAAAGAACTCTCCGGGGCCGCGGATCTGCAGATCCGTTTGGGCGATCTTGAAGCCATCCTGGGTTTCCACCAGCACGTGCAGCCGTTCAGTTTCAACACCCGAGATCATCAGGAAGAAACTGCGGTTCGCACCGCGTCCCACGCGTCCCCGGAGCTGGTGCAGTTGCGACAGGCCAAACCGTTCGGCATGATCCACCACCATCACCGAGGCATTCGGCACATCCACGCCCACCTCGATGACCGTGGTGGCCAGGAGCAGTTTTGCGTCCCCCTGGACAAAACGAGCCATGCGGGCCGCCATTTCATCGGGCTTGAGACGCCCGTGGACGACCTCCAGATCGAGGCCCGGAAAACGGGATCGGAGAAGGTTTTCCATGGTCTGGATATCGCGGAGCCTTACTTTGCTTTCATCTGTCGGATCGATGGCCGGACTCACCACGAAGGCCTGGCGCCCCGCCCTGGTTTCCTTCTCGACCAGGTCCCAGGCCCGCTCGGCGCCATCGGTGTCCAGCAGCCGGGTGGTGATGGGCTGGCGGCCGGGCGGCAGTTCATCGAGTACCGATTGATCGAGATCTCCGAACAGCGAAAGGGCCAATGAGCGTGGGATGGGCGTGGCGCTCATCACGAGCCAATGGGGGTCAAGGCCCTTCTGCTTCAGGGCCTCGCGCTGCTTCACACCGAATCGATGCTGTTCGTCCACCACCACCAGACGCAGGTCGCTGAATTTCACGGCCTCCTGGAACAGCGCGTGGGTGCCGATGATGTAGCGGGCTTCGCCGTTGGCGATGCGTGCCATGGCCTCGCGTTTTTCCGCCACCTTCATGGGGCCCAGGAGCAGTTGGATGCGGTGGGCTTCATCCCCCAGCAGCCGCTCGAAGCTCAAGGCATGCTGGCGGGCCAGGACTTCAGTGGGCGCCAGGAGGGCCCCCTGGCCCCCGGTCTCGGCCACCATGGCCATGGAAAGAAAGGCGACCAGCGTTTTCCCAGAGCCGACATCCCCCTGCAAGAGGCGATGCATGACGCGCCCGGAGGTAAGGTCGTCCACGATTTCCTTGAAGACCTTGCGCTGCGCGTTCGTGAGGTGGAAGGGCAGGAAGGATTTCAGACGTTCCCTCAAGTCCAGGGACGTGGGCACCACCAGGCCGCGGCGTTTCAAGCGTCCCGCGCGACGGAGCTCCACGCCCAGGGCGAAGGCGAACAGTTCCTCCATGGCCAGGCGCTGATGGGCGGGTGTCTCGCGCAGGTTCAACAGGCGTCCATCGCTTTCGTCCGGCGGCTGATGCAACAGCCGCAGCGCTGTCAGCGTGTCGGGCAGGTGCCTGCAAAGCTCCGTGGGCAGCCATTCTTCGGGCGGAAAGGCACGAAGAATGGCTTCTTCAACCAGCTTTTTCCGAACCAGGCTACTGATGGGGCCCATCTTCCGATAAAGCGGCAGGAAGCGGCGAACCCATATTTCATCGAGCCCGCCTTTGATATTCTCACTCCCGGGACGGCCCATCAGTTCGGTATGCGGCCCGCGCATTTCCAGGCCGTTCCGGCCATTCAACAGCGGCCCGAAGGCCAGCAGCCGATCACCGATCTTCAGGCTGCGCCCCAGGTAGGGCTGATTGAAAAAGACGAGTTTCAACATTCCCGTGCCGTCGTTGAGCAGCACTTCGGTCAGGCTCATGCGCTGGATCCGCGTCAGGCTCTGGCGCACATCGTGTACTAGGCCGAGAACCGTGATTATCTCGCGGTCCTCCAGGCCGAGTTCAAACCCCCGCATCTCTAGGTCGCCGAGCGGCACGATGGATCCCCGGTCGACATAGCGGTAGGGCAGCTGCATCAGCAGGTCGCGCAAGGTGCGGATGCCCGCTTCCTGTAAGGCCGCCGCACGCGCGGGCCCCAGGCCGCGGAGAACCGTGGCCTGGGTGCTGAGGGGGAGAGGCGCGAGGGAGGACATTGCACTAAGCGTATCGGCTCTCTTTAAAAGGCGATGGGCTTTGGGCGGTGGGCAATGGGCTGTGGGCGGTAGGACTTGACTCGGGGCGCCGCCCCTCGCCCCTTCGGGGCCGCAACGCTTCGCGTTCGGTCCTATCCTCACCTTCGGTTCGGTCGCATGGTAGGGCTTGGGAAACCGGCCGTCCTCTGTTCACCGCCCGGCCTTCGGCCTATCATGAGCCTTAATAATCTAAATTACTTTTTAGGAGATGTCCGTGGCCAAGCTGGACAAGTTCCTGGCCCAGATGCTCGCCAAGGGCGCGGCCACGCTGCACCTGGACCCCGGACAATTCCCGGCCATGGAACTCCCCGGGGGCCATCGGGTGACTTTGAGTTCCCAGGAACTGGTGGGGGCGGTGCTGGACGGCCTGGCCAAGGAAATCCTGCCGGAGGAGTTTGCAACGAGTTATCTCCGCGGTGAGCAGGTGCGGTTCCACTACACCTTTGAAGCCGAATCCTTCCAGTTCCTGCTCCAGCGCAGCACCATCGGAACGCGCATTCTGGCTGGCAGGGTGCGCGCCCTGTCCCCAGACGCCATGCCGGCGCCCACGGAGGCCAGCACCGGCGACTTCCTTGTCCCCAAAGGCCCAGCCCCCGCAAGAGTGCTCAGCATGGACAGCCTGATCAACTGGATGCTGGATCTCGGCGGCTCTGATGTCTATTTGAACGCGGGGGAATCGCCGTTGCTGCGGCATCAAGGACGCATTGGATCTGTGGAGGGGTTCAAGCCCATTCCAGCGAAGGATCTCTCAGACCTGCTCAAGGGCATCACACCCAAGACCAATTGGGATGCCTTCGAGCGAGGCCTGGATACGGAATTCGCCTACAACGATGGCACCCGGAACTGCCGCCTGCGGGTCTCCCTCTTTCACGATGCGCTAGGCCCCGCGGTGGCGCTGCGCATCATGCCCACGGAAGTGCCCGACGCGGACACGCTGGGGCTGAGCGATCCCGTCCGCCGGCTGGTGCAGTTCAACCATGGCCTGGTGGTCATCGCGGGGCCCAGTGGCAGCGGGCGCACCACCACGGTCTCGGCCCTGGTGGCCATCGCCCATGAGACCCGACACGGATTCATCGTGACCATCGAGGACGCTATCGAATTCCCCTTTTTGCAAGGCAATGCGCTGGTACGCCAGCGGGAAGTTGGCCGCGATCCGGCCCGCCAGAAACAGGCCATCCGCGCTGCCTTGCGCCAGGCCCCGGACATCCTCGTGGTTGGCGAATTGCGCGACGCTGAAACCGTGGAGTTGGCTTTGGACGCGGCGGGCTCCGGCCGGCTGGTGCTGGCGATGCTTTCGGCCACTTCTGCGCTGGATTCGATCAGCCGCCTGAGCGAAGTCTTTGGTCCGGATCACCAGCCTTTCATCCGGGCACGACTGGCCGATTCACTGAAGGCCGTAATGTGCCAGACCCTGCTGAAAAAGAATGGCGGCGGTCGGGTGGCGGTCATCGAGACCATTTTCAACAACCCGCAGATCTCGGGTCTGATCCGCAAGGGCGAGATCGAAGAGATTCCCGCCGCGATGAAGACCGGCCGCCAGTACGGCCAGCTGTTGCAGAACGAAGTGCTTGTGAAACTCATCAAGGACAAGGCCATCGAACCCATGGAGGCCTACCGGAAATGCCACGACCGCGAGACCTTCATCCAGGCCTGCAAGAAAGCCGGAATCCCGTTCGATCCCAGGAAAGATGGAGAAGAGAAAGCGGGGGCCTGAAATCGGCTTGTACCGATCACAAATAGAAAAACTTCAACGCCAAGAATGCCAAGAACGCCAAGAATACCTTTGTCTCACATATCATCCCGACCAATACAAGGGACAAAACGAAATCTGGTGATTAATCATTTTGAACGTGACTTGGTATTTGATTTTCTTGGCGTTCTTGGCGTCTTGGCGGTAATCCGTTTATTGAATGCCAACTTTTAACAGTGCCGCTCCACCACGTGCTGCGCGAGGGCCAGGCAGGCGGTCAGTCCTGGCGAATCGATGCCGAACAGATTGATCAGGCCAGGCACGCCATGCTCGGCTTCGCCTTGGATCAGGAAGTCGCGCCACGGCGCGTCCGGCCCTTGGATCTTGGGGCGGATGCCGGCGTATGCGGGTTGCAGGGAATCGTCTGGAAGGCTTGGCCAGTAGCGCCGCACCGCCTCATAAAAACCTTCGGCACGGGCCGGATCCACGCTGTAGTCGATGGCATCCACCCACTCGGCATCGGGCCCGAAACGCGCCTGCCCCGCCAGGTCGAGCGTCAGGTGGACACCCAGCCAATCGTTCACCGGAACCGGGTAGACCAACCGCGAAAAGGGCGCAGGCCCCGCAAACGAAAAGTAGCATCCCTTGGACAGATGCAAAGGGGGTACCGCCTCCGCATGGATGCCTTCGATGCTTGCGGCCACGGCCTGGGCGCCCAGCCCTGCGCAGTTGAAGAAACGGCTCGCCAGCAGGCTCGTGGGCTCCTGGCCGCCCACGTCCAGGATGATGCCTTCTGGATGGGCGCTACCTCTCACCAATGGGCTGCGAAGCACCAGCACCGTTCCATTCTGCTCCGCATCCACCAGCAGGGCCCGCATCAGGCCGTGGCTGTCCACGATGCCCGTGGAAGGCGAATACAAAGCCGCGGCGCAGCGCAGCCGGGGTTCCATGGAAGTGGCAACAGATGAATCCAGCCATTCCAGATAAACGCCATTCGCCGAGGCCTGAGTCTGGACTTGGTGAAGCACAGCGAGCTGGTCTTCTTCCGTGGCCACGATCAGTTTGCCGCAACGCTCATGCGCCACGCCCCGGGCCGCGCAGAAGTCGTACAGCATGCGGTTTCCGGAAACGCAAAGCGAAGCTTTGAGGGAGTCCTTCCGGTAGTAGATACCCGCATGCACCACTTCGCTGTTGCGGGAACTGATGCCCGTGCCGATACGATCCTCGGATTCCAGGATCAGAACTTCGTGGCCCGCCAACGCCAGTGCCCGGGCCACCGCCAGCCCCACGACACCCGCACCTGCCACCACGCATTCGACCCGGTCCATGCGACTAGTGTGCCGCGATGGGGTGGATGACTTCTACAACCGGCTTGGATCAGGAAACAGGGCCGGCGAATCGCCAGTGAAAACGAATTGGCCTGGATCCTGGACTGTCGCCCCGGCCATCCCAGCCGAGGCCGATGACCGACAAGCTCCCCGTGGCGCTTCCGATCTGGCTGGCCCCGCCGTTGGCCTGGTGGATCCAGCCGGTATTGGTCACGGTGGACGTCGAGGTCTGCGAGGGCACCTTATTGTTGGGCATCGCCGCGAAACCGAAATTGTTGGCCCCCGCAGGCACGGGGGCGGGGTGAAGCAACAGAGTGGGGAATCATCACCTCAGCCTGACCTCCGCCATGCGGAGCTCACCGGTGAACGTGCCTGTGGGGTTGAAATAGGTAATGTAGATCCGCTGACCACCGTCTTGCGAAAGTTCAGTATGTTCGCGTCCCGCGTAGTCGTTTCCGCTGGATGGACCGGCCCCGGTCAAGGCCTCCACCGGGTCGCTCCAGGGGCCTTCGGGATGGGCGGCCACGCGCATCACGATCTTGTTGGAAAAGGCAAGGCTGTGCACGGCAAGATACTGGCCCAGCCAGGCATTTTTCGAGACCGTGAGCGCCCCCGGAATTCCTTGCAGGACCGCGCGGGCCGTGGCCGGGCTGCTGCTCCAGGTGCTGCCATCCCAGAAGCGGTAGGCCGAGGCATCCCGGGCCTGCTCCAGGGGCGCCCGGCCCACACCCACGGACTGATCGGAACTGCCCGGCAGCGCTCCATAGATATAAACGAAGGAATCCATCGCGAAGGCGTTGTCGAAGATGGGCCCTGGCGCGGGGAAGAGCAGGCCCGGTTCGCGGGTGGCCACGGTGCTTCCGGCCACTACGCGCGCCACTCCGGAACCGAAGAATTCATAGTTCAGGAAGCCCGGATGCACCTTCAGTTTCAGGTAGTAGACGAGTCCCCCGCCCATGCCGTCATCCACCACGCTGCCCGGCCAAAGCGCGTAGCGATCGTCGGGCCGCCCGGATGCGTCGTTGTAGGCCTTCTCCTCGGGCGTGAATGCGAGCAAAGGGGAAGGCGCGCCTTTGGCATCCACCGGTTCGGTGGTGGCCAGGGGATGCGCGAACTCCGCCAGGGCCGCGGTGTTCGAGCGGGAAGCTGCCCCGTCCACGGCGGCAGGCGAGAACAGGGTATCGCCGAAAGTCCACAGTATCCGCCCGCCCACCCGGCCAGTGGCGCCGCCGTCACGGGCCAGGACCGAGGCCGGATGCGCCACGGTGCCCAGGTCCTGCACAGCCGCCACCGCCAAGGCGTGGGGTACGGCCGGCGTGTTGGATGGAGTGTCGGACCCCGAACCCTGGCACCCCGCCAAGGCGCACAGGGCAAACGCGAGGAAAGCTCCCTTGAGGTTCATAGACGTTGAATCTACCGGAAGGGCGCCACCTTCGCGATCCTCATCGCTCAAACCTCCCACCTCACCCACTCTCGACATCATTTGGTGTTTCGAAATCGTCAAGGCGCTTTTCCAGGACCTCCATCTGCAGGTTCGCCACCTGGGGCACACTGGCACCGGCCTCCTTTGGGAATGGTTTCAGCTCCCCGGTGCGCTGGTAGCCTCGGCGCTCGTAGTAGGCGATGAGTTCATCCCGCACGGTGATGACGGTCATCCACATGCGTGTGCTGCCAAAGCGCTTAACGACTGCGCGCTCGGCGGCCTGAAGGAATTGCTTGCCGATGCCGCCGCCCTGCAGGTTCGGCCGCACCACGAAGAGGCCCAAGTACGCTGAAGTTGCATCGGTCCGCTTCAGGTAGACCGTGCCGATGATTTCGCCTGCTTGCAGACAGAGCAGGATCATGGATCCGATCTCCGCCAGCATCCGCCGAACATCCTCCTCATCCGTCCGCGCTCCCGCGACCAGGTCCGCCTCCGTCGTCCACCCCGCCCGGCTCGAATCTCCGCGATACGCCGAATTCACCAGCGCCGCGAGGAGCCGAGCGTCAGCAGAAGTCGCGGGACGGAAGGAGAGGGGAGGCGATTGGGTCATGTTCGAGGAGCCTTGTATGAATGAAGCCTGCTCTTAGTCCGTGTTACAAGATTGGACGCCGAACCTACGCAGACAATTTGCATCACACCTTTTTTAGGCCGGGTCAGAGGGCACACGACAAAATCACCTACCACTTCAGTCTCAAAGGATCCGAGAAGTGCCTGAAGCTCCTTCGGCATTTCAGTGCCTTGGCGGATTCCCAGCATCCGCTTCGTTCCAACGATCCATATCCGGAAGGTGGGGTTTCCGTTCCAGGCAGACAGCCGGCCCCGGACCCTGAATGAAGGGCCGACAGCCTTTGCCTCCCCCGCGCAACCACATGGCTCATGGGAGAGGAGTTCTCCAGGGTGGAGAAGCAGCAGCAATGGCAAAACAAGTCGGTGCATGGCGGGAGCCACCTTGCGATAAAAGGCTGTTGCCTGAAAGCGTTTCATTAAACCTCACTAAGGAATACCGCAGTCTTACAATCGAACTTAACCGCTTTGCGTCGTGGTTTCGGCAGGAGCGACCTGCAGGGCTCCATTTGCATTTTGTTTCTCCAGAATCACCAGCGCGATGCCACCGAGTATGGCTACAGACGCCAATACCAGGCGCAGAGTCACGGTCTCACCGAGGAAGACGATGCCACCCATGGCTGCGATGACTGGAACACTGAGCTGCACTGTCGCCGCTTTGGTTGCCTTCAACGCAGGCAATGCCGTGTACCAGATGGCGTACCCGATTCCGGAAGCCAGCGCGCCTGATGCGACCGCGAATCCAAATCCAGCGGCATCCAATGAAGCGCCCCTATGCGTCAGTGCGCTCAATGCTGCGGCGATTGGAACAGCGCGCAGGAAATTCCCAGCCGTCACCTTGGTGGGATCGCCTGCGCCTTTCCCGCGCAAAGAATAGACGCCCCATGCGGCCCCAGCGCTCAACATCAATAGTGAGCCCAACAGGGGCGGCGCAGAAATACCTGGCAATAGCAGACACACAAGTCCTCCGAGAGCGAGCACGAGGCCGGCGAGCTGCAGCCTCAGAAAGCGTTCTCCTGCCCAAATGCCGTGGCCCAGCATCGTTGCCTGCACAGCGCCAAAGAGGAGCAGCGCACCCGTAGCCGCAGGAAGGCTCACATATGCGAACGAAAAGCCAGCCGCATAAACAAACAACGCGAAGGCGGATAGCCAGTTGCCCTTCCCGCTATTCGTGCCATGGCCAAATCGCGCGACCAGCCAAAGCATCGCCGCACCCGAGCCCAGCCGGATCGTGGTGAAACTCGCTGCGTCGATGCCGGTATGTTTCAGAGCGGCACGGCACAACAGCGAATTGCCGGCGAATGCGATCATGGCCAGCAAAGTCAGGAATACTGTGCGTGAATTGGACATTTCGTACCTTCAGGCTGTGCGGCAGGTTTCCTGACTCTGAATTCGACGACTTCCGGCCGTGTGAATCATTCCCCAAGCGAATACCCAAGAAATCAACTGCAAGTGTCTGAGTCATCGCAATCACCTCACGCCCCCCGGAATATCGAAATGAATCCACCGCAACCGTCATCGATCACCGCGAATCTTCCGACGTTGGGTATGTCGGTGGGCGGGACGCAGCCCTGTCCGCCGCAGGCTTCGACGCGGGCGTAGGTTTCATCCACGTTGTTAACCAGAACATAGGGCATCCAATGGGCGGGCATGTCAGCGGGCCATTCGGGGCCATTCATGGGCATCAAGCCTGCGACCTGTTCGCCGTGGTTGTGGAAGAGGGCGTATGTACCGGCGGGCCCCATATCCATGCTCGAGGTGGTCCACCCGAACAGGGCGGTGTAGAAGGCGATGCAGGCTTCATCAAGCCGGGTGGTGCACTCGAACCAGCAGAAGGTGCCGGGACCCGTTGGTGCGGGTTTGGTCGGATCCACGGGGGGCGTCTGCTCGAACAGGGCCAGCAAGGCCCCACCGGGATCGGCGAAAACTGCGAAACGGCCCACGCCGGGGATGGCCGTGGGAGGTACGAAAGCCTTGCCTCCCAAGGCCTGCATCTTTTCGAAACTCGTATCGATGTTTTCGACCCATACATAGGAGAGCCAGTGGCTCTGGCTCCCCGCGCCTGCGGGAATCTGCATGAGGCTGGCGATGTCCTGACCCGCGTTCTTGATCACAGCGAAGGGGCCGAAGGCTCCCATGTCCTCACGCTTGGCTTCCCAGCCGAACAGCTTCGTGTAGAAGCCTTCGGCCGCAGCGAGATCCGTGGTGTTGAGCTGCTGCCATGAGTACGAACCGAATCCGGTGGGCATGGGTCGCGTGGCCATGGGGTCTCCCGAAGTGGTGTGGGGGTAGGTGGAGAATGATACAGCCGAGGTTGTGGACCCGGGACCATCAGCGTGGGGAATCCGTATTCGATGGGCCAGATGGGGCCGCTGGTGAACTAGGTACGGTCGCTGGGATCCCTCGCACAGAATAAATTCTTGAACGATATTAAATCCGTGGTTTCCGGCAACGCCTAGCTCAACAACCCGCCGAGCATGCCCATCAGCCCGCCGCCACTTTGGGTTTCCTCATGGCTGGGCAATTGGCCCTGCGGGCTCAACTTGTCGATGATGAGCGGCAGGAATTGCGCGAGCCCCGCGGCGGCTTCACCATGTCCGACGCCGAGTTGCTGCGCCAGGCCCGCGACCTGGTCCTGGCCCAGCGCCTGCTGCACCTGGTCTGCGCCGATCCCCTGGTTCTCGCCCGTGCCAACCCAGCTCTGCACCTGATCGCCGAGGCCGTTCTGCTGGAACTTGCCTAGCAGGCCCTGGATCCCACCGGGATGCTGCTGGATCATTCCGATCACGGCGTTGAGCATGGAATTCTGCCCCACCCCCTGACCGCTGCCGCCCATCAGGCCACCCACCATGTCCATCAGTCCCATGCTGTCCTCCCAGAAAAGGTGAAGCCAGAATAGATCGAAGATGAGGGTTGAGCCATGGGATTTGAACCCCGCTTAATGGCCTTTGAACTTCAAGCTTGGGGCTAGCCACATCAGGTTCAATTTGGATGGGCCGTTGCTCGAATTAAGTGGTTCGCCAAAGGTGACGCCGGGCTTGACAACTCGGCAGTCCAGATCCCGTTTCACGGATTGCCCAGCGCCGTCGCTAGATCATCCAGACATAATTCCACGGCGCGGTTGGGCTCCGGGGTCTTCCCCAGTTTGATGCGGGCGTAGGCGTTGGCCATGTGGCTTGAAGCATGGGCTTCGATGTGATCGGCTAGGTTGGCCTGCTGGCTCACCAGCACCGCGCGGTTTTCCAATCCCAGCGCCTCGGCGTTCTTTTTCTGATGGTCATGGGCTGAGTAAGGCAGAGGGATCAGGATGGCCCCCCGGCCCGCGGCCTTCAGCTCTGCGCAGGTGCTGGCACCGGCCCGTGAGATGACCAGGCTCGAGGCTTCCATGGCTGCGTCCATGGCCTCGATGAAAGGCACGATCTGATGCCGCTCGTTCCGGGGTGCAGCCTGGAGCCGCTCGAATTCCTTGGCACCGGACTGGTGCAGGATCGTCCAATCGGGAAACTGCTCCAGCAAGGAGGGAGCCGCCAGCATCATCGCCTCATTGATCGCCCGCGCCCCGCCGCTGCCCCCCAGCACGAGCAATTGGAAGGGGGTTGCCAAATCCTTCACTTTGGTGAATTCCCGAAGAAAGGATGAGCGGATAGGTGTGCCCACGGTGAGGCAATCAGCTCCCGGCAGCAGCGGCATGACCGCGTCCATGCCGCACCACACGCGCCTGGCGCCCTTGGAAACCCGGCGCACCAATTCGCCTGGCGCCGCATTGCTCTCATGCAGGAAATAGGGAATGCCCAGGTCCCGGGCCGCTAGCAGGGCCGGCGCCGCGCCATAGCCACCGGTGCCGATGACCGCCTTGGGGCGATGGCTTTTCCAGTGGGCCTTCAGGTTTGATTTCGCCCGCCACAGCTTCCAGGCGGCCCGCGTCATCTTCAAGGGCGAGCGCCCCAGAAAGCCTTCGACTTCAAAGAGCAGATGGGGCCATTGCGACTGCGGCAGCTTGATGCCTTCGATGCCGCGGATGGCGCCCACGAAGGCAATGGGCAAGTGGGACCACCGGGCCTTCGCGCCTTCCGCCAAGGCCACCGCCGGGAAGAAATGTCCGCCTGTGCCTCCGCCCGTGAAGACCAAGGCATCCTTGAATTCGATTTGCGCCATGCCTTAAAGATTAGCGGAGAGCAGCCCGCCCGCTTTTAAAACACGCCTTCAAGGCCGGAGGCTGGTCTTCCAGACTTCGACCTTGAATTCCGTCGCCGTCAGGAAGCGCCGCGTGTATAGCAAGCCAGTGGAGGAGGCCGGATCATAGCAGCTGGCAGCTCCACCCAAAGGGGGCAGATCAGAGGCCGTGACCGCCACCCGGCGGATGAGTTGGCCGCTGCTGTCCTTCGCCAGCACAGGTGGATCAAGGGAGGCCACCTCGATGACTGTGCAACCTTTGTGGATGAGGTCCTGGGCGGAGGGACTCCAGTCTGTGGGCGTGGCGATCATCAACAGTTTGCCATCGACGCTGCGGGCCACTTCCACCTGGCTCAGGATCTGGCCGCCCAGCGCGGCTGCCGTATCGGCTCCGGAGAGCAGCCCTTTGTAGGACCATCTCCATGAACCGGGAAGGCCGCTTGGTTGCGTCGCGAAGACATGGACACGGCACCGGGAAGCCACGGGTTGGCCGCCTGAATAGACCAGTCCCTGCAACACCAGGTAGAGGTTCCCATTGGCGGCGTACAGTGCGGGCTCATACCAAGTTGCATTCAAAAAATTGAATTCGCCGCCAAGACGCCAGATTTCCCTTTGTCTCGTGTATCGGCTCTGCCGATACCGAGAAGAGCGCCAGGAAAAATGCACAAGTTCCATCAGCCTTCACTGGGACCGGAAGTCGCTTCGCGAGGCGCGTAGCGCCAGCGGGCTAATAGCCCGCAAATTCAGGCGACCCGGCACGGATCACACCAGAGCGTG
>JANXQX010000114.1 GCA_025353305.1 Holophagaceae bacterium
AGAAGGCACCCGTTTTCCGATGCCATATGACTCGATGGAAACTCCGCCATGCATTGATTTCGAGAGGCGAGGGCCCCGCGAGAACCTTGGCCTCCGCCGGGTTCGGGCCCGAATACAGTGCCTCCTGGATCAGCGCTCCAATGCCCGCACGCATGGCCAGCTTTTTAGGAAGGTTGAAGCCTTGGAGATTCGTGATCTGTACACCGGTTTGAACCGCGATCGCTATGGCGCTTAAGCCTTGCACCAGTGGCGATTGTTGGAAGGGATCAGCCATCCCTACGAAGTAAGTAACTCCGCCCTGTTCATGGAGGTGGTGAACATAGCTCGCGAATCGTTTTTCAGAGCCGAAGTCGAGCATGTTGGCTCCGCCGCCATATCCCACGAACTTGAATTGGGGGACTACAGGAATGGTCCGTACCACCGCTCCCTGGCTCGCTCCCATTTCATCGGCTGAGGTCGAACGGGCCCGCGAGGAACGGCCATTGATCATCTCGCTCCCATGGCTTCCTGCCATTTTCTAAACCAGAAATCCGACCTTCCTTGATCCTTTGGAAGGCCCAGTTCTCCGTGCTGATAGGCATTCACCAATCGCATCATGGCAGTCTTATTTCCGACTTGAGCTGCCTTGGTATGCCACTCCACCGCCTTGCCTTGGTCCTTGGGAAGTTTGAGTTCGCCAAACTCGTACACATGCGCCAAGCGCATCATGGCGGGCTGGTTCCCAGCCTGGGCGGCTCGGGTGTACCACTCGAAGGCCTGGCTGCTCCCGTCAAATGTGGAGGCATTCTCATACTTTTCTCCGAGCCTCTCCATCGCCGCTGCATTGCCCCCCAGGGCCGAACGCCGCTCGGGCTCCCAGGTCTTTTCTTTTTCTGCTCTGGCTATTTGGTCATACCAGAATTGTGCTTCCTTCTCATTCTTTTCTAGTCCTAATTCGCCAAAACGATAGGCGTTGGCCAACTCCAGCATGGATTTCGTTTCGCCCGCTTCAGCGCCCTTGTTATACCAGTAAACAGCGTTCTTCATGCCCTCTTTGGTCAAGCCAGCTGCGTTGAGGGAGCCCATATCACGCATTGCTTGGACATCCCCCGCATTTGCCGCCTTCTCAATCCACCTATATCCCTCATCCCCATCCGAATAGAAATTCCGTGGGCGTTGTCTAATCAAATAGTCTCCATAATCACACATCGCTCTGGGGTCTCCCCGTTCAGCGGCAATGCGCATCCGGGCTTCCTTGGTACAATCGGTCGAAATGAGAGCAACGATGATGATTGCAGCGGAGAGTAATGGCCTAAATTGCATGCGAATCCTCGCCTCAGTCATGAAGACAATCCGGTGCACCGACGCCCTCCAAAGGACTTAGAGATTTGGTGAGCATCAGCCGAAATGCCTTTGTTGCAACGGGCAATTCATTCACGGGGGCAGTGTCCTCGGTGCCAGCACTGCAGGCGTAGGCATTGTAGAAATTATGATGTTCGGGATTCAGGGTCTGACTAGATGCGCCAGGTTTCCGATGCCAAATGACCCGGTGGAAACTCCGCCATGCGTTTATTTCGGTAGCAGTGGGGCCCGTGAGGACCCTAGCCTCTGCTGGATTCGGGCCTGAGAATAACACTTCCTGGACCAGCGCACCAAAACCAGCGCGCATCGCCAGCGTTTTTGGAAGGTTGAATGTAAAGAGATCGCCAACCTGCACACCCGTTTGAACGGCGATGGCTATGGCGCTCAGACCTTGGACCAGGGGCGACTGCTGGAAGGGATCCGCCATCCCCACGAAGTAGGTGACTCCGTCCTGTTCATTGAGGTGGTGTACGTAGCTCGCAAATCGTTTTTCAGAGCCGAAATCAAGCATGTTGGCTCCGCCCCCATATCCCACGAACTTGAATTGAGGGGCCACAGGGATATCAAAAGACACCGTACCCTGCCCAGCATCCATTTCATCTGCTGAAAACGAACGGCTACGTGAGATGGCCCCTACGCGGCTGCTGGCCGCGACGGCGAGAATGGCACCTTGACTATGGGCATGCAGTGTAAGTTGAACCTTTTCCAAATTGGCCCTCAGGCGATCAAGTTCCCCCTCTGCGTCTCGTGGATATTGTTTCGAGTTTAATTCCGCAAGGGCCAGTTCCACACGTGCAGACCAAATTTGTTCCGGAGTTTTTCCTAAAGTATTCACACCGTATTGTAATTCGAAGGTGGGTGCGGTCTGAGGAACGATCCATGCGCGATATACAGGATTCCGATATCGATCCGCCATAGAATCCCACTCGGCATTCTTTAGAAAATAATCAGGGACGAGATCCCTAAGTTTGGCTGAATCACCTGAAAATTCCCAGAAATGAGTGCCATAGTTCTGGTTCACAAACTCCGGCCTCATTCGTGCGCGATAGAAGGCTTCTTCATAGCCGGCCCCCCACAATACCTCGGTGGCAGCGCGGAGCAGCCCAATGAGTTTGATGGTGTCGAAATTCGTGGTGGGCAATGTAGGAAGGGCCGCCTCGGCCTTTCCCCGCAGACAATCCGAACCATCAAACCAATCCCGATCCGCAGGGTGCAAATAGCCCCCGGAATAATGTTTGGAGGACCAGTTCCAAAGCCCTATGACTGGTGTGTGTTTCGGCGATTCTAGGGGTAGCGGAGTACTGCCGAATGTCAGTTCATCCAAGTGTTGCTGGAGCTTGTCGGTGGAATCTTCAAGTTCCTGAGAAAGATTTTGAACGCCGTTCACGTAGATATCAATGCGATCTGATTCCATGTGCGAGAGAGCAGCGTGCGTGGGATCAACAGTGATGCCTCTGAGGTGATTGAGGATTCCATTCACCATTTCCTGGTTATAACCCAGGTCCGTTTCGTAGAAACGCGGATCACCCTCATGGCCTGTGCTTGGTTGGAGCCGCTTGGTCCAGATGTAAATATTTCGGTTGCCCCCGGGCCTGCGTTCAAAATTGGGCTGGCCCGTATCCTGGACTCTGGTCCAAGATTTTTGAAGGCCCAGTTGCAGGATGCCCAGACCCCGATTAAAAAAGGTTGACCCATCCGGCTTGATGCGCTGCGCCTGGCAGGCATCCCAGATCTGGGACATGAAACCATGAACCTTTTCCTGATAGGCCCTATC
>JANXQX010000118.1 GCA_025353305.1 Holophagaceae bacterium
CTCGGGCGATCGCCCGAGGCTTGAATCCCAACTCCAGCTTCGCCTGGATCATGGCTCGTTCCTCGCAACTCAGATGTGTGTAGTGTTTTCCCATGCAACCATTCTTTCTGAGGAATGTTGCACTTGGAGATTGAGCGCGCCCTTCTGGGAAGTGGCCGGGTTTTAGCTTTCATCCCCGGAAGATCCGCTCGGTCTCGAACGCTCCCTGTTTCTGCGTATGAAGCTGCCAGAATTCCTCGGCAATTTGATCGGGATCAAAGGTGGTGCCGGGTGCGATGAAGCCACAGATGGTGATCGTGGCCACATGGATGCCGCTGGGGGCAAGTTCTTGCGCAAGGCTGAAGCAGAGACTGCGCTGGCCGGATTTGCCGATGCAGAGGCTCGCGCCGCTGGCGAACGGACTGAGGGCGGAACCGCCGCCGGTCAGGAGAATCGTGCCCCTGCCCTTGGCTTTCATGGACGGAATCACCGCCTGTGCGGAAACCAGGAAGCCGCCGACCATGCTGCGGAATTCAAGGTTCAGAGCCTCGGGATCGAGTTGTGATGGGGGTGCCTCGCGGAACACGGACGCGTTGTAGATCAGCACGTCAGGCTCGCCCAGGCTCCCGAAAATGGAGCGGAAGGCGGCCTGAAGAGAAGCGGGGTCTGCAGCGTCCACGCCATAGCCCCAGGCGGGTATGCCCTCTTTCCGCAGCCGGTCCGTGAAGGATTTTACCGCGTCCAGACGCCGGGCCATGAAGGCGATGCGGTAGCCCTCTTTCGCAAAGCGATGCGCCAGTGAAAGACCCATACCCGGACCCATGCCTACAAGGACCATCAGGGGTTTGGTTTGTTCATCCATCGATGGCTCCATTCAATGAATCCACCCTAGCCGATCCGGCCTTGAATTCGCCCGGGTTTTTCCAGCAGACAAGTCCCAGGTGGCTCGGTTCATGGCCGATGAGCAGTTCCACACTGCCGGAGCCGTCATTTCGGATTGGTGGCCCAGACCGTGAGTTCCGGGATGAAGCCGCGATCGTCCATTTCCAGCATGGCCTTGATGGCGTGGGCGATTTCCCTGGCGCGCAACTTGGTCTCATTGACCACCTGCTGCTTGCCCATGCGGGCCTGGAATTCCGTCACGACTTCCGAAGGGTTCACCTGCATCACCCGGATGTCGTGGCTGCGCAACTCCGCCCGCCAGCACTCGGTCATGGCGGTCAAAGCAAACTTGCTGGCGGTATACGCTGTTCCGTTCGCGAAGCCCCTCTGGGCCGCCGTGGAGGCGATGTTGATGATATTCCCGCCCTTCCCTGCAGCGATGAAATATCGGGCTGCCGCCTGGCCCGCGAGCATCGCACCGAATACATTCGTGTCCATCACGCGGCGGAACTCCGCCACGTCGAGTGCCACCAAAGGCGCGAAGGAGCCGAATCCCGCATTGTTGATGAGCACGTTCACGGAATCGAAAGCCCGCACGGTTTCGTCGACCATGCGCTGGGCGTCGGCGGCAATACTTACATCCGCCCGGATGGCATGGGCCTTCAGTGTTGCCGCTGCGGCCTGGAGCTTGGCCTCGTCGCGACCGGTGATGGCGACCTGCGCCCCGGCCTCAATCAAGGTGCGCGCCGTTTCGAAACCGATGCCGGAACTGCCGCCGGTGACCAGAATTTTCGCATTTCGCAGGTTCATAACAGCCCTCCGGCCGAAGCGTGGCATCCAGCTTTGGCAAGCTGCTTGAGGTGTTCAAACATGGCGGCTCCTTGATCCCTGTTTCAAGCTTTGAGAATGGCCGAAAGGCTGATGTCGGCTTTCAACACGCGGCTAACGGGGCAGCCGGCCTTGGCGCCGGCGGTGATCTCCTGGAACTGCGCCTCGGCAAGGCCCGGGATGCGCGCTTTCAGATCCAGGTGCACGGCGGTGATGGTCCAGTTTCCCTCCACCTGTTCGAGGCTCAGTGTGGCCTTGGTATCCAATCGCTCGGCGCTGAACCCGGCCTTGGTCAAGGCAGCGGAGGTGGCCATGGTGAAACACCCGGCGTGGGCGGCGGCGATGAGTTCCTCGGGGTTGGTGCCCGGACCATCCTCGAAGCGGCTGCCAAAGCCATAGTTCGTATCGCTGAGCACACCGCTCTGGGTGCTCAGCTTGCCTTTTCCGGTCTTCAGATCGCCTTGCCAGGCGGCGGATGCGGTGCGTTTCATGGTTGCTCCTTATTGGCCTTAGCGGCCCACGAGTTTCATCATCGCTTCGGGGTAGCGCATGCCGGCGGCGATGCCCTTGGGAACCACCGCGTCGATCTGCGCGAGATCGTCTTTCGTGAGTTCGACGTCAAGTGCGTCCAGGTCCTCGTCCAGCGTCGCGCGGCGCTTGGTGCCAGGGATCGGCACGATGTCTTTCCCCTGGGCCAGCACCCAGGCCAAAGCCAATTGCGCTGGCGTGCATCCCTTTGCTTTCGCCAGCTCCGCTACCTTGTCCACTAGGTCCAGATTCTTCTGGAAATTCTCGCCCTGGAACCGCGGCGAGAAGCGCCGGTAGTCATCGGCGGCGAAATCCTCGAACTTCCGCAGCTGCCCTGTCAAAAATCCACGGCCCAACGGACTGTAGGCCACGAAGCCGATGCCCAGCTCGCGGCAGGCCGCCAGCACCCCGTCTTCGGGGTCACGGGTCCAAAGGGAATATTCGCTTTGCAACGCTGATACGGGATGCACCTTCATGGCGCGGCGCAAGGTGTCCGGCGCGGCTTCTGAAAGGCCCAGGTAGCGTACTTTTCCGGCCTTCACCAATTCCGCCATGGCGCCCACCGTGTCTTCGATAGGCGTTTCAGCATCCACGCGATGCAAATAGTAAAGGTCGATGTGATCCACACCCAATCGCTTGAGGCTGGCCTCGGCGGCGGCCCGGACATATCCGGGCTTCCCGTTGATGCGCCGTTCGGCGGGGTTGTCTGTACGCTGGATTCCGAACTTGGTGGCGAGCACCACGGAATCCCGGCGCCCCTTGATGGCACGGCCCACCAGTTCCTCGTTGCGGAAGGGTCCATAGGCGTCAGCCGTGTCAAGGAAGTTGAAACCCCGATCGAGAAAGCGATGGATGGTGGCGGTGGATTCGGTGTCATCCGTGGCGCCATAGAATTCGGACATCCCCATGCAGCCCAGGCCGAGGGCCGAGACGGCCAGGCCTTGCGTTCCAAGGGTTCGCTGCTGCATGGAAAGTCTCCAAGTGAGGGCGCGGCCTGCGCATCAAGATTGTCAGGGAAACGGAATCATCTGGAAGTGAAAAACACTCGCAGAGGTACTCAGAGGGTAGGAGGTGCGCTGAGGTGTTTCTTCCACAATGTTTGGATTTCTCTGAGAACCTCCGCTTTCTCGGTGGTCTTCTGCGAGGGTAGTTCCGGTTAAATCATCTCTTTCTATTCTATCCCGAAGGCTCATCGCATCTGGATCAGCTCCGATTCCGGCAACCGGACCTTGGGCAGCTTGGCATACTTGTCCTCCTTGCTGCGGTAACCGGCGGCGCAGGCGCAGACCGTTGCATAGCCATCGGCTTCCAGGGCCAGGATCGAGTCATAAGCAGCGGGATCGATGCCTTCCAGGGGGCAAGTGTCCACGTCGAGAAGGGCGGCGGAGGTCATGAAGTTGCCCAGGGCGATGTAGGCCTGGCGGGCGGCCCACTGATCGATGCTGGCGGCGCGGGGGCCGTTCACCAGATCGCCCATCATGAAGCCCTTGTAACCTTCGAGGCTCTCTTTGGAGACTCCGCGGACTTCGGCCACGCGGTCCAGGAAATGGGAGATGTGCTCCTCGCCCATGGATTTCTTGATGGCGAATACCACAAGGTGGGAAGCGTCCTCGATCTGCGACTGGCCCCAAGACGCTGGCCGCAGCCTAGCCCTGATCGCCGGGTCGGTGACGACGATGAATTTGTAGGGCTGAAGGCCGTAGGACGAGGGCGTTAGCACCAGGGCCTCTTCAAGGGCCTTCCAGGTTTCCTTTCCGATCTTGCGCGCAGCGTCGAACTGTTTCGTGGCGTAGCGCCATTCCAACTGGTGGATGAGGGCATCGGATGAGATGGCGGTGGATGAAGAGGGCATCGTGGCTCCTTTGATGGGTCGTTTCGTGGGTGCGGCTGGGCGGGGATAACCCCATCCCGCGTGGAACGCGTGGTTTTTCTCTTCACCGGAACGCGCCGAGGTTCTCCTGGAGGAAGGCATCGAGGTTGCGGGGCGCCGCGCCGGTGACTAGTTCCACGGTGCCAGTGGTGGGTTCCGCGATGCCGCGGCGGACGCCCTGGTTCAGCGTCACCATGCCGTACGAGTACCAAGCGTCCATGCCCATGCCCTTCATGGCCTGGAAGGCGGCCGAGTCGCTGACGGGGACGTAGGCGACCTCGTGCCCCAGCAGCTTGCCCAGGCGGGCAGCCACCTCGGCGTAGCCCAGGGCCTCTGGCCCGGTGAGGTCATAGACCAGGCCCTCGTGGCCCGGCTCCGTAAGGGCGGCGGCGGCCACGGCGGCGATGTCCCGCGTGTCGATCCAGGCCAGGCGGCCGTCCCCAGCATTGACGTAGACCGGCTGCCCAGCCTTGATGGCGTGGGAGTAGAAGGCCACCCAATTCTGCTGGAAGAAGGTGGGTCGCAGGATGGTGTATGCGAGACCGGACTCCTCCAGGGCGCGCTCGGCTTGGGCGTGGGCCCGGAACAGGGGATTGGATGAATCGGCGCTGACGCCCTGGGCCGACAGCTTGACGACATGCTTCACGCCCGCGGCCTTCGCCGTTTCGATGGCGGCGATTTCCAGGCGGTCGAAGTGCGACGCCGACGAAAGCAGGAAGAGCTTGTCTACACCCTGGAGTGCGGCCTTCAGGGAGGCCGGGTCCCCCAGGTCGCCCCTCACGGCTTCCACACCCTGGGCCTGGAGAGCCTTCAGGGAGGCTTCGCTGCGGGCCAGGGCCTTGAAGGCCGCGCCCTTCGCCTTCAGGGCGGCCACGAGCTGCTGCCCGACTTTTCCAGTGCTTCCGGTGACGAGGATCATGGTGTTCTCCTTTTCCAATGGTTGCGGTTGTTTGAACCGTAGGCTATGATTAGGTTGCTTACAATCTTTTGGAAAGTAGGCACTATTTTGGAATGTAGGTACCCAATGGTTAGAAAAGCTTGTGCACTTCACCCCAATGTCTTGAGCGGCGCCTGCCCCACTCGCCAGGTGCTCGATCTCATCGCCGACAAATGGACCACGCTGGTCATCTACCTGCTGTCCGGCGGCAAACACCGGTACGGCGAACTGCACAAGCGCATCGAAGGCATCAGCCAGAAGATGCTCACGCAGACCCTCCGCCAGCTCGAGGACGACGGCCTGGTGAAACGCACGGTCTACCCCGAAGTCCCGCCCCGCACCGAGTACGAATTGACGCCCCTGGGCGAAACCTTGAGAGCGCCGCTCTCCGCTTTGTGCCAGTGGGCCGAGGAACACCTGCCCGAAGTGGAAAAAGCGCGAAGCCGTAAGAAGGCCAAGCAGGCGGAACTGCCCAAAGGCGCATGAGCTTCTTGCTTTTGTCGCCGTTATGACGACAATTAGACCAAGAGGTTCTACATGAAGACCATCGCCCTAAGAGATTTCCAACGAGAAGGCATCAAGACGCTCCAGGCTTTAAAGATTCCTGGAGGGGCCTCGGGCTCACAACCGGTGCTACTGACCGGCCGGGACCAGGATTACTTGCTGTTCCCAGTTCCAGAAGCAGATCGCTCCACGCTCATGGACCTGGCCGAGGGACTAGCTGCGGTGCTCTCCCTGCGCCAAGGCCAGCGCCAAGCTGCCGCCGCCGGTCTGGAGTCCTTGAGCCCTGAGGAAATCGAAGCCGAAATCCGCTCAGCGAGGAAAACGCTCAAGCGGAAGCTGAAATCCGCGTGAGCCACGCGGTCGTGTTGGATACCAACATCCTGGTCTCGGCAGGTTTGAAACCGGATAGTGATGTGGCGCGGATCCTTGAGCGCGTCTTGCTTCGCCAAGTCCCCGTCTTCATCTGTCCCGCGCTTGAAGCGGAGTACCGTGAAGTGCTTTCAAGGCCCAAATTCCGAAAGGCCGGGTTTCCTCCCGCCTGGTTCCCCCGGTTCACTTCGGTGGCATTCCTGCAGCCCGATCCAAAGCCTTGGCCACTGGAAGGGCCCGATCCCGACGACCTGCCCTTCCTCGCCCTGGCCCACGCCACGGGCGCGGTGCTGGTAACGGGCAATAAGGCTGATTTCCCATCGACAATCCGGCGGGGTGTGAAGGTGATGAGTCCTTCCGAATACTTGAAGGCTTGGCCTGCCTAAGCCCCTGCTGCCATCGCCACGGGCTTGTGGTAGCGCGGGCCTTCGGGCGTATCCAGGCGGGTGATGACGCCGAGGTCGGAGAGCAGTTCCAGATGCGCGTTGATGGAATCGCGGAAGCGACCCCGGCCTTTGAAGCAGCGGGCCACGTCGGCGGGCTGCCACAGGCGCGGAGGCTGCAGGAATTGGATTCTAGATTCAGCGGCGGCCCGCCCACTCCAGGATGGCGAGATTCGCTGCCTGATTCAGGCTGAGCCCGGCGAGACTGGCTTTCGACTCCAGGGCGGCCCAAAGAGCGTTCTGTATTCGCAGGCTATGGGTGGCCGTGGGTTCCAGCTTCTGACCTTTGCGGGGCCGTCCACGGCCCTGCAATAGAGCCGGAACCTGGGGCCCCACCTCCGCC
>JANXQX010000132.1 GCA_025353305.1 Holophagaceae bacterium
CTTGAAATCAGCGATGTGGCGGAACATGGTGCCTCCCTGAGAGCTTGCCCTCAAGATACCCCAAGCCCGATATAGCTGAAGCAAAGCAGCACGGCCAAGGCATCATAGAACTGAACTCCAATCTGCCTGGCACTGGAGAAACCACCGTGAAACTTGGAATCATCATCTACTCCACCGATCCGGAAACCGTATGGAATGCTTTCCGGCTCGGCGTCTTCGGGCTGAAGCAGGGCGATGAGGTGAAAGTCTTCCTCTTGGCGAATGGCGTGGAATGCGAATCCCTCGATACGGACGCATTCCCGGTCGTCCCAATGATGGAGGAGCTGGTGGCGTCGGGCGGAAATATCCTCGCCTGCGGCACCTGCCTCAAGATCAGGAATTCCGAAGGTTCCAACTTGTGTCCGCTTTCCACCATGAAGGACCTGTACGAACTCATCCGGAATTCGGACAAGGTCGTTACCTTTTAGTCGGCTTGATCAAGTAAAGGCGAGGATGCCGCCCCGCACCAGTTCCACGCAGGAGGAAGCCGCGGCAATTGCAGCGGCATAGGCTGGATGGACGGGCCGGTTTTTGGCCAGCATCTTAAGCTCTTCGAGCAGCGGCAGCAGATGCAGATCGACCAGCCCCAGTAGATTCGACACGATGTTGGGCAGACTCAGATCGTCTGCGCCTTCCAGGCGCTGAAGCCCCAGGGCCAGAGCCTCCAACTCGGTGCCTAGATGGTCAGGGCTCTTTCCTTCCGGCACCTCGAACCCGAAAGCTTCGTAATGCCGATCGAGATCATGGAGCAGGGCGGGATCGCGCAACAGGCCCGTGCGATGCACGGAGGCTTCCAGGTGCAGCACAGGGTTTTCCCGGCTCACGAGGAATAAGTCCGTGTAGGCCACCGCGAGATCCGAATGGTCGCATTCGAGCAGACGTTGAATTTCGGATTTCAAGGCCGCCGAGACCCAGAACGCATCCATGGCGGCCTCCAGGCTTGCCTGCGGAAAAGCTCCGGGCTCGGCGAACATCTCGGCGAGGGCACGGAGTAGATCGGGCAGATGAAAACTCATCGGAACCCCGTGGCCTGCCCGGCGAACACGAAGACGTAGCGCAGCATGTAGCCGCCGAACAACACAAGCCCTCCGGCTGTGAGCGCCCAGCGGGGCTGGATATGGAAGGTCCCCTTCCCCAGGATCACGGGCTTGAATTCATACAGCTCGATGGCCAAGGGCAATAGCAGGCCGATGCCCATGAAGAGCAGCCAAAAGACGATGGTGAAAGGTCCGCCGAGCACTTGCGCCAAGGCCTCCTTCACGGCAAGGCTGCTGAGCTCGCCATGGATGAGGTAGGGCAGGACTATGAAAAGCTCCAACACGATCAGTGTGATGTCCATGGAATAAAGGAAGCGCATCTCCTTCAGCTCCACGGGCTCGCGATCGAGCAGGCGGGCCACCACCAAGGCCGCGGTGCCGGAACTGAGCGCGCTGAAGAGGAACATCTGCGCCACCAGGTTCGTGTTCCAGAACGGCCGCGCCTGCACGGCGCCCAGCAGCACGCCGGTGTAGATGCCGACGCCGACCGCGATGGGAAAGCCGAGCATCGCCAGGTTCCGCCGCCAGGCGGAGGCATCCAGATCCAACCAATGCTTGATGCGAGCCGGGATTCGAGTGCGGACTTTCTCCGGGACTCGCGCGAGCAGAGCCTGCCGCTCGCCCTGCTCCAGCCAGGCCCACAAGTAGGCGATGCTCAGAAACGTGAAGGCCACCAGCAGCCAACTGCCGATGGACATGGGGCTACGCCAGCGGAAATGGAAAAAGATCTTCCAGAACCGGAAGGGCTTGCCCAGATCGAACACCAGCAGGGCCGAGCCCAGGCTCACGGGCCAGGGCGCCAGCAGCGCACCCCACCGCGCGATACGGGGATAGGCCGAGCCCCCGTCTTCCTGGATCCAGGTGGCCAGCGCCGAGGCGAAATAGAGCCCCGCAGACAGACCGCCCAGAAACAAGTAATTCACGATGAGGAATTCCCAGACAGGTTCGCGCATGTCATTTCCTAAAGGAGGTAGTAAAGCTGGGGACCGTTGCCGGTCTGGGGGTTTTTCACTTCGTAGCGCCGCGTGGCCAGGAGCTGGTGCAGGTGGCTCGTGGGATCGTTCAGGTCGCCGAAGACCCGCACCTTGCTGGGGCAGGTCTCCACGCAAGCCGGGATTTCGCCGCGATCCACGCGATGCGAGCAGAAGGTGCACTTGCCCACCGTATGGGTCTCGGGATTGTGGTACCGCGCGTTGTAGGGGCAGGCGATGATGCAGTACTTGCAGCCGATGCAGTCGTCGTCATTCACCAGCACGATGCCATCTTTCCGCTGCCAGCTGGCGCCGGTGGGGCAGACCCGCACGCAGCTCGGGTCTGCGCAGTGGTGGCACTGCTCGGGATCGAAGCTCATGCGCAGGTGGGGATAGTCGCCGGATGCCTCCTCGCCGATCCAGTTGCGGAAGACGCCCAGCGGCACCTGGTTCTCGGCCTTGCACGCGACCACGCAGGCCTTGCAGTTGATGCATTTCCTGGCATCGATGACCATCGCGAAGCGTCGGATGGCCTTGGAAGTTTTCAGGGTTTTGGTAGCCATGGCGAACTCCTCAAACCTTCACGACTTTGACGAAGGTCTCGTGCATGGCGGCATTTCCGCTCACCTTGTCCCAGGCGGTCTCCAGCAGCACCGAATCGGCGGCGCCCACGTTGTGCACGCGCTTCAGCCACGGGGATTTCTTGCCAAAGCCATGGAGCATGAAGACACAGTCGGGCCTTATCTCTTGCGTCACCCGGGC
>JANXQX010000181.1 GCA_025353305.1 Holophagaceae bacterium
GGTGGTGCAATCCGTCCCCAGCACACCCACCACGGTGGTGACGCCGCCCAGGGTGAAGCGGGAGAGCGGCACGGCGGGCACCCGCGTATGGGCGCCAGCCTCGCCCCCACCGCCAGTCACGTGGGCGTGGCAATCGATCAGCCCCGGAAGGAGACGACGCCCTTCGAGATCAAATTCTTCAGCCTGGAAAGCGCCGAGATCCGTTGCTATCTCTCCAATCCAAAGCACCTTCCCGCCGCCCACCAGGATGTCTCTCACACCCAAGGCCTCCGGCGCGAAAACCTCTGCGTGGCGGAGCAAGGTCAACAACTGTCCGGGGGCTGCCTCGGGGGCCGTAGTCGTCACTGCATAAAGTGTATACGAGGCCTGGGCCTGCCTCCAGGCACAGCTTTCGGCTATGGGAGGGCCTCAATCCAGATTCGCCTGTGCCACCTATCGGTTTTTCGTGCGTCCACCCACAATGAGCACCCGACCATCCTTGAGCAGGGTCATCGTATGGCCGGATCGGGGAATTGCGAGCGGAGGAACCTGTGTGGCCACGCCTGACTGAATATTCTGCGAACCGATGAAGTCAGTTGGATCCCAACCGAAGCCTCCAACCCAAAGAAACGTTTGCCCGTCCTTAAGGAGAAGCCCAGGGCCGGCGTTGCGAAGCGCCTCTACTTGAACCGAGGTGAAGTTGCTGCGGATGGGATCGAAACCCTCCATGGAGTCGGCCGGATGGTTGGAGCCATGGGCGAGATTGAAGGTCTGGCCTGAAGGATCCATCATATGCATCGGGGCCAGCTCCTCCCTCACCGTACCTCCTACGACTTGCGCGCCACCACCGCGTATGGGCACGAGCACATGGCCTGTACGACCGCGGCTGAGGCCGCCTGCAACAGAAAGGGTTCCGCTGGACGGGTAGAACAGAAATGCCTTATTCACCGGAACCGTGACGCCACCACCGTATTCAACGGTTCCACCGCAGAAGAGAACGCGTCCATCCTCCAGAACCGCTGATGCCATGCCCGCGAATTCCTTATCACGCGCCTCTTCTTGGAAAGTGAACTTGTCCGTGGCGGGATCGTAGATCTCCAATCCTTTCCCCGCGAACAACACACGCCCATCCTTGAGGTTCAACGTGTTGCATGGGTACCGCCCGAGTTCGACAGATTTGAAAGGCTTGAATGTGTTCGTCTTCTGGTCGAGCAGTTCGGTGCAATCCCCAACGTTGCTGCTGTCGCCGTAAGGTATGCCGCCCACCACTAACAACCGACCATCCTTCAACAGGACGGCGGCCTGGCCTTCACGCCTGAAAAATAAATTCGCCGGAGAGGGCGAGAAGCTTAGGGTCGCTGGATCAAAGACTTCTGAAGCTGTGAAATCCTGCTGATAATCTGATCCGCCCAGGATGAGGACTCGGCCATCGGTCATGAGGGTGGCGGAATGCCCATAACGGGGCTGCGCCATTGAACCCACGGCCTGGAATTGTCCGGTCATAGGGTCATAGAGCTCCACGAACCCTGTGGTGGCCAGCATATTAGTCGCTGGAGTGATCTGGACCGTTTCTTCCCCTAGGACCTTTCCCTTCGCGTTCTTCAATAAAACCTTGAAGGACCCTGGTTGGTAGGCTGCTTGGAAAAGACCCTTCTTGGACACGGTTCCTACGTCTTGCTTGTCGAGGCTCCAGGATGCATTTTCCACTGGCTTTCCAGCCCGAGTCGCGATGAATTGGATAAAGCCTCCTTGCTCCACCCTCGCCTTGGCGGGCGAGATCACCACGGCGGCACGCTGATCTCTGAGCCATTTACATCCTGTTAGTGCAACCACCAGGATCAAAAGCAATATTGCCTTCTCGGCAATTTGAAGGCGGCTTGTTTTGTTTGGCGGTTTCATAGCACCTTTCCGGGATTGAAAATTCCTTTAGGATCCAGCGCGGATTTGAGGCTTCGCAACAGCTCGATCTGGCCGGGATCGCTCAAGGCGAGAAAAGCCTCGCGCTTGGCCAGGCCGATGCCATGTTCGCCACTCAGGGTGCCGCCCAGTTGGACTGCCAGTTTGAAGAGATCCATCAACTGGCGTTCCAGGTCCAACGGTTCCGTTTCGCCCGCCGCCAGCAGGTTCACATGCAGATTTCCGTCCCCCAGATGGCCATAGGTCACCGCGGGGATTTTCAGCTTTTCAAGGCCACCGAAAAATGCAGGAATCCGGTCGCGGGGAACGACGATGTCTTCGCTGATTTTTTTCGGATGGCGCTCTTTCAGGAAGGCCGACGTCAGTCGCCGGAGGTTCCAGATCTGGTCCCGCTGCCGCGATTCCGATGCGAGCTGCAGATGCTCCGAGACAGGTCCGAGGGCATCAGTGAGCGATGAGATGAAGGCTTCCGAGGTGCAGCCCCGGTCATCGAATTCCAGGATCGCTAGCGCTTTCCCAGGCAGGCGGCGGGCTTCCTCTGGACCGCTCTCGCGCAGTTCCGCCAAAACCGCGGCATCGAAAAACTCGAAGGCCGAAGGCAGAAAGCCATTCGCGCACAGCTGTCCCGGCAACTCCAACAAATCCTGAAAACGCGAGACCGGCAACAAAAGGGTCAAGAACTCAGTGGGCTTTGGAATGAGCCGCACCGTGGCGCCTGTGATCAGTCCCAGAATGCCTTCGCTGCCGATGAGCAGTTGCGCGAGACTCGGGCCGACATTGGCTTTCACGCTGCCGATGCCGAAGCTGTGGATCTCGCCATCGGCCATGAGCGCGTCCAAAGCGAGCACCCAATGCCGGGTCATGCCGTACTTGCAGGCGTTGGGTCCGCCGGCGTTCGTGGCCAGGCTCCCGCCAAAGGCGCAAAGGGGCCAGGAATTGGGGTCCGGAGGATAGAACAGATTGGAAGCTTCCGCGGCGCCTTTGACATCCCGCAGCCAGGCGCTGGCGGGAGCGGTGAGGGTAAGGTTCTGGTTCGAGACCTGGATTCCGCCGGGCCAAGCGCTCATGTCCACCACCACGACCCGTCCTGTGGGCACGCAGCCTCCGGCCTTGCCGGTTCCAGCGCCCCGGGGCACCAAGCCAAAGCCTGCTGATTTCGCAAGGCGGACCAGCTCCCGGAGATCTTCCCGACTCTTCGGTTTCACCACGGCCAGGGGTAGCTTCCCCGCCACATGGGATTCGTCAAAGCGGTACGGCTCCAGGATCTCTGGGTCTTCGAGGATCTCGGCATGAGGAAGTCGTAAAATCGGCGAGGTGGCCATCGCTTTCCATGATGCCCGCTTACAGCGTGTTTCTGTCATGCATCGCTGGCTTTGTCCGGTAAGTTAAAGGTCCACGCTTAGTCCCCAAGATCCCGCCTATGACCCCCTTCCCATCTTCTGCCTTGGTACTGCCCTGGATCGCGGTGGGATTCGCCTTAGCGGCCGGGCTCCTGCTGGCACTGGTCGCAAGGCGGCACGGCATTGAGCGTGACCAGGCAGCAGCTGCCCTGGAACGGGTGGAGGCGGTAGCTGGGCTTCTGATCGCGGAAGTTGATGGGGAAGGCCGGTGGCACAGGGTTCCGAAGGGACTCTGTGAGTTGCTCGGCCAGCCGGAATCAGAGTTGCTTGGAATACCCATGCTTGAATGCCTGCATCCAGAGGACAGGGAGCGCTGCCAATCCGATTTGGCCGGACTGCTGAGTGTCGGGCGGCTGTCCCTTGCCATCGAAGCCCGGGCACTGCGCCCGGATGGCAGTGAGATCTGGATCCAGCTCAACGGCACGCCTATCGAGGGTCGCGGCGGATATCCGGATTTCATCCAGGTCGTAGTCCGAGACATCAGCCAGGCCCAGGCTGTCGCCCAGTCCTTGAAAGACAGTGAGGAAAAGTTCCGCACCCTGTCCGATAACATCAACTGCGGCGTCTTCCTTTACACGGATGTTTTTCATTTCATCAATCCCGGCATGGAGGCCATCACTGGCTACACGGCTGAAGAGCTGCTGGGGCAGCCCATCTGGAAGCCGGTTCATCCAGATGACCAGGCTCTGGTGCAGCAGCGGGGCGAGGCCCGGCGCCGGGGAGAAGCGGTGCCACACCGCTACGTGCTGAAGATACTCCACAAGGATGGCCACACGATCTACACGGATTTCATCGCCCGGGCTGTGACGCTTGGGGGCAAGGTCTATGGGCTCGGCACGGCCTTCGACATCACGGACAGCGTGATGGCCGCGGAGAATCGGCTGCGGATGGAGCGTCAGATACTGGAGGCCCAGAAACTGGAGAGCCTCGGCCTGCTGGCGGGCGGCATTGCCCACGACTTCAACAACCTGCTCACCGTGATCCTCGGCAATGCCAGCATCATCGTCGAGGAAGCCACACCAAAGAGTCTGCTTCAGGCCTGTGCCACGACTGTGGTGGACACCTGCCACCGCGCTTCTGATCTCACCCGGCAGATGCTTGCCTATTCCGGGAAGGGCCGTTTCGTGGTGGAGCCAACAGATTTCAATACCACGCTGAAGGGCATCACTTCGCTGGTGGAATCCGGTCTGCCGAAAATGATCACCTTGCGCTATGAGCTGGGACAAGATCTTCCAGGACTCAATGCCGACCGGAGCCAACTCCAACAGGTCATCCTCAACCTGGTCACCAATGCGGGTGAATCCATGGCCAATGGCGGCGGCATCATCACCCTGCGCACGGGCTTCCAACAACTGAAGGAAGCTGACATTGCGACCTCCTATCCGGGCCAGGAGCTTCAGCCGGGCCCCTATCTTTTCCTGGATGTGACCGATAGTGGCCAAGGCATGGACGAGGCCACCAAGGTCCGCATTTTCGAGCCATTCTTCACGACCAAGGCCGTGGGGCGGGGGTTGGGCCTCGCGGCCATCCAAGGCATCGTGCGCAGCCATCAGGGCGGCATCTGGATCGAGAGCCGGCTGGGGGAAGGAACCACTTTCCGTGTCCTGTTGCCAGCTCTTGGCACACCCGTCGAGGTGGCGGCCGAGGTCTCCGCCATGCCGGACGACTGGCGCGGGTCGGGCCTGGTGCTGGTCGTGGATGACGAGGAGCCCATTCGCGCCATGACCGCCACAGCCCTCAAACGGGTGGGGTTTGACGTGGTGGAAGCTGGTGATGGGCGGGAGGGTATCGAAGTCTTCCGTCGCCACGCGGCGGACTTGCAGGCGGTGCTTCTCGATCTCGTCATGCCGGTGATGGGCGGCGAAGCCGCACTCGAAGTAATGATGCAGATCGCCCCGGATGTGCCGGTGATCCTCAGTTCCGGCTACGACGGCGACTCCCAAGGCCTGGGCATTACAAACGGGCGCCCCTACCTGCAAAAGCCCTACACCATCACCGAACTGGTGGAAAAGGTCCGAAGCCTTATCGGGTGATGGCCATCGCAGAAAAATGGTGCGGATACCTTGATGGCTCCAAGGTGGCCTGGGCCGGTGAAATATCGTTCCGCAACGGGCTGCAAATTACTGCCTAGAATCATCCGAGGGGTCGGTCTTCGGCCGACAGGAGGATCCGTAACAATGGCGCGCCTACTTCTTCTGCATACGGGTGGCACTTTGGGCATGGCTCCGAGCGGGGATCCCGCCTCGCTCGCCCCCGGACCCTACCTGCACCATGTGCTGGAGCGGGTCCCAGAGTTGCGGGACCTGGCGGAATTGCAGGTGGAAGTGCCCTTCAACCACGACTCGGCCTCCATGGAACCGGAGTATGTCTTTGACCTGGCCCAGCTCATCCGGAGCCGCGCGGGCAGCTTCGATGGCTTCGTGCTGATCCACGGCACGGACACGATGGCTTTCACCGCGTCGCTCCTGGGTTTCCTGTTGGCGGATCTGGGCAAACCCGTGGTGATCACCGGCTCCCAACGGCCCTTGTCCTACGTCCGCAGCGATGCCCGGGGAAACCTGGTGGACGCGGTGGATCTCGCCACCCGGGGCGTCAACGAAGTGGGGGTCATGTTTGGCACGCGTTGGCTGCGCGGCGTGGCTACGGACAAATTGAGCGTGCATCGCTACGAGGCCTTCGACAGCCCGAACCTCGCCCCGCTCGCGGAGATCGGCATGGACGTGGTGATCCACCCCCAGGCCGGAAAATTCGAGCGGCGCATGCCGGAAGTGTTTGGGGCGGCCTTCGAGAGCCACATCACTTCCTACACGCCTTTTCCCGGAATGCACTGGGAACTGCCAGCCAAGGACACCCGGGGCGTTCTTGTCGAGGCGTACGGTGCGGGCAATCTCCCCATGGAGCGGGAGGATCTGCGGTTGATGCTCCGCCACTGCCGCGAACGCGATCTGCCCGTTGTGGCCACCACCCAGTGCGCGTCGGGTTCAGTGAACATGGAAGCCTACGCGCTGGGCAGAGCCCTGGGCACCGAGGGCGGCATCAGCGCGGGCAAGCACACGCGCTGGGCGGCGCTGGCCAAGCTTGGCCTGCTGCTGGGCGCGAACGCGAGCCTGGAAATGGTGCGGGAAGCTTTCGCGACATCCTGGGCCGGGGAACCCGTCTGATCCCGCTAAACTGGATGTTTCCTAGGATTCCAGATGCTTGACCCCCAGCTCCTCCGCCGTGATCTGGAGGCCGTGAAAAACGGACTCGCCAACCGTGGCGCATCTTTTGACGATGCGACCTACCAGACCCTTGAAAGCGAACGACGGCGCGTGATCCAGCAGGCGGAAACGGTGAAGGCCGCGCGCAACAAGGCCGCCGAGGAAGTTGCCAAGCTGAAGCGGGCGGGCGAAAGCGCCGACGAGATCATCACCGCGCAACGTGAAATGGGTGATCAGCTGAAGGCCCTGGAACAGGCGGAAAGGGAGGCCGAGGCCGTATTTCGCGCTTTCGTCGCCACCATTCCAAATCTGCCGGATGTCTCGGTGCCCGTTGGCCAGGATGAACATGCCAACGTGGAGATCAAGCGCTGGGGCCAGCTTCCAGCCATCGCAAACCCCATGGACCATGTGGATCTGGGTACCCGGCTCGGCATCCTGGATCTGGACCGCGCCGCGAAACTGAGCGGCGCGCGCTTCAGCGTGCTGATGGGCTGGGGCGCGAAACTGGAGCGGGCCCTCGCAGCCTTCATGCTCGACCGCCAATCGGCCAGCGGTTATCTCGAAGTGATTCCGCCCTACCTCGTGAATGCCGAAAGCCTCTATGGAACAGGGCAATTGCCGAAATTCGAGGCAGATCTCTTCAAAATGCCTCACGGTGAATCCAGCCTTTATCTGATTCCAACGGCTGAAGTGCCCGTGACGAATCTCTACCGCGACGAGGTGCTTGCCTTCGACCAGCTGCCCTTGCGCCACTGCGCGTTGACGCCCTGTTTCCGCAGCGAGGCCGGCAGCCACGGCCGCGACACCAAGGGCCTCATCCGCCAGCATCAATTCCACAAAGTCGAGCTCGTGAGTTTCGCCGCGCCGGAACAGGCGGAAGCCGAGCTGGAGCGGCTCACGGGCAATGCGGAGGCCATCCTGGAAGAGCTTGAATTGCCCTACCGCCGCGTGCTGCTTTGCACCGGGGACATGGGTTTTTCCAGCCGCAAGACCTACGATCTGGAAGTTTGGCTGCCCAGCCAGAACACCTACCGCGAAATCAGCTCCTGCAGCTGGTTCGGTGATTTCCAGGCGCGGCGCGCCAACATCAAGTACAAGCCCGCCGATCCGAAGGCAAAGGCCGCCTTCCTGCACACGCTGAACGGCAGCGGCCTCGCCGTGGGCCGCACCTGGGTGGCGGTCCTGGAGAACGGCCAACAGGCCGATGGCAGCGTGAAGATCCCGAAAGCCCTGGTGCCGTATCTGGGCGCAGAGCAGATCACTTAGGGGCTCTGTGGCCATTCTCACCGCCGAAAACCTCTCCCTTCATCGCGCGGACCGCTGGCATCTGCGGGGAATTTCTTTTGAAGTGCGGCCGGGGGAGGCCTGGGGCATCGTGGGCGAGAGCGGCGCGGGCAAGACCACGCTGATGAACCTGATGCTTGGATTATTGGAACCCACGGCAGGCCGGGTACTGCTTTCAGGCGAAGCCTGGTCGGGCCTTCCAGAAAAAGCCCGCAGGCCCCGCAGGCCGAACATCCAGGCATTGTTCCAGGACCCCACGGCAAGTCTGCCGCCCCACATGACGGGCTTTGAGATTCTGGAAGAACCGTTGGTCATCCATGCTCGCGGCGATCGAAAAGCCCGGCGACAATCTGCGACCGAGATGGCCGCGAGAGTTCGATTCCCGGAAAGCGCCCTTGCCCAGAAACCGCACCAGTGGTCAGGTGGGCTGGCGCAAAGACTGGCGCTGGCACGGGCGCTGATGCTCTCCCCCGCAATACTCGTATTGGACGAACCACTCTCGGCGTTGGATCCGACGCTGGGCGGCCACATGCTGGAGCTGCTGCTGGAGCTGAAGACTGAAGGCATGGCGATGCTGTTCGTCAGTCACGATCTGCTTGCCGTGAGCCGTCTATGTGACCAGTTGCTGGTGCTCTACGGCGGCGAGATGATGGCGAAGGGCCCGATGAGACCCCTGCTTTCTGAGCTGCGCCACCCGTACCTGCGGGGTCTGTGGGAAGCGATGCCCAATCTGGAGCTTTCAGCCCAGCCACGGCGCTGGGGCGTAGAGCGGACCCGCGATCTGGAACCCGGAGCCTGCCTGTTGCTGGATCGCTGCCCGAAAGCGTCAGATCAATGTAAAACATCGCCCAGCCTCGATCTTGACGAACGTTGCCATCATTCCTGGGCTGCACAGGTGGTGAGGAACGAGGTCTGAGGCGGTGAGGTTAAATTTGGTGGCGGCCCAAGGCCGCAACCGATGGTGCGCCTAAGGCGCACCCCTCATGCCTCGTGCCTCATGCCTCGTGCCTCGTCCCTCGCACCTGATGCCCCTCACTCCCCGAAATCCGCTTCCGCTGGGCCAATCAGGGGATTCACCCAGATGCCATTGAGGCGGCCCCATAGTGAACTGAAGCCCGGCCGCAGTTTCCCTTCGGTCTCCAGGAATTGGATCTCGAAGTCAATCTGCTTCGAAACCAGCTGTCTTTGCAGCTCTTCCACCAAGGTCCGGCGTTGTGCGAAATTCAATTCAGGGGCGGGGTTACGGGCAATGATTTTCCCAACCCAGAGTGTGCCATCGGCCCCCCACACCGGGGCGCTGATCTGGCCCACTGGGGTGGCGAGAAGTTCTTTGCGGATGCCCACAGACGCGGCTTCCGGATAGGTTTTCACAGTCACGTCCGGAATGGTTTTTATCGCACCCAAAGCTTTCAGATCACCACCCTTGAGCTGGGCCGTGGCGTGTTCCAACAGTAGGCGTTTGGCTTCGGCCGCTTTCCATGAATCCAACACTTTCACGCGGATTTCCTTAAGCGGCGGCACCGCACTGGGCAACTCTGAAAGCACCTTGAAAACCACGAAAGCGCTGCCCACGTTCTGCACCTTGGAGATGTCGCCAATTTTGAGCTTGAACACTTCGCCCACCATCGCGCCGGCGAAGGCGATGCCCTCGATTTGGGCTGAGGAATCATTCAAGATGGGTTTGCTGGTTTTCACCGGAAGATCCAGCGCGCGGGCGGCTGCGTTCATGTCCCCACGATCGCCGGTGCGCTTGCGGAGCTGGGCCAACTTTTCCTTGGCCCGGATTGCAAAGCGTTCTTGCGCAAGCTCTTTGCGCAATGATTCTTTGACATCCTCAAAGGTCTTCGTGCGCCGACCATCGAGCCGGATGATGTGGATGCCGAAATTGGTCCGCACTGGCTGGCTGAATTCGCCTTCCTTCAGCGCGCTGGCGGCGTCTTCGAAAGGCTTCACCATCTGCCCGGATTTGAACCAGCCAAGGTCGCCCTTGTTACCCTTGGCGGAAGGGTCCTCACTCAAGGCTTCGGCCTTTTTCGAGAAGTCGGCACCCTTGACGAGTTCCTGGCGCAGCTTCTGGGCTTTCGTAGTGGCTGAGGTGAATTCCTCATCCGTTTTTGCCTTGAACAGGATGTGGCTGGCCTTCAGTTCGGAGTATTCGGCTTTCTTGGACTCATATGCGGCCTGCAGTGCCGCGTCATCGGGATTCAATGTGTTCCCGAAGGAAGCCATGTCCACGGAAACGAACTGGATCGACCGGCGGGGACCCTGCTGGAAGCGCGCCCCGGATTCCTTGAGGTGGCTTTCCAGCTTGGCATCGCCCGGGTCCTTCACCGCAGCGGGTTCCGGCGCCAGGCTCACGGCCTCGAGACTGATTTTTTCGTTTCGTGCCCGGTTTTCCGTGTTGATCCAGGCTTCATCCACGGGCATTTCGCTGGCCATCTGGGCGTTGAGTTTTTGCTGTACCAGCCTTTCCCTGGACTGCTTCTCGAACTCTTTCAGCGAGGTCTGGCTGGCCTGTAGGATGCGATCGATTTCAGCAAGGGGGCGCAGCGTGCCATCGGGGTTCTTGAAAAACTCGTAACGTTTCAGCGAGAACAAAAGGTCCTCGCGCACTTCCTGGTCCGTCACCACCACGTGGTGGCGATCCGCCTGTTCTTCCTTGACTGCCTTGTCGATGAGCATTTTCAGGGATGTGCTCTGGGCATAGGCCAAGCCCTCCTCCGTGCGGGCTTTTTCGCCCATGCCGCGCTGGATGTAAAGGGTGTTGAGATCCCACTCGCCTTTCAGGATGTCCCGGCCATAGATCCTCGCCACCACGTTATCTGGAGCCTCGGGTTTGCCGCTCGGGGCAAGGTAGGCCACCATGCCCACCAGAGTGAGCCCCATCATCACCGCGGTGGGCGTCTTGTTGCCTTGAAAGGCTTTTCGGAAATTACGGAGCATGAAGGGACTCTCCAGGAGTGGGCCAGAGCCAAGTGGCCCCGCTGGACTGCGGAACCGAGTGGCCATTGGCCCGAATCTTCAAGCTTATCAAAGCTTCGCTCCTCTTCTAAACTGAATATCGAGGAATGCATGGCCGTTCGACCCGTACTCACCTGGGGTGACCCCCGGTTAAAAATGAACAGTGCCGATGTGGGCGCCTGGTCCCGGGAGCTGGATCAGCTGGTGGCGGACTTGTTCGAGACGGCGCTGAACGAAGAAGGCGTTGGTTTGGCGGCCCCACAGGTGGGTGTGAATCTCAATCTCGCAGTGATTGACATTTCCTGCGGAGAGGATCCATCCCAGAAACTCATTCTGATCAATCCCGAGATCATCCAGCAGGAAGGTAGCCAGATCGGACCCGAGGGCTGCCTGTCCATTCCCGGCATCCATGAAGTGCTGGAGCGTCCGAAGAAAGTGACGATCAAGAACCGCCGCCCCGATGGAACCTGGGGCGAGGTCTGGGGCGAAGA
>JANXQX010000190.1 GCA_025353305.1 Holophagaceae bacterium
TCTTTTCCGGGGCCCAATCCGTCAGGTTGGCCAGGGTCCGATTGCGGACTTTTCCATCCTCCCGGAAGGTCTCTCGAAGGAGAATCGTGGGCCTGGATTTCCGATTGGGAACCACCGCAATGAACATGCCCATGATATTAGTCGATATTCATTACGTGTCAATGATCTAACAACCATTAACATGGCTACGTTTTGGCATACACATTGCATCAAAATTCAACACTGGCGCGGGTCATCAGCGTTCTACGCTAAAAACTTCGGTCGCGATTCGCACGGCGCCCTGAGCTTGTTTCGTCGCACCAGTGGCAGAACGCACGGCCTTACAACCCCCGATTGCTAATCAGAGCCCTTAGCGCCGGATTTCTTCCATACTCATTGTTCAAGTGATCGATTGTAATCGGTTCATTTGCACGTATTGGTTTAACTAACCGATCCTCATTGAATAGTTCTCGGCAGGAGATCTGTCCCTTCTGCAATGGAACGGCCAAGTAATAATCCTCTGGTGTCAGCAACTCGCCTGCCTCCAAATCCCGGCTTGCATACACGCCCCGGACCAATGCGTCCAGATAGGATGTCTCCTTCTCAGGCGGAATACGCTTTTGGGTTCCAGGGGCACCGCACATCTCTTTTGCTCTTTTAAACGCCTTGAACCACGTATCCACCTGCTCCGGCGTAGAACAATAGGGAGCAGGCTTCGGGAATCCATCGGTTTCAATATCAATATGCCGCTCGAAGGTACGCGCCCCTTTGGCGTAGGCCATCATGATGCTGGCTTCCCAGTCCCGGAACTCGTGAGTGGAGAACCCGAGGGTGACACCTGGATAGCGATTTCGTAGGAAATCAATCTGATTGAGTTCCAGGTCCTCATTTTCACTGGGATAGAGCGACACGCAATGATTCAAGGCGAGTGGAATTTGACGGTTCGCGAAGAAGGTCACGAGATCATCAACGTCTTTGAGGGACGACCCGCCGGTTGAAGCCGCCACCGGCATTCGTGTCTTCCCGATTTTCTCGATCAGAACCCAATCATTGATGTCCGAACTAGCGAGTTTGATGACCTCAACGCCCAGTTCAATGCAAAGATCCACCGATGCTTCATCAAAGGGAGTTGCCATCCTGATGCAGCCGCCCCGCCTTACTTCGTCACACATCACCGCATAGGCATCGGGGTCCAATCGGGTATCAATGGTCTTCTTGATGTACCGGATGTCGGTCCGCGCCTGGAAATCCTTATGGATGAAATGGCCCACGTCTCTTAATTGAAGCTTGATGGCGGCTCGGACACTGTTGTAACGGGCGACCCTGGAGAATTCCCTGATGATCTGGATGCCGCGATCCACGCTGCCCCAATGGTTATTGGCTAGTTCCAGGACGAATAGTTCATCGAAAATGTTGCGATTAATTGTCATGTCCGTTTTTGCTCCATTCAGGAAACCTGACGGGGAAAATCAAATCAAACCCCCGGATGCCCCTTCGTCAAATTATTATGCAAGACGTCAGAAACCTGATGCAGCAATCCTGCCAGTTCGGGAGCCCTTAAATCTGGTGGCACTTCAAGTCCGCCGAGCCAGAGCGCTCAATACTTTAGCACCGTGCGCCTCCTTTGGAAGCCGACTCTGCCAGCACAGCTGGACCTCCAGCCCTGCTTTGACACAGCCTTCAGATAAGGAACGTGCATCAAAGAAGTTAATGTGCTCGTGGAGCTTCAGGAAACCGAATGGCGGGACTACATTCAGCAGCACACGAAAGCCGGTGCTATAGAAATCCATGATCCGCAGGAGCCAGGTATGCCTGGAAAGCCAGCCGAGGTAGCGGGAAATGGCTGTGCTGTTGCCTTGGAAGCGAAGACTATAGCGCTCCCAGGGAACCTCCACGTAAAGCCACCCACCGGGCTTCAGCAAGGAAGCCATCTTGCTCAATAGGAAGACGGGATCAGGTGTGTGCTCAAGCACGTGACTCAAAACCACAAGGTCGTAGCTGTGGGCCTGCAAATGGGTTTCATCAGCCACCTTCATGACTCCAGACACGGGTTCGGCATCAGAAATTTCAAATACATGCCGTTCCCCGCCTATGCACTCCGGGAGCAGTTGACCAGAATCTCCGCCGAAGTCCAGCACACGGTCGAGAGTGGTTCGATCCACCTTTCTCTGAATGGCATCGAGTAGAAAAGCTTTACGGGACGCAACCACGGCTGGATCCTTCCCCGAATCCTCATTGTGCTGCCTTGAGTACCAGAATTCGTGGCGATGCCTGACCTCGAAATAATCAGGACCGCGATAGCCTGCATAAAGTCGGGCCATCTCCGATTCCTCGAATCGTGAATTGAAAAACCGGAATCCGCAAGTGGAACATTCTTTCAGGGCACAGCTCGAAACAGGCGAATGCAGCACGTATTCGGCGATGAAGGGAGCTACGAGGGCTGACCAGGACTTGCAGACAGTTGCTCTACAAATGGGGCACTCTTCGATGTTGAGCATCAGGATATTCCTTGGGCCAGATGTGAAATCCCATGTGAAAGGCAGGCCTTCCTCTGGAAGCAGATAAATTCAATGTATAAGGAAATTGTCCAGCGCGGAATTGATACCGATTTTTTTCAAACATATTGCGATTCCCACCGTGGTGGATTCGGTCAAGTAGACTGGGCCATCACTCGTGGAGGTGGTATGCAGGTTTCCAAAGACAGATTTGATCCAAGGAAGTGTTTGGAGGTCCTGCTTTCAGAACACCCGGATCAGGCGCGAGCCCGAGCCTTGGAAACCTGGCCCGCTATTTCCAAGGGCAAGAAACTGGTCGTTTTTGGGGCTGGCCAACTGGGCCGGAGTGCCCACCGCAAACTCTCTGCGCTTGGGTATGACGTTGTGGCTTTTTGCGATAACAATGAGGCGCTTTGGGGTCAGGTGGTGCAAGGTGTCGAAATCTTATCGCCCGCAGCTGCGGCAAGTCGTTATTCAGATACTCTGCCCTTCGTTGTGTCCATTTGGAGAGCAGAAGGTACTCACAGGTTTTTAGATACGCGAGACCAGTTGAAGGCATTGGGAATCCATTCCGTGATTCATCTGGGTGTTGTTTGCTGGCACCACGCAGAAACTTTCCTGCCCTATTTCGCCATCGACCTTCCGCACAAGGTGTTGGAGAGCGCGATGGATGTTCTCGCGGCCTACGATCTTTTTGAGGAGCCCGAATCGCAACAGCAATTCACGGCCCAGATCGGATGGCGCCTCAGCTTGGATTTCGAATGGTTGCGCCCGCCTTGCGCAGATCCTGAATATTTCATACCCTCAATTTTTCCCGCCATTCCGGGAGAAGGGCTGGTGGATGGCGGCGCCTTCGATGGGGATTCCTATACCCAATTCGTGGCCTACTCACCGCGGCCGGGATACTCATGGCTTTTCGAACCCGATCCCAGTAATTTTGATGCATTGAGAACAAGGCTCGCTACTTTGGTTGGTTCAGCGGATTCTTCCGTCCAAGCTTTTAATCAGGCACTTGGGAGTCGGGCGGGCTGGCTGTCCTTCGAGGCCAATGGCACTGCTTCTGCACGGGTCTCCTCGCTGGGGGAGGTGCGGGTGCCGGTAGTGACTCTTGACGAGGTGCTTCCTCCACGTGCAAGCGCCATCCTGAAATTGGATATCGAAGGTGCCGAATTGGAAGCCCTCGAGGGGGCACAGAACTGGATCCGACAGACCGGCCCGAGGGCAGCGATATGCGTCTATCACTGTCAGGACCATCTCTGGCGCATTCCCTTGCTTCTCAAGCAATTGAGGCAGGACTACCAGATGGTGCTTCGATGCCATAGCACTGAAGTGTTCAACACTATCTGCTATGCCCAAATCCGCTAGTCCAGCGAACCCGGGTCCAGGGGAATGAGCATGTTTCCTGCGAATTCCGCCCTGGGTAGGAAGGGCGCCAGATCCTCCAGTGCGGAGGTCACCATGCGGCCATCTTCCAGACGGCGGGAGGTGAGTTTGGGCGCGAAGGCCTGCCCCAGGTCCAAGATGACTTCACAAAGTACAGGCCCCTGCTGGGCAGCGTTGAGAGTGTCCCTAATACCAATTTCCATGCCAGCATGGTTCTCCACACGGAAGTAGGGAATTCCGTAGGCGGCGCTGAGCTTCTCGAAATCTGGAAAGCCCAGGCCGCTTTCAGTGCCACATCCCACCACATTATCTGGGAAGAAATTACGTTGGGTCTGGCGAATAGAATGATAGCCCTGGTTGTTGTACAGAAAGATGGCCACTGGCAATTGATGGGTGACGAGGGTTTGGAGTTCCTGAAGGTTCATCTGGATACTGCCATCCCCGGCCATGCAAACCACGGAGCGTTTCTGGCCGTTCTCATCCTCAGTGGCTATGCAGGCACCTATGGCCGCAGGCAGGTCGTAGCCCATGGATGCGCACCCAGAATTTGTGAAGAGTCGTTGCTTAGTTTTCATTCGTGCCGCCTGGAAAGTTGTCACACAGGCAGTGCCATCGCCGGTGACCACGATCTGGTCCCCAGGCAACTGATCGAACAGTGCTTCGGCGAAGCAGTAAGGATTCACCGACGTTGTATTGGCGTGGTACTCACTCAGCACGACGGGGTACTTTGCCAGCCGCACTTTGCACCAGGCGAGGAAATCAAGTTGGGAGTTCGTGGCTCCTTTGGGGGCCAGATCCAGCATTGCTTCCAAAAAAACCTTCAGGTCGGCATGTATTGGAAGGTCCAGATTAAGCGTGGGCTTCTCCAATTCCAGTGCATCCACATCCACCATCACCTTGTAGGCATTCCGTGCAAAGGAGGACCAGTTGTAGCTGATCTGTCGGACGTTCAGGCGGCACCCCAGGACAAGCACGAAATCGGCATTCTGAACGGCGAAATTCCCTGAGCGGTTTCCGATGGTGCCGGGGCGACCCACATAACATGGGTGATCTTCGGCCAGGAGGTCGTGAGCGTTGAAAGCAGTGGTTACAGGGATTCCGAGACGATTCACCAACTGCTGAAACTCTTGATAGGCGCCTGCAATGCGCACGCCCGTTCCTGGAAGGATCACCGGCCTTTTGGCTTCACGCAGCCGGTCCAGCACTTGCCGAGCTAGGGTGTGAATATTTGATCTGGGCTGATCCACCCGCTCCGCATCTTCGGTCGGGTCGTAGCCCGCTAGGCTCTCTGCATCCACATAGGCCCCCTGCACGTTCATGGGCACATCAATCCACACAGGCCCAGGCCGACCACTCTGGGCCAAGTGCAAGGCCCGTTCGAGGTGATAGCGAATACTTTGGGGATCCTTGACTAGTGCGGCATATTTCGTCAGGGGCGAAACTATTCGCACGATGTCCACTTCCTGGTCTCCGAGCTGTCGCAGGCCTGCGGGTCCCGCGCAGGCCACCAGGGTTTCGGTGCGCACTTGTCCAGAGACCACGATCATACCGATGGAGTCAGTCCAAGCACCGTGTATACCTGTCAAGGTGTTCAGGCCACCTGGGCCCGTGGTGACATTGACGGCTGCCAGACGCCCCGTGAGACGGAAATAGCTCTCGGCGGCGATTGCGCAGGCCTGTTCGTGATGACAGGCCACGTACTTCATAGCTTTGCAACGGCCGAAAGCGTCATTCAGGTGCATGGCACCTCCGCCAGTCACTAGGAACACATGACGAATACCGTGGGCGGCAAGGGTCTGGACGATGTAATCGGCGACTCGGATCGTGGGCATCGTTTCCTTCGTTCAGTGTGCCTGGTGCCAGCGGAGTGTTCGTTCGATGGCCTCATCCAAAGGTACACTCACCACGAGTCCAAGCTCTTGTTTCGCCCTTTCAATACTGGGCACATAGTGCGTCGGAGAAGCTCCCGCCACGGACGGCTCGGTTAGGATGACTTCCAGATGGTGTGACTGAGCGATTCTGTGTGCTAGCGCAAGAATGCTCAGATCCTGGTCGGAACCCACATTGTAGGCCCGCCCGCCTGGTGCCCGCAGAAGCATCGTCCACAGCCAGGCCGCCAGATCCGAGGCGTATAGATAGGAGCGGAATGGCGTCCCGTCCCCCCCGATTCGGATGGGTCGACCTGCAAGGGCATCACCCATGAAGTTGCCGATGGCGAAATGCGCGTCCAAAGGGAGATGGGGTCCGACAAAAGCGAAGCCGCGGGCCATAGGGATCTCTATCCCATGATGCTTTTGATACAGGGCGCAAAGATGTTCGGCAATGCGCTTGCCCTGCCCATAGGTAGAACCGACTTCGAGCGGGTCAGGACCTCCAGGAAAGTCTTCGGTAACGTGGGTGATGTTCGATGGTTGGACGCCGTAGACTGCGCCACTGCTGAGGAATAGCAATCTCTTGACCTCTGCCCGTACCGAGAACTCCAGCACGCGCTTGGTCCCCGCGACGATCGTCTCGAGCAACTCCAGGGCCTGATCTCCACCGGGATTCGCATGAGTCGAAGTGGCACCATGAATAACGTGGGAAAACCTGCCCTCCGGGAACGGAAAGTGGCGTACATCCCCTTCGATCCATTTAAAAGGTCCACCCAGGAGATGTGGAGCACGGGCATGAAAGGACCTTGCATCACGGGTCAGGACAGTGGCGCACAAGCCAAGCTCCATGGCTTGATTCGCATGGGCCAGTGATTCCAACAGCCACATGCCAAAGAAACCCGTTCCCCCGGTGATCAAGAGGCGGGCTCCACGCAGTGACCCCCAATCTCCAACGTTGCGGATCACTTCCTCCAGTTCTGTAATGGGAAGAGGTGGCAACCTATCCATTTTTAGAACTCAGGGCGATCTGAATGATTCGACCGATGTAATCCAGGTGTGCTTTTTCAAGTCCTGGAAAAACT
>JANXQX010000191.1 GCA_025353305.1 Holophagaceae bacterium
CGTAATGCGGGAGGCGTAGCTCAATACGACGCTGGCGGTGTTCGAGTCCGAGCCGTCCAGCAGAAGCTGCGCTGTGGCGCTGCGGCCGCCCGATAGATCCTCGGCGAAGCCCCGGTTTAGCCTGAGTACGGCCTTGGCCTCACCCGAATCCAACACCTCCTGGATCTCCGGTTCCGAAGTGATCCTACGCACCACATCGAAGCAGCCGGATCCTTCGAACCGGGCGAGCAGGTCACGGCTGGAGGGCGTGCGGTCCAAGTCGTAGACGGCCATGGGCACGTGGCGCACGTCCGTGCTCACCGCGTAGCCGATGATGAGCACCTGGACCACGGGCATGACAAAAATGACGGCCCGCATCCTCGGATTCCGAAGCACCTGGATGAATTCCTTGATGAGCATTCGGGTGAGGCGTTCAAGCATGGTCAGTCCAGTCGCTTTTTGAAGCTGCGGATGGCGAGAAGGAGCATGAGGGCGCCGAAGGCCACCATGAGCAGGCACTCCAGCCACAACTGGGCGAGGCCGGTGCCCTTGAGGTAGAGCCCCCGCAGGAAGGTCACGAAATACCGTGCAGGAATGAAGTAGGTGATCACCTGCAGGACCTTGGGCATGTTCCCGATATCGAACATGAAGCCCGAGAGCAGGAAGGCCGGCAGGAAGGTGGCCACGAAGGCGGCCTGGCTGGCCAGCAGCTGGGTCTTCGCCATGGTGCTGATGAAGATCCCCAGCGAGAGCGCCCCCACCAGATACACCGCGGAGACGCCGAAAAGCAGCAGCAGGCTGCCCCGGATGGGCACATCGAAAAGGAAGCGCCCCGCGAGCACGGACAGCAGCATGTCCACCATGCCGATGACGAAGTAGGGCGCGAGCTTGCCGAGGATCAATTCGCTCCTGCGGACCGGGGTGGAGATGAGCTGCTCCATGGTGCCCGTTTCCCACTCGCGGGCCACGGTGAGAGAAGTCAGCAGCGCAGCGATGAGCATCATGATCACGGCGATGAGGCCGGGCACGATGAAGACCTTGGATTCCATGTCCGTGTTGAACCAAGCCCGGGGCCGAAGTTCCAGGGGCAACGTGGGGACGCGGCCCGTCATGCGTTTGGCCTTCTCAATCAGGATCTGCTGGGAATAGGTGCGGACGATGGCTTCGGCGTAGGAAAGGGCCAGGGTGGTGGTGTTGGCGTCGCTGCCATCGGCCAGCACCTGGACTTGGGTCTCCCGCTCGGAAGCCACCCGTCTCCCGAAATCGGCAGGAACCACCAGGGCCATCATGGCCCGCCCATGATCGATGGACTCCTCCACGTCCCGGTAGCTCCCGGCCCGCGACACCACGGAGAAGTAGCGGGATCCCTCAAAACGGCCAATCAGTTCGCGGCTCTGGGGCGTGCGGCTCTGGTCCCAGACCGCCAGCGGCACACGATCCAGGTTCAGAGTCAGCGCATAGCCGAAGATCATCAGCATGATCATGGGCAGCACGATGGCGATGCCCAGGGCGCGCGGATCCCGCAGCACATGGAGGAACTCCTTGCGCGCCACGGCTCCAAGGCGGCGGAGGCTGATCCCGCTCATGCCTCGAACTCCTTCTGCGCGCCGTCAGCGCGATCCCGGGCTTCGATGAGAGAAACGAAGACATCTTCCAGCGAGGGTGTGATGCGCTCCACGGTGTCCACCCTGAAGCCCGCAACTTCAAGGGCGCGGCGCAAGTGTGGCGCGAGGGCCTCTGCATCCTCGGTCATGAGATGGATGTCCCGCCCGAAGAGGGCGGCATCCCGAACCCCGTCCACAAGCGAGGCCACGCCCAGAGCCTCGTGCGCGCGGTCGCAGGAGACACTGAGAATCTGGTCTGCCATGAGTTGGCCCTTCATTTCCGCGGGCGTTCCCTGGGCCACGAGTTCGCCCCGATAGATGAGGCCCAGGCGGTCGCAGTACTCGGCCTCTTCCATGTAATGGGTGGTGACGAAGACCGTGACGCCACCACCAGCCAGTTGGTAGATGAGGTCCCAGAAGCTGCGGCGGCTCAAGGGATCCACACCTGAAGTTGGCTCATCAAGGAAAAGGATCTGCGGTTCGTGAAGCAGGGCGCAGCCCAGGGAGAGCCGCTGCTTCCAGCCACCCGGCAGCATGCTGGTCATGGTGCGGCGATGCTCCCGGAGGTCCGCCATCTCCAGCACCCAGGCCTTTCTATCGGCTTTCATTACCCGGGGAATCCCGTAGATGCCGCTGTAGAAGTCGAGGTTTTCTTCGACGGTGAGGTCATCGTAGAGGCTGAATTTCTGGCTCATGTAGCCGATGCCCCGCTTGATCTCTTCGCGCTGGGTGCGGATGTCGAATCCCGCCACGGTGCCGCTCCCGCCGGACGGTTCCAGCAGCCCGCAGAGCACGCGGATGGTCGTGGATTTGCCTGCGCCGTTGGGTCCCAGGAAACCGAAAATCTCACCCTTGGCCACATCCAGGCTGATGCAGTTCACGGCCACGAAATCCCCGAAGCGCCGCTCAAGGTTCCGCAGTGTGACCGCGAATGGCTCGGAGTCATGCTGGCGCAATGGATCGCTCCGTTCCTGCAACACGGTCATCGTGTTCCTCCAGGCAAGGAAAGGCCGTCAGAAAGAGCTTGAGCTACGAAGCCGTAGATTAAAAAAGCCACCAATGAGGTGTTATGCGGATCGCGACTGCGCCGTTGATGAAAAGAAAAAATCTTAGCCGGGGATGAACGGGGATTAACGGGGATCAGCCCGATTCGATCGCGGCTCCCAGATCCAGTTAAGGGCAGGCCTGGCCAAATGAACGCGTGAGTCGTTCTCCACACTTCACGTCCCCGTTCATCCCCATTCATCCCCGGCAATTCTTTTTTATCGGTGTCTTTGCGGCCGATCCTTTTCAGCCGGAGGAAGGTCCTTCGCACCTTTCGATCAGGTTGCTGTCCCAGCCACTTTGAGAAACTTGCTTTCCCCGGCGCTATCACACTGCACCTCCGGGGATGGCGGAGGTGAATACATCTTCGAGGGTAGGTTCGATGACACGCACGTCCTGGCAGGCGATGTTCATTGCCCGCAGGGTCGCTTCAACAGCGATGCGTCCGCTGTCCGCATCCTCCACCAGAACGTGAAGGCGATCCCCGAAGAGGGCGACGCTGCCGAGGGCTGCGGTACGCAAGAACCCCACCGCCTGCCGGGGCTGGTCGCATCTCACTTCCAGAAGAGCGCCCTTCAGCAGTCCCTTCACGCCGTCCACCGTGTTGCAGGCCAGGAGGCGGCCCTGGTGGAGCAGCCCGATCCGGTTGCAGCGTTCCGCCTCATCCAGATAGGCCGTGGAGATGAAGATGGTCACCCGTTCCTGCTGGAGCTGGTAGAGGATGCGCCAGAAATCCCGGCGGGAGACAGGATCGACGCCGTTGGTGGGCTCATCCAGAAAGAGCACCCGCGGCGTATGGATGAGGGCGCAGGCCAGTCCAAGTTTTTGCTTCATGCCGCCAGAGAGATTGCCCGCCTGGCGGCGCTTGAACGGAGTGAGGTTGCTGAAGGCCAGAAGCCGCTCCAGCCGTTCACTGCGGCCAGTTCTGGGCACCTCGTAGAGATCGGCATAAAAGTCGATATTCTCCAGCACGGTGAGGTCCGGATACAGGCCGAAGCGCTGGGCCATGTAGCCGATGCGGTCCTTGATGGGCTCTGCGTCCCGCACGGAATGGAGCCCGTCCACCCAGGCCTCGCCGGAGCTGGGTTCAAGGATCCCCGTCAACAGGCGCATGGTGGTCGTCTTGCCTGCGCCATCCGGTCCCACCAGACCAAAGATTTCTCCTTCTTCCACGGACAAGGTCAGCGCTTCCAGGGCTGTGACAGCCCCAAAACGGCGCGACAGCGCCTGGGTCCGGACTGTTTCCATCAGCGGGTTTCCAAGGCGATCTCGGCATCCGCGGGCATGCCGGGTTTGAGCTCCATGGCCGGGTTTGGAATATCGATCTTGATGCGGTAAACAAGCTTCGCCCGCTCCTTGCGGGTCTGGACTGTCTTGGGGGTGAATTCGGCTTCGGAGGCGATGAAAGAGACACGACCCTCGTAGCGTTTTCCCGGAAAGGAATCCGTGGTGACAGAGGCCTTCTGGCCCACCTTCACGCGGCCCAGATCGGACTCCTCCACATAGGCCCGCAGCCAGACCTGGCCCAGGTCTGCCATCGTGACCACAGAAGTTCCGGGAGCGACATATTCCAGGGGCTCGATGTTCTTGGAGAGGATCATGCCGGAGATCGGAGCGGTGAGGGTTGCATAGCCCAGCTGGGTCTGGGATAGAGCCAGGGCCTGCTGGGCTTGTTCAAAGCGCGCCCGGGCCTGGTTGATGTCTTCAGGGCGCGGACCTTTTCGCACGAGGAGGTACTGCTGGTCAGCCTGCCGGACCTTGCCCCGGGCGGCTTCGAGGGAGGCAAGAGTGCCCTCGTAATCGCGCACCGAGATGATGCCCTTTTGTTTGAGGTCGCGGATCCGTACTTCATCGGGCTCCAGCCTCCGGAGATCTGCGCTGGCCTGTTCCAAAGCGGCCTTCGAGGCCTCGATTTCCTCTTTTCGCGACCCAGCTAACACAGCGTCGAGGGCGGCCTTGGCCGTGGCAGCGTCCGCGCGGCGCATGGCGACCAGCTGCTCAAGATCCTTGGCGTCGAGGCGAGCCAGGAGCTGGCCGGCCTTGACCACCTGGCCTTCATCCACGGGGCGCTCGAGCACCTTGCCCGCCACCCGGAAGCTTGCTTCCACCTTGATCACTTCAATGTTGCCGGAAAAATTGAGGTGGGCACCTTTGGCGCCCCGGCAGGAGACGGCCGAAATTGCTGTACCAGCGATGAAAACATGGAACGCGAAGTGAGGAATCCAGAGAATCCGTTTCATGGGCATTTCTCCTGGTTCTGATTCAAGAAGGAAATGGGTTCATCGGGTCGTGTGGCGATGCCGCGCCAGAAGAGGTGGAACCAGGCGCGCTCTGCCATGGAGACGGCAAGGTCTGCGGGAATTCCAGCGATGCGCGGTCCCAGGACAGGGATCAGGTCCAGGATTTCCAGTTCCAGGCGGGCCAGGAAAAAGGTCGCGAAAAAGGGAGGGGTATCGGGTCGGATCTCGCCTCGTTCGATGCCCAGCCTGATCAAGCCGCCGATGGCTCCCAGCGCGGGAAGGATGCGCTGGGCTATGCTTTCCTGGATGCCTTCTGCGCCCAGCAGGATTTCCCCGCGCACCAGGCCTCGCATGCCGGCGCTCCCCGCCAGGTGCAAATTGTAGATGCGGATGACCGCCAAGAGCCGCTCGGCGACGCTCCGGGGATCCTTGGGATCGTTAAGGGCGAGGAGATCGGCGACCACGGGGCCGATGGTGCGATCCAGGAGGGCTTGGAACAGGCCCTCTTTGCTTTGGAAGTGGTAGTAGATGAGGGCCGGATCGCAGCCAGCTTCATCGGCTATGGGCCGGATGCTGCCACCCTTGAGCCCGTCCCGGGCGAATATCTTCTGGGCGGCATCCAGGATGACCTCGGGATCCACCCGCGTGGCCTTCGGACCGCGGCTGCGTGGAGTGCTGTTGTTGGACATGCGGCCTCCCATTCAACACGTGTTGAATTATACGTCCAAACACTTACACTGGTTCATCTGGTCCGGCACAACCGGTAAGCAGAGACCCCACATTGCCCTAGCCCCAGTGATAAAACATGCGAGGCCAAGAAGCGTGGGGGCGGGATGGAGGCCTGTATGTCAAAAAATGATCCCCGAGCTCTTTACTCTCCCGGTGTCCCCAATTGGATGGCTGCAACCCTGCTTTCTGTGGTGGCAGTTACCCTTTCGGCTGGATCGGCCCGCGGAGAGACTTTACCTAAGACACCCGTCGCGATAACGGCAACCCGAGTTCAGCTGAGCCTCCAGCAGGCCCTGAAGATAGCGCTGGATCAAAACCCCCGCGTGCACCAGTCCCTTCTGACCCTGGCGGAAAGTGGAGAGGACAGGCGTGCGGCCGCATCGGCCCTGATGCCCACGGTGGCCGCCCAAGCCTTCGGCCAGCGGGCGAAGAATAATCTGGATGCATTCATCGGCATTCCCACTCCCCACAGCCCCGAAGTGGTGGGCCCCTTCAACTGGGGCCAGATGGGCGTGGAGGCCAGGGTTTCCCTCTTTGACCTAAGTCTTTGGCGCAAGTGGCGGGCCTCCCAGCACACTGAGGATTCTGCCCGCGCGCTGGGTCGGGCAGTCCGTGAAGAGATCACGGCCCTAGTAGTGGGCCAGTATTTGCGTGCGCTCCGCGCCGCGGCCTCCGTGCAGGCCGATGAATCCCGGGTGGAGCTCGCCGAGGCCTTGTCAAAGCTCGCTGAAAATCAGCAGAAGCAGGGCGTAGGCACCAAACTCGATACCCTGCGGGCCCAACTCCAGGTTCAGACCGAACGCCAGCGCCTGATCCAGGCCCAGACCCAAAGGACCACGGCGCTTGCCGGTCTGAGCCGCTTGCTGAGCCTTGAACCCGGCACCCTGATCGAACTGACGGGCACCCTGGCCGCACCAGCGCTCCCCATCGCAGGCTTCCAGGAGGCCTACCGGGCCGGGCTGGCACAGCGACCCGAGCTCGCCGAGCTGGACGCCCGCGAGAAGGCCACTGAAAACCTACGCCAGGCCGCGGAGGGCTTGCGTTTACCCACCCTCATCGCCACGGGCGCCTACAACACCACCGGTCTTCAATCCCAGCCATGGGCCACCACCTACCAGCTCTCGCTCGGCCTTCGGGTTCCCCTTTTCACCGGTGGACTCGTATCCTCCCAGGTGTCCCGCGCCAAAAGCGAGCAGGCCCGCATCCATGAGTCCCAGCGCGAGGTCCGGGCCCAGGTCGGCTATGAGATCCAGGTCTCCCAGACGGAACTGGACGCCGCCGTCCACGAAGTGGACGTGGCCAAACTTGCAGTTGCGCTCTCCACCGAAGCCCTGACCCAGGCCAGGCACCGCTTCGAGGCCGGCGTCAGCAACAACATCGAAGTGATCAATGCCCAGGATGAGTTGGCCCGCGCCCATGACAACCAGATCAGCGCCCTCTATCGCCTGAACCAGTCCCGCGCGGATCTGGCCAGGGCCACGGGCCAATTAGAAGCCCTCTTCGCACGATGATGGAGACCCCGATGAACCAAGAAGCTTCCACCCAGGCGGTTCTTGCTGCCGAGGAATCCGCCCCCAATGGATTCAGGGCCATGCGGGTCCTGCTGATCGGCACGCCCATCGTGCTGCTCATCGCGGCAGGCATATGGTTCTACACACGCAACCGCGTAAGCACCGATGATGCCCAGGTGGACGGCCATCTGGTGCCTGTCTCCTGCCGCATCTACGGCACCGTGGACAAGGTCCTGGTTGAAGACAATCAGGCCGTGAAAGCCGGAGATCCACTGGTGATCGTGGACCCCCGCGATATCCAGGCGAAGCTTGAGCAGGCCAAGGCGGCCCAAGCCCAGGCCCGCGCCCAGGTTGAAGGCGCCAGGGCCGAACTGGAACGGGCGGGGGTGGCCTACCAACAAGCCAGCAGTTCCGATCTGGAAACGGCCAAGGCCACCCTTGACGCCCGCAAATCCAGCCTGGACAAAGCCAAAACAGACCTGCAGCGCATGAAACCCTTGGCCGAACGTGAAGAGATTTCGGCCCAACAGTTCGATGGATTCCGCACGCAGGCCGAAGTTGCCGACAGCGAGTGGCGAGCTGCCCAGCAGCGTCTGGGCTCCCTTCATCGGGAGGCGGATATCCGCAAGGTGGCCGTAGGTGCCGCGGAAGCCCGCCTTGCTTCGGCCAAGGCCCAGGTGGATCAGGCCCGCGCCAGTCAGGACGGACTTGATCTGCAGCTCGGC
>JANXQX010000192.1 GCA_025353305.1 Holophagaceae bacterium
CGTAATGCGGGAGGCGTAGCTCAATACGACGCTGGCGGTGTTCGAGTCCGAGCCGTCCAGCAGAAGCTGCGCTGTGGCGCTGCGGCCGCCCGATAGATCCTCGGCGAAGCCCCGGTTTAGCCTGAGTACGGCCTTGGCCTCGCCGGAATCCAGCAGTTCCTGGATCTCCGGTTCTGCGGTGATCCGGCGCACAACATCGAAGCAGCCGGAGCCCTCGAAGCGCGCCAGCAGGCCGCGGCTGGCGGGAGTGCGGTCCAGATCATAGACGCCCATGGCCACGTGGCGCACGTCCGTGCTCACCGCGTAGCCGATGATGAGCACCTGGACCACGGGCACCACGAAGATGACCGCCCGCATCCGCGGGTTGCGCAGCACCTGGATGAATTCCTTGATGAGCATTCGGTAGAGGCGTTCCAACATGGTCAGTCCAATCGCTTCTTGAAGCTGCGGATGGCAAGAAGGAGCATGAGGGCGCCGAAGGCCGCCATGAGCAGGCATTCCAACCACAACTGGGCCAGGCCGGTGCCCTTGAGGTAGAGGCCCCGCAGGAAGGTGACGAAATACCGCGCGGGAATGAAGTAGGTCACCACTTGCAAAACCTTGGGCATGTTCCCGATGTCGAACATGAATCCCGAGAGCAGGAAGGCCGGCAGGAAGGTCGCCACGAAGGCGGCCTGGCTGGCCAGGAGCTGAGTCCTGGCTATGGTGCTGATGAAGATCCCCAGTGAAAGCGCTCCCACGAGATACACGGCGGAGACCGTGAACAGCAAGAGCAGGCTGCCACGGATGGGAACATCGAAGAGGAAGCGGCCCGCGAGCACGGAAAGCAGCATGTCCACCATGCCGATGACGAAGTAGGGCGCGAGCTTGCCGAGGATCAACTCGCTCCTACGGACGGGCGTGGAAATAAGCTGCTCCATGGTGCCCGTTTCCCATTCCCGGGCCACGGTGAGGGAAGTGAGCAGCGCGGTGATGAGCATCATGATCACGGCGATGAGGCCGGGCACGATGAAGACCTTGGATTCCATATCCGTGTTGAACCAGGCCCGGGGGCGAAGTTCCAGCGGCACCACGGGGGTACGCCCCGTCATGCGCTTGGCCTTCTCCGTGAGGATCTTCTGAGAGTAGGTGCGCACGATGGACTCGGCATAGGAAAGGGCCAAGGCCGTGGTGTTGGCGTCGCTGCCATCGGCCAGCACCTGCACCTGGGTCTGCCGTTCCGCGGCCACCCGCCGCCCGAAATCGACAGGAACCACCAGGGCCAGCATGGCCCGGCCATGGTCGATGGCCTCCTCCACCTCCCGGTAGCTCCCGGCCCGCGACACCACGGAGAAGTAGCGTGATCCCTCGAAACGCGCGACCAGTTCCCGGCTCTGGGGTGTGCGGCTCTGGTCCCAGACCGCCAACGGCACCCGGTCCAGGTTCAGAGTGAGGGCGTACCCGAAGATCATCAGCATGATCATGGGGAGCACGATGGCGATACCCAGGGCGCGCGGATCCCGCAGCACATGGATGAACTCCTTCCGGGCCACCGCTCCCAGGCGGCGAAGGCTGACACCGCTCATGCTGTTTCGCATTTTAAAAACCCTGAATACCAAGTAGGCTCAGCTCGATGCTTTTCAAGACAAACAGCTGATCCACAGATTCCACAGATGACACAGATTCCCCACTGAGCGCCGCCCACGAAGGAGCGGAGATTCCCCGTTTTCCCCGCATGGGCCAACCGGTTTTCAGGGCGGCGGCGGCCTCGCGCCTTTGGTGCGGAAAAGCCGCCGCCCTGAAAACCCGCACGACGAAGTCGCGCGGCCCCGGCCAAGCCGGGGCGGCCCATGCTCCACGCCGGACGCGATCTCCGCACCTCCGACACTTGCGTTTTGAATCTGTGTGAATCGGTGCAATCTGTGGATTCATGGCCCTTTTTACGCTTTCTGTGTTCAGCAATTTAAGGCTGAGGTTCGTGGGTAACCAGGTTGTTTATTGAATAATGTCTGTTCCAACGAAAACCTCATGCCCTGAACTCCTTCTGCGCGCCATCAGCGCGGTCCCGGGCTTCGATGAGAGAAACGAAGACATCCTCCAGCGAGGGCGGGATCCGCTCCAGGGTTTCCAACGCGAAGCCGGCCGTTTCGAGAGCACGGCGTAAATGCGGGGCAAGGGCCTCGGCATCCTCCGTCATGAGGTGGATGTACCGTCCGAAGAGGGCCGCGTCGCGGACCCCTTCCACCTGGGAGGCCACGCCCAGGGCCTCATGTGCACGGTCGCAGGAGACACTGAGAATCTCATCCGCCATGAGTTGGCCCTTCATTTCCGTGGGCGTTCCCTGAGCCACCAGTTCGCCCCTATAGATGAGGCCCAGGCGGTCGCAGTACTCGGCCTCCTCCATGTAATGAGTTGTGACGAAAACCGTGACACCGCGGGTAGCCAACTGGTAGATGAGATCCCAGAAGGTGCGGCGGCTCAGGGGGTCCACTCCCGAGGTGGGCTCATCAAGGAACAGGATCTGCGGCTCGTGCAGCAGGGCGCAGCCCAGGGAGAGCCGCTGCTTCCAGCCTCCTGGCAGCGTGCCCGTCAAGCTGCGGCGATGCGACCGGAGCTCGGCCATCTCCAGCACCCAGGCCTTCCGCTCAGCTTTCATCGCTCGGGGAATCCCGTATATGCCGCTGTAGAAATCCAGGTTCTCCTCGACGGTGAGGTCATCGTAGAGGCTGAATTTCTGGCTCATGTAGCCGATGCTGCGCTTGATCTCTTCGCGCTGGGTGAGAATGTCGAAGCCCGCCACGGTACCGGTCCCGCTGGAAGGTTCCAATAGTCCGCAGAGCATACGGATGGTCGTGGATTTGCCTGCGCCGTTTGGCCCAAGGAAACCGAAGATCTCCCCGCGGGCAACATCCAGGCTGATGCTGTTCACAGCCACGAAATCTCCGAAGCGCCGCTCCAGATCCCGCAGTGTGACCGCGAATCCAGTCATGCGGCGCCTCCGGGGATGGCGGAAGTGAATACATCTTCGAGCGCAGGTTCGATCACACGCACGTCCTGGCAGACGATGCTCTTAGCCCGCAGGGTCGCTTCAATGGCGAGGCGTCCGCGGTCCGCGTCCTCCACCAGAACGTGAAGCCGATCCCCGAACAGGGCCACGCTGCCGAGGGCTGCGGCACGCAGGAACCCCACCGCCTGCCGGGGCTGGTCGCAACGCACCTCCAACAGGACGCCCTTCAGAAGTCCCTTCACGCCGTCCACGGTGTCACAGGCCAGGAGGCGGCCCTGGTGGAGCAGCCCGATCCGGTTGCAACGCTCCGCCTCGTCCAGGTACGCCGTGGAGACGAAAATGGTCACGCGTTCCTGCTGGAGCTGGTAGAGGATGCGCCAGAAATCGCGGCGGGAGACTGGGTCCACGCCATTGGTGGGTTCATCCAGAAAGAGCACCCGGGGCGTGTGGATGAGGGCGCAGGCGAGCCCCAGCTTCTGCTTCATGCCCCCGGAAAGATTGCCCGCCCGCCGGCGCTTGAAGGGAGTGAGGTTGCTGAAGGCCAGCAACCGCTCGAGCCGTTCACTGCGGCCTGCCCTGGGCACCTCGTAGAGATCGGCATAGAAGTCGATGTTCTCCAGCACGGTGAGGTCCGGGTACAGACCGAAGCGCTGGGCCATGTAGCCGATGCGGTCCTTGAGGGGCTCGGCGTCCCGCACGGAATGGAGCCCGTCCACCCAGGCCTCGCCGGCGCTGGGTTCCAGGATTCCCGTCAACAGGCGCATGGTGGTCGTCTTGCCCGCTCCATCCGGTCCCACCAGGCCAAAGATCTCGCCTTCCTCCACGGACAGGGTCAGACTGTCCAGGGCTGTGACGTCCCCGAAACGGCGCGTCAGCGCCTGGGTCCGGACGGTTTCCATCAGCGGGCTGCCAGGGCGATCTCGGTGTCGACGGGCATGCCGGGCTTGAGTTCCATCGCCGGGTTTGGAATTTCGATCTTGATCCGGTAGACGAACTTTGCGCGCTCCTTGCGGGTCTGGACGATCTTGGGGGTGAATTCGGCCTCGGAGGAGATGAAGGAAACCCGGCCCTCGTATCGTTTTCCAGGGAAGGTGTCCGTGGTGACAAAGGCCTTCTGGCCCACCTTCACGCGGCCCAGATCGGACTCCTCCACGTAGGCCCGCAGCCAGACCAGGCCGAGGTCCGCCATGGTGACCACCGAGGTGCCGGGAGCGACATATTCCAGGGGCTCTATGTTCTTGGAGAGAATCACGCCGGAGATGGGCGCCGTGAGGGTTGCATAGCCCAGCTGCGTCTGGGCCAGGGCCAGGGCCTGCTGGGCCTGTTCGAAGCGCGCCCGGGCCTGGTTGATGTCTTCGGGGCGCGGGCCCTTTTGCACCAGGATGTACTGCTGGCCGGCCTGCCGGACCTTGCCCCGGGCGGCTTCGAGGGAGGCAAGGGTGCCCTCATAGTCACGCACGGAGATGATGCCCTTCTGCTGGAGGTCGTGGATTCGCGCTTCGTCGGGCTCAAGCCTGCGGAGATCGGCATTGGCCTGTTCCAGGGCCGCCTTGGAGGCTTCTATTTCTTCTTTGCGCGAGCCCGCCACCAGTGAATCAAGAGCCGCCTTGGCGGTTGCGGCGTCCGCGCGACGCATGGCAACGACTTGCTCGAGATCCTTGGCGTCGAGGCGGGCCAGGAGCTGGCCAGCCTTGACCACCTGGCCTTCATCCACCGGGCGCTCCAGAACCTTGCCCGCCACCCGGAAGCTGGCCTCCACCTGGATCACTTCGATGTTGCCCGAGAGCGTGAGCTGGTTACCTTTGGTTCCCCGGCAGGAGACGGCCAGAATTCCAATTCCGGCGATGAAAATTTTCAAAGGAAGGGGAGGTATCCCTAGATTTCTTTTCATGGACAGATCTCCAAGTCTTGATTCAGGAAGGTAAGCTCTTCGTCGGGTCGTGTGGCGATGCCCCGCCAGAACAGACGGAACCATGCGCGCTCTGCCATGGGGACCGCAAGGTCCGCGGAAATTCCAGCGATGCGCGGTCCCAGGACAGGCATCAGGTCCAGGATCTCCAGTTCCAGGCGGGCCAGGAAAAAGGTCGCGAACAGGGGTGGGGTATCTCCCCGGATCTCACCCCGCTCGATACCCAGGCTGATCAGGGCTCCGATGGCACCCAACGCAGGAAGGATGCGCTGCGCGATGCTTTCCTGGATGCCTTCGGCGCCCACCAGGATTTCCCCACGCACCAAACCACGCATACCGGCATTTCCAGCCAAGTGCGAGTTGTAGATGCGAGTGACCATCCATAGCCGCTCAGCCACACTCCGGAAATCCTTGGGGCTGTTCAGGGCCAGAAGATCAGCGACCACGGGGCCGATGCTGCGATCCAGAAGAGCCTGGAACAGGCCCTCCTTGCTTTGGAAGTGGTAGTAGATGAGGGCCGGGTCGCAGCCCGCCTCAACGGCGATGGGCCGGATGCTGCCGCCCTTGAGCCCATCCCGCGCGAAAATCTTCTGGGCGGCATCCAGGATAACCTCGGGATCCACCCGGTTCGCCTTCGGTCCGCGACTGCGTGGAGAGCTGTCAATGGCCATGCAGTCTCCAGTTCAACACATGTTGAATTATAGGTCTGGATGCGTACACTTGTCATCTGGTCCGGCACTTTCGGCAGCCAGAAACCGTCTTCTGCCACTGCCTCGGTGATCCGTCAGGCAAGGCCTATAAGTGTGAGGGCGGGATGGAGGCCTGCATGTCACAAAATATTCCCCGATCCCTCTGCTCCGCTTGCTTCGCCAATCGGAGGGCGGCGCTCCTTCTTGCCTCAGCGGCGCCGTTCATCTTTGCCGGGGTGGCCCATGGGAAGACACCGCCCCAGACGCCCATCGCGAGCACCTCCAACCGGGTTCAATTGACCCTGCAGCAGGCGCTGAGGATCGCGCTTGATCAAAACCCCCGGGTGCAGCAGTCCCTTTTGGCCTTGGCGGAAAGCGGAGATGACCGGCGGGCCGCCGCCTCGGCCCTGATGCCCACGGTGACCGCCCAGGCCTTCGGCCAGCGGGCCAAGAACAACCTGGACGCATTCATCGGCAACCCCACCGTCAACGGCCCCCTGGTGGTGGGCCCTTTCAACTGGGGCCAGGTGGGCCTGGAAGCCAGAATCTCCCTTTTCGATTTGAGCCTTTGGAAGAAGTGGCGAGCCTCCGAGCACGCCGAGGTCTCAGCCCGCGCGAAAGGAAGGGCGGTGCGCGAGGAGATCGCCGCCCTGGTGGTTGGCCAGTATCTGCTTGCCCTCCGCGCGGCAGCTTCCGTGCAGGCTGGCGAGTCCCGTGTGGGATTGGCTGATGCTTTGTCGAAGCTTGCCGAGAACCAACAGAAACAAGGCGTGGGAACCAAGCTCGATACGCTGCGATCCCAGCTCCAGCTTCAGACCGAGCGCCAACGCCTTATCCAGGCTCAGACCCAACAGATCAGGGCCCTGGCCGGCCTGAGCCGCCTGCTGAGCCTTGAACCCGGCACTCCCATCGAGCTGACCGACACCCTCGCCGCACCCTCCCTTCCTGCGGTCGGGTTCCAGGATGCCTATCAGACCGGGTTGGCCCAGCGCCCCGAACTGGCCGATCTCGATGCCCGCGCGAAGGCCGCCGAGAATTTGCGCGAGGCCGCCCAGGGCATGCGGCTACCCACGGTCTTCGCAACAGGCGCCTACGGCTCCACCGGCCTCCAGTCCCAGGGCTGGCCCAACACATACCAGATTTCGCTGGGCCTTCGGGTACCACTGTTCACCGGTGGACTGGTGTCTTCACAGGTGTCCCGCGCCAAGAGCGAGCAGGCCCGCGTCCATGAAGCCCAGCGCGATGTCCGTGCCCAGGTCGGCTACGAGATCCAGGTCGCCCAGGCGGAACTGGACGCCGCTGCCCATGAGGTGGAAGTGGCAAACCTTTCCGTATCACTTTCCACTGAGGCATTGACCCAGGCCCGGCACCGTTTCGAGGCCGGGGTGAGCAACAACATCGAAGTAATCAATGCCCAGGACGAGTTTGCCCGCGCCCACGACAACCAGATCAGCGCTCTCTATCGCCTGAATCAGTCCCGTGCGGACCTGGCCCGGGCCACGGGCCAATTAGAAGCCCTCTTCGCACGATAATGGAGATTCCCATGAACCAAGATGCTTCCGCCCAGCCGGTCCCAGCTGCCGAGGAACCCGCCCCTAATGGATCCGGGGCTTTGCGGGCTCTGCTGATCGGCACGCCAATCGTGCTGCTCGTCGTGGCAGGGCTATGGTTCTACTCCCGCAACCGCGTCAGCACCGATGATGCCCAGGTGGACGGCCATCTGGTGCCGGTTTCCTGCCGCGTGTACGGCACCGTGGACAAGGTCCTGGTGGAGGACAACCAGGCCGTGAAGGCCGGGGATCCCCTAGCGGTCGTGGATCCCCGAGATATCCAGGCGAAGCTGGAGCAGGCCAAGGCGGCGCTGGCCCAGGCCCGGGCCCAGGTCGAGGGCGCCAAGGCTGATTTCGAACGGGCCGGCGTGGCCTTCCAGCAGGCCAGCAGTTCGGATCTGGAGACCGCCCAGGCCAACCTTGATGCCCGCAGATCCAGCCTGGACAAGGCCAAAACGGACCTTCAGCGCATGAAGCCCCTGGCCGAACGCGAGGAGATTTCCGCCCAGCAGTTCGATGGATTCCGTACCCAGGCTGAAGTGGCCGAAAGCGAGTGGCGAGCGGCTCAGCAGCGTCTGGGCTCCCTTCATCGGGAGGCGGATATCCGCAAGGTGGCCGTAGGTGCCGCGGAAGCCCGCCTTGCTTCGGCCAAGGCCCAGGTGGATCAGGCCCGCGCCAGTCAGGACGGACTTGATCTGCAGCTCGGC
>JANXQX010000220.1 GCA_025353305.1 Holophagaceae bacterium
AAAAAAGCGCCCAACGGGGCGCCTTTTTTTTGGCGGGGCTGACGGGGCTCGAATATGAGCATTGCTCGCAGGTAGCGGTAGCGTAGGGCGCGCAAGCGACCGCAGCGTAAAGCCGCGTGCGAGCAATGCCATCGGCCCGGAGCGTCTGCGCCAATCAGCGCGACCGCAGGTCGTGCCCTTAGAAAATCAGACGAGGAGGGGAGCCCCGGCAGCTCTGGTGGGTCGCGGTGGTAAACGGAGGAGGGCTGACGGGGCTCGAATATGAGCATTGCTCGCAGGCTGACTCGGCCTGCGGCCTTGCAAAGCCGTTCTCAGTCGCGTCGCGAATGATGCGGTGGCGAAGGACGTGCAAAGACTGCAGTGCAATGCTGCCTACAAGCAATGCCATCGGCCCAGCCCGCCCGTTCCAAATCATCCCAAGGCATTTCCTCCTTTAGGCGATAGACTGGAAGGCTTGGAACATCTATGAAACTCCCCCTAGTCGCCCTTTGCGGACGCCCCAATGTGGGCAAGTCCACCCTTTTCAACCGGCTCACCCGAAGCCGGGCGGCCCTCGTGCATGATCTCCCGGGCATGACCCGGGACCGCAGCTATGGCCGCGTGACCTGCCTTTCGGAAGAAGGCGACCCCGAAGAAGTCTTCGAGCTGGTGGACACCGGCGGGCTGGATTTCGAGGGTGACGACGTCATCACGGCGGGCATCACGCGAATGGCCAACGCCGCCCTGGCCGAAGCTCATGCGGTGGTGCTCCTGGTGGATGGCCACGATGGTTGCACCACGGGTGACGAAGAAATCGCGCAGCGTCTGTTGAAGCAGGGCAAGCCGGTAATCCTGGTCGTGAACAAAGTGGACGGCATGAAGGGCGGCGCGCCGGATGGCGCCTTCTACTCACTGGGATTTGAGGAAATCCTGGGCATTTCCGCCAGCCATGGCAGCGGCGTGGCTGAACTGCTGGAGGCCATCCGCACCCGCCTGCCTTTCCATCGCACACCGGAAGAAGCCGAGCATCATGAGTTGGATGAAGAGCTGCGCTTCGCCATCATCGGCAGGCCTAACGTGGGTAAAAGCTCCCTCGCCAACCGTCTGCTGGGTTACGAACGCAGCCTGGTGAGCGATGTGGCTGGCACCACCCGAGACACCGTGGACACGGTATTCACGGTGGAGGACCAGGTCTATCGCCTGATTGATACCGCGGGCATCCGCCGCAAGGGCAAGACCCACGAGGGCGCCGAGAAGCTCTCCATTCTGAAAGCCAAGCAGGCCATGGCTCGCGCCGATGTTTCCCTCTTGCTGATTGATGCAGTGGAAGGTGTGACCCATCAGGATGCGGTGATCGCGGGCTACGCCCACGAGGCGGGCGCCGCGGTGATCCTGGTGGTGAATAAATGGGATCTGGTCGAAAAGGATGGCTACACGTCCCTGGCCATGGAGGACAGGATCCGCCAGGACCTTGGGTTCCTGGCCCACGCGCCGATGATCTTCATTTCGGCCTTGAGCGGCCAGCGCGTGTCAAAGCTCTTCGCCCACATCCGCGAAGTGGCCGCCACCCACGCCCTCCGGATCCCCACGAGCAAGCTCAACGCCTTCTTGAAGGGTTGCGTGGACGCCATGAGCCCCCACATGGTGGAAGGCAAACTGCCCAAGCTTTATTTCATGGTCCAGGTCGGCATGCGCCCACCGAGCTTCGTCATCAAGACCAACACCGACCGTGGCCTGCACTTCAGCTATGTGCGCTACCTGGAAAACCGCCTGCGGGAAGTGTTCGGTTTCATCGGCACACCCATCCGCCTGAGCATCCAAAAGAAACAAAAGGGCGACGAACCCCCACTCGAGGAAGCCAAGGTGCGGCGCATCCTCGATCCCGGCGAAGGCCTGAAACCGGGCTTCCGCAACGAGGCTTTCCGTGGTCAGAAAGAGGAAAAAGCTAAACCGAAGGTGAAGCGCAAGGTTGTGGAAAAGCCTAAGCCCGCCGCCAAGCAGGCGCCCAAAAAAGGGAAGGACCTGCCCCGGAAACGGGTGCGGCAGAAATCCATGAAGCGGGGATAGGCCCAGAAAAAACATTAACCTTGATGCATCCCAGTTCGCAGGTATTGTTGGGCCAGATTTACAGGAACACCATGCGCATTGCTATAACTGGTCTGATGTGTCTCATCGCTGCTGGCCTTTGCGCCCAGGATCATCCGGTGCTGATCAGAGCCGCACGGATGCTCGATGTGCGCACCGGAAAAATCATCTCGCCGGCTCAGTTGTGGGTGAAGGATGGGCGCATCCAAGGCGGCGAAGCGCCCGCCGGCGCGGAAGTCATCGACCTGGGTGACCGCACGCTCCTGCCGGGCTTAATCGATTGCCACGTGCATCTCACAATCCTGGCGGGCCTGACGGAAATCACACAGCTCAAACATTCCAAGGCCAGCCAGGTAATCGATGGCGTGGTGAACGCTAAAAAAGTCTTGCAGGCCGGCTTCACCACAGTCCGGGATTGTGGCAGCCCCACGAATTTTGGCGACGTGGCATTGCGGGATGCCATCAACCTCGGCGAGATCGAGGGCCCTCACCTTTTCGTGTCCGGCGGCGCTATTTCCATCACCGGTGGCCACGGCGACACCAACGGGTTCCCTTGCGACATCCACTTTGATTCGATCAATCTCGTGGATTCCCCCGAGCAGGCCGTGCGCACCGTTCGCGAGTGGCGGAAGCGCGGCGTGGACCAGATCAAGATCATGGCCACCGGCGGCGTGCTTTCGAACCACGATGATCCTGGCGCGCCGAGTTTTTCGCCTGAAGAATTCCGCGCCATCGTTCAGGAAGCCAACCGCCGGGGCATGGATGTCTGCGCCCATGCGCATAGTGACAAGGGTATTCTGGAGGCCACCCTGGCTGGCGTTCGCAGCATTGAACATGGTTCCCTGCTCAGTCCCGCGACGGCTGCCGAGATGAAGAAGCGCGGCACCTTTCTGGTGCCCACCCTTTATGCGTTGGAATCCATCCTGCTGCCAGGGAATCCGCTTCATATCCCCGAAGGCAGCCTCGCCAAAGCACGCGCCCTGCTGCCGCTGCGCCGCGCTGGCTTCAAGGCCACGCTGGACGCCGGAATCCCCGTGGCCTACGGCACAGATATCGGAGTGTTTCCCCACGAGCAGGCGGCTTTCGATTTCCGGTATCTCGTGAGCTATGGCATGACGCCGCTCCAGGCCATCCAAAGCGCTACATTGACAGCCTCGCAACTGCTGCGTTTGGAAGACCGCGCGGGAACTTTGCAACCCGGCAAGTGGGCGGACATCATCGCAGTGGAGGGAAACCCTCTGAATGATGTTGGAACACTTGAACACGTGAGCTTCGTCATGAAAGAGGGACGTATTTCCAAACATCCATGATGAAATTCGAAAAAATTTTATCGTTATTTTCCAATTTGAATTCATGATATTAAAAAACCTATCTGAGATAACCATTGAATGAAAATGAATTTCTATAAAATTAACAATACTTAACTAGGCCCTGAAATGTGACAGCGGGATGGTTGTCTTCGAAACCCCGCTCCTTCTCACAGTTTGGTCCACGGAAACCCATTTTTGGGTGGCCGGAGTGATCGCAGGCCCGACCCGGCCGCTTTGAGAAAGAAGCGGACTGTACTCGCGGCCTAAACCTTCCTCCTCTTTTAAGGAGTTGCCAATGGCAACGAAAGGCCGTCTCGCAGTTTCCTTCCTCACTGCCGCCCTGGCCTCGGGCGCGCTACCCGCAGCCGTGCCACAGACCGTGGCCGCCCAGCGGGCCGCCGCCTCCACATCGCGCCTGGCATCGATGATCCCCCAGCTGGGCCTCGATCAGGATCACGCGTTCACAATGGCGAAATTCCACTCGGACGAACTTAATCAGGTCCACGTCCACTTCCAGCAGACCTACCGTGGCGTCAAGGTCTGGGAGGGCCAGGCCATCTCCCATATGGACAGTGAGGGTACCGAACTGCCCCTGACCAATGCCCTGTACAAAGGCATTCATATCAATACGAATCCCGCCATGCAGTCGGGCGAGGCCCTCGCCATCGCAAGTGCCGATCTGGCCCCCAAGGGCACATTCTCGGCGGGTCCTACCATCGAACTGGTGGTGTTCCCTCAGACCACTCCCGTCCGGCGCACCTCTGCCTTGCATAAGGGCGATGCCGACATCGATGCCGAGGATCTCGAGAGGAGCATCCTCCGCTACACGCTGGCCTACCACGTGCACACGGAGTTGGAGAACAACCTGGATGGCATCCGCCAGACGGACTACATCATCAACGCCCATACCGGCGCGATCATCCTGAAGTGGGACAACCTCCACACTTCCGCCGCAGTCGGAACGGGTCATTCCCAGTACAGCGGCACAGTGAGCCTCAACACCAATAGTATCTCCACCGGCTTTGAAATGCGTGACATGACCCGCGGCACGGGCGGCACCTTCGGCAACAACATCGTGACGGACGGCAACCATGTGGCCGACACGAACTCGGCCTCCGGCCTCATCTACAAGAACTCCACCAACACCTGGGGTGATGGCGCCAACTACGTCGAAGGCTCTTCAGACACCGCCGCCAATGGCCAGACCGCAGCAGTGGACGCCATGTTCGGCATGATGACGACTTGGGATTTCTACAAGAACGTCCTTGGCCGCAATGGCATCGACAACGCCGGGACCTCCACTTACAGCCGTGTGCACATCAGCAACAGCTATGACAACGCATTCTGGTCCGACAGCTGCTTCTGCATGACCTACGGCGATGGCAGCAGTTTCACTACCCTCACATCTATGGATGTGGCCGGCCACGAAATGAGCCACGGCGTCATCGCGAATTCCGTCCCAGGCGGCCTCACCTACTCGGGCGAATCCGGCGGCCTGAACGAATCCAACTCCGACGTCTTCGGCACCATGGTCGAGTTCTACGACCTTGGCGGTGGCGAGGCAGCCGCTTCAACCACCGTTCCTTCAACCGGCGGCAACTGGAACATCGGTGAGCAGCTCTCTTCGACACCGCTGCGCTACATGAACAAGCCGAGCCTCGACGGTTCCTCGCCGGATGCCTGGTCCTCCACCATTGGCAACCTTGACGTGCACTACAGCTCCGGCCCCGGCAACCGCCAGTTCTTCTTCCTGAGCCAAGGAGCCACCACATCTGGCAATAACAGCACCACGCTCCTGCCCACGGGCATGACGGGCGTCGGGAACGACCATGCCACCCGCATCCACTACCGCGCCATGACCACGTACTATACTTCCGGCACCAACTATGCCGCGGCCCGCACAGCGCACATCAGCGCCGCCAAGGATCTCTACGGCGCGGGTTCAGCTGAAGAGCAGGCCGTCTGGAACTCCTTCCACGGCATCAACGTGGGCGCGGCCTGGACCGGCACCGGCACAGCCCCGGCCATCACCACCCAGCCCGCCAACGTGACCGTGACGGCTCCCGCCACGGCCACCTTCAGCGTCGTCGCCAGCGGTACCGCTCCGCTGTCCTACCAGTGGTTCAAGGGCACCACCGCCATCAGCGGCGCCACCGCCGCTAGCTACACCACGCCCGCCACCACTTCCGCTGACAACGCCACAACCTTCCATGTGACCGTCACCAACTCCGCCGGCAGCGCCACCTCCAACAACGCCACCCTGACCGTCAACACCACGCCCACGGCCCCGGCCATCACCGGCCAGCCCGCCAACGCCACGGTGAACGCGGGCTCCACGGCCAGCTTCAGCGTCACGGCCTCAGGCACGGCGCCCATGACCTACCAGTGGTACAAGGGCACCGCCGCCATCAGTGGCGCCACTGCTTCCAGCTACACCACGCCAGCCACGGTCGTCGGCGATAGCGGCTCAACCTTCCATGTGACCGTCACCAACAGCGTCGGCAGCGCCACCTCCAACAACGCCACCCTGACCGTGAATCCCATCAGCACCACCGCCTTCAACGAAGTGGAACCCAACAATTCCATCGGCACCGCGAATGCCGTGGCTTCCACCTACACCAGCATCAAAGGCAATCTCACCGTCAGCACCGATGTGGACTACTACGCCCTCACCCTGGCGGCGGGCCAGAAGGTCACCATCAACATGACCGGCCCCACCGGCGTGGACTGGGACCTCTACCTCAAGAACGCCGCAGGCACCACGCTGACCAGCTCCACGGGCAGCACCACCACCGAGAGCGTGACTTACACCAACACCGGCGCCTCGGCCGTCACGGTCTACCCCGAAGTGATCGTCTACAGCGGCGTCAGCAGCACGCCCTACACCCTGGCCCTGAGCTACGTGACGCCGCCACCTTCGGTAACCTACAACGAAGTGGAAGCCAACAACAGCATCGCCACGGCCAATGCCGTGCCGGACACCGCCACGAAGATCGTCGGCTACATCAGCAGCTCCACGGACAATGACTACTTCGCGGTGAACGTGGGCGCAGGCAAGACCCTGTCGGTCGGCATGACCGGCCCGACGGGTTCGAGCTACGACTATGACTTGTACTTCTACAATGCGGCGGGCACCACGCTGGCCAGCAGCACGGGTTCCACCACCACGGAGAACGCCTCCTGGACCAACAGC
>JANXQX010000221.1 GCA_025353305.1 Holophagaceae bacterium
GATAGCTCCTAGTGACTGGAGTTCAGACGTGTGCTCTTCCGATCTGCCCACCGCCCACCGCCCACGGCCCACCGCCCACCGCCCACCGCCCACCGCCCACCGCCCACAAAGGGGCATAATGGAGCTCCATTTCTGGAGGCTGCCATGGCCAAGGTTATGAATGTCGCGGTATTGCTGGCGGGTTGCGGGTACCTGGATGGCGCTGAGATCCGTGAATCGGTGCTCACTCTGCTGGCCCTCGATCAGCACGGTGCAAAGGCCCAGTGTTTCGCGCTCGATCTGGACCAGCATCATGTCGTGAATCACCTTACGGGCCAACCGGTGGAAGGCCAGCATCGCAATATCCTGGAAGAGGCTGCCCGCATTGCCCGCGGCGCGATACTGCCCTTGTCCGAGGCAGATCCCACGGCCTTTGACGCGCTCATCATGCCTGGTGGATTCGGTGTCGCGAAGAACCTCTGCGGTTTTGCCTTCAATGGCATCGGGGCCGATGTGCAGCCCGAAGTGCTCCGGTTCGTAATGGCTTTCTTCGATGCGAAAAAACCCGTCGGAGCCATCTGCATCGCTCCGGCCCTGGTCGCTCTCATCTTGAAAAAAAGCGGTCGAAGCGCAGCGCTCACCATCGGGAACGACAAGGGGACCACGGCGGCGCTCAAAGCGCTCGGGGCTAATCCCCAGGACCGAGAAACGGCCCGTGAAATTGTCGTGGACGAAGCCTTGAATCTCGTCACCACGCCGGCCTACATGTTTGATGACGCGCGGCTATCGGATGTGTTCGTGGGCATCGAACGCGCAGTCGCGGAAGTGATTAAACGTGCCTGAATTTCAATTTTCAGCACCAATCCTGAGTAGGATCTTTTCAAGCTCGAACACCAGGTCTTTGTACTGGTAGGGTTTCTTCAGAAAACCCGCAGGCCCGGCTCCGAGGAAGGGCTGCAGCGCTTCTTGCCGATTGTAGCCGCTGGAGAGGATGACCTTGGCGGCAGGATTCATTGCCCGGATGGCGTAGAAGGCCTCCATGCCGTCCATGCGCGGCATGGTCAGATCCAGGAGAATGAAGAGGATGTCCTTCCCGTGGGTTTTGTACAATTCAACGGCTTCGATTCCATCGGCGGCATCCAATACCTTGAACCCCAGCGACTCGAGCATGGCGCCGGCCGTGGCACGAATGGTGGATTCATCATCCACGAGGAGCACCCTGCCGTTCGGGAGGCTCGGGTGCAGGGGGGGGCTGGGCGGTTCCGGAGATTTTCCCGCCCCCTGGTGGGCCGGGAAGTAGATGCGGAAGGTCGAACCCCTTCCGATCTCTGAATAGATGTTGATGCCTGCGTGGTGGCTCCGCAGGATGCCAAGCAAGGCCGATAACCCAAGCCCGCGGCCAGTGACTTTGGTCGTGAAGAATGGATCGAAGATCCTCGATATGATTTCCGGGCTCATGCCTTCGCCCGAATCTGAGACTTGAAAGATGACGTAGGGGCCTGGGTTCACATCCTGACCGGTCAGGTGGCTGGAGATGAAAAATTCATCCAGATTCACACTGCGGGCTGCGATGGTGATGGCGCCTTCTGCCTCGCCAATGGCTTCGGAAGCATTGATGACGAGGTTCATCACAATCTGCTGGATCTGGGTCGGGTCGCCCTCCAGGGCGGGCAGATCAGCGGGAATCTGGCTGTGCAGCACTACCTTCTTGGGAATGGATACGGTCAGAAGATGGGTCATTTCCTCTATGACCTGGCCCAGATTCACCGCCTGGATGAGGAAGCGCCCCCTTCCGCTGTAAGTGAGCATCTGGCGGGTGAGATCCGCAGCGCGCAGCACCGTGCTCTCGATATTGCCGAGGTAGGGCAGGATGGGCGAAGCCTTGGGGAGATTCATCTGCGCCAGATTCAAATTGCCGAGAATGGCCGTGAGCAAATTGTTGAAATCGTGGGCGACGCCACCGGCCAATAGCCCCAGGCTCTCCAGTTTCTGGGTCTGCCGCAGGGCTGCTTCCGCACGGACCTGATCGGTCACATCCCGCGCCACGGCGCAAAGCAGATCCTGATCAATCTCCTTCAAGTGGCTGGCGCTCGCTTCCACTGCACGGATCCGGCCGTCCTTGTGGCGATAGCCGCGGCGGCCGACGTTGAAATGCTGCTCGGCCACGACACGGGCCACATTCCGGTCCACGGATTCCCGGTCAGCCTCCACCAGATCATAAAGGGTAAGCGTTTCCAGATCCTCGTCGCCGTAACCAAGGCTCTTCCTGAAGGCGGCATTGGCTTCCACGATGCGTTTGGTGGTCACGTCGAAAAAAAAGATCATTTCCCCGGCCTGTTCCACCACGGCGCGATAGCGGGCTTCGCTCTGGCGCAGAGCTTCGTCTCTTTGGTGGAGGCGCAGGACCACCGCGGCCAGGTTCGTGGTGTCCTCCAGGAGCGCCAGTTCGTTCGTTCCGAAGGGCCCCGGCCGGCGGTGGTATAGCGCGAAGGTTCCGAGCACCTCGCTATCGGGGCCGTGGATTGGAAGTGAGACGCAGGCCGCCAGGCCATGGGGCAGGGCCAAGGCACGATAGTTTTCCCAGAGGGGGTCCGTGGCGATGTCCTCGACGAGGACCGTGCGGTTCTCGAAGGCCGCCGTGCCGCAACTGCCTGCCTTGGGACCGATGGGGGACCCGTCGATGGCCACAATGAATTCAGGCGGAAGGCCTGGGCCCGCGCCGTGATGAAGGGAGAGCCCATCCTTGCTGAGCACCAGCACCGAACAGATGGCCCCGGCGGCGAGGGATTCCACCAGACGGCAAAGATGATCCAGCAATTGTTCGGTGGGTCGGCCCTGGGCCAACTGTTCCAGCAGCCGGCGCTGACCCTCCATGAGTGCGGCTTGCCCTACGCCTTCCTTTGGGCCGAGTCCGGAACCTCCCATGGCTGCCTTTCAGTGCACGAAGCGATGGCTGGATTATAGGCTGAATTCTTCCAGGGGAGGGCCCGCGTGGGCGCGAACCATGCGCCGCAGGGCTGGGTTGCGCAGTCCCGTGGATGCCAGGAGCCTGGCCTCGGGCGCCAGCACCTTGATCCAGAGGGCCGCATGACCGAGCACCACCTGGGACTCAGGCATGAACAAGGTCTCGTCGAGCAGTTGGAGGATTCGCATGGCGATGGTTTCCTGTTCCCTCCAAAGGGAATGCTCCAGGGCGTCGAGTTGGGCTGATTGAAGGGGTGCATGGAAAAGCGCCAGGAGACCGCTTTCGTGAAGCCTCGGGTTTTGCAGGAAGGCCTGGAGAACCCGGGAATCCGGGACTTTCCATATCAGTCGCCATAACTGTTTCGGCGCCAGGAGCGCCAGTGCCCGCCTTTCACCGAGGGTAAGACCGGGCCACAGGTTCTGCAGCCGCTCGGTGGCGAAATTCTGGGCCTGGGGATGGGCCGAGGCATCCACGGCCACGGCCGCCAACGCCCTCCACGGTAATCGTGGCAGCAGGCGGGCGCGCAGATGGGCGGGGGCTTTGGGGTGTTGCGCGATCCAGCGCAATAGCAGGGGACGCTTTTTCAAGTCCTCCAGTTCAGCGGCAGCCTCGAGCCAGCCTGCCGGCGGCGCGGGGTTGCGAAGCAGCCGCAGGAATTTGGGCCATTCGATGGCGGGGGGAAGGGGCCAACTCACGAAATACATTCTGCGCTGGCACACTGTTCTCATGGCAGCGGAGTTCAGCATTCTTGGTCGGGGGCGCGCAGGGCGGGCCTTGGCCATGGCGTGGGGTACCTCCGCCACGCTATTGCCCAGCGATGCCACCCCTGCTGGTTATGTGCTTCTAACAGTGCCCGATGGTGCCATTCCGGCCCTGGCGGCACGCTTTGCAGGGCGCTGTGCCCACCTTTCGGGAAGTCTTCACCTTGAAGGTGTCCCCTGCGCCCACCCCCTTACGAGCTTCGATGGTGAACCTGCCGACTGGCGGGGGACTCCGCTTGCTTTTACAGGGACCGTTCCTGAATTTCTGGTTCGGGCCTTCCAGCAACTGGGGTTCGAACCTTTCCAGTTGAAACCGGAACACAAGGCCCTGTACCACGCGGCAGCAGTGCTCACCTCGGCCCATTCCGCGGCGCTGTGGCTGGGGGCGGCATCGCTGCTTCGGGCGGCCGGCGTTGAACTTCCTGGCCGAGGCCTGATGCCCTTGGTGGAGGCGACACTGCGCAACATCGAGCGACGAGGCGACGCAGGCCGGACGGGACCCTTCATCCGTGGGGATGAGGCGACCATCGCAAGGGATGCGGCGGCACTGCCTGAAGGTTGGCGAGAAATTTTCTTGAAACTAGGGCATCTTGGATGAAGCCATGAACGCAAACCTGAATGACGGAACCACGGATATGCAGCCGGTCTTCAGCCCGGAGGCGCTGGGTGTCGCCGCGCCCGGCGTACGCTTCCGGGATGCCCTCGATCGCCTGAGCGCCCAGGGCGAGTTGAAGGCCAAGCTGCTGCTGGTTGCCTTGGACCATTTCGCCAAGCGCGGGTTCGATGGCGTGCAGGTGCGCGAAGTGGCCGAAGAGGCGGGTGTATCAAAGCCGACCCTCTATTACCACTTCGGCAGCAAGGAAGGGCTTTTCCGCCAGCTCTGCCTGGTGGCCCAGGCGGTGATAGAGCGGCGCGTACAGAACCTAGTGAAGCCATTGCTGGAGACGGTTCCTGTCGGGGCCCCCGCCATCCGGGCATCGGCGCTGCAGTTGGCCAAGGGCTATGTCGACCTGCTTCAGGAAACGCCTGAATTCACTGGGTTCATCTTCCGGTCCATCGCCGTGCCGAGCCCCGATAGCGGATTCCGGGATCTCATGCCTCTGGTGGAAAGGGCGCTGAGTCCCTTGGGGCTGTACATCCACACGATTTTTGGCGTGAACCTGGAGCAGGCCAGGAAGGAAGTCCTGATTTTCACGGCGATTTTCGGCGCCCTCATTGAAGAGGGCCTGCGGCGCCCCGAATATGTCATCGATGAAAAAGAACTCGCCTGGGCAGTTGATCGTTGGCTGCGAGGTCTGGAACCTGTTTTGCAAGGCTGACGCCTGAAGCCCAGGGAACGGCGCTGGCCTGATTGTGTGGATGAGGGTGTTGATGGCCAAGGGACCCGCAGGGAACAGTGAACCGATTCGCATAATGGCCCGTCCCATCAACCTGCCTCAGCATGAAGTGGAAGTGAACCTCGAACTGCCCGGAGAAGCGTTGGCAAAAGGGGCAGTGGTGGCGCTCCCGGCCTGGACTCCCGGCTCCTACCTGGTGCGGGATTACGCCCGGTTCGTTGACCGCGTGGTGGTCAGGGATTCCGAAGGGAAATGCCACCGGGTCGAGAAATTGGACAAGCAGCGTTGGCAACTGCCACCGATGCAAGGAACTGCATTTCTGAGCTACCGCGTCTTCTGCAACGAATTGACGGTGCGCACCAACCACGTGGACGCAGACCATGCGCAGCTGGTGGGCGCTGCCACATTTATGTACCTGGAGAATGAACAGCACCGGCCGGTGGAAGTCCGTTTCGAAGGATTTCCGGAAACATGGCAAGTGGCCTCGGGCCTGCGTCGCAAAGGTGGCGCCTATCGCGCCTCGGACTATGAGGAGTTGGTGGATTCCCCCTTTGAACTGGGTACGTTCCGGCTACATTCCTTTCACGCCTTGAATGCAGATTTCCAATTCGCCATCACGGGTGAACACAATGGCGATGAGGCTCGAATTGTGGAAGGCACGAAAAAGATCGTCACCCAGGCCGGCCGTATCTTTGGCGGTTTTCCATTCGCGCACTACACCTTCCTGCTCACCTTCAGCCCCAAGGCAACCGGAGGATTGGAACACAAGGACTCCACTTCGCTGCTGAGCGATCCCTTCCGCTTCAACAAGGCGGAGGGTTACGAGGGGCTCTTCGGTCTCATCAGCCACGAGTTCTTCCATGCCTGGAACGTCAAACGGTTGCACGATCCCGCGCTCGGGCCCTTCGATTACAGCCGTGAGAATTACACGAAGCTGTTGTGGTTCCACGAAGGCATCACCGACTACATGGACAACCTGATCGCCATGAAGGCGGGCGTGGTTTCCTGGCCCACCGTGGCCAAGGAGTGGGCCGTTCGCTGGGCTGAAAACGGTGCGCGGCCGGGACGCCTGGAGCAAAGCCTGGAAGAGGCCAGTTTCGATGCCTGGATCCGTTTCTACAAGCCATCCGATTTCACGCCCAACAGCACCGTGAATTATTACGAAGCCGGCGCCCTGGCTGGCTTGATGATGGACGCGCAGATCCGCATGGGGTCCAAAGGTTCAAAGGGCATGGAGGATCTTTTCGCCCTGCTTTGGCTAAGGCATGGGGAAAAAGGCCTGACGGATGCTGAAATCCGGAAGGCCTACCAGGAACTTTCGGGCCTTGATCCGAAACTTTTCTGGGATGCCCACATCTGCCACAGCGGGCCTTTGGATTCTTCAGCCATTGAAGCGGCTTACGGCCTGAAGTTTGAAGCAAGAGCACCATGGGAATCGCTGCCTCCGGAGGCGTTGGAGGACAAGACGCTCTCACGCTTCGCCAAAGGTTACGTGGGGCTTGAATTCGGAACCGCGCCGGATGCGCCCACGATCAAGAACGTGATTCCAGGCTCGCCGGCCTTTGAATCGGGTCTCAGCTACGGACAGGAAATCCTGGCGGTGAACGGCTGGCGGACAACGCTGGGAACCGAGGTTCAGCAGCGCATCGCGGACGTGCCGTTGAATGAGAAAGCCGAGTTCACGGTGGTGGACCGCGGCCGGGTGAAAACCATTCCTGTGCCGGTGATCGAACAACCCCTGCGCACCTACCGCATTCTTCCAGACCCCATGGCCACGGACGATCAGAAAGCTGTGTTCAAAAAGTGGACCGGCCTTCCCTTTCCGACGCACGCATCATCCACTCAGAAATCAAGAAGCGGCAAACGTTGAGCGCCACACCGCGCATTGTCCCGGAAAGCAGTCCTCGCATCGGGGCCATCATCGCCGCCCACGATGAGGCCTGGCATATCGGGGGAGTGGTCTCGGGGCTCCTGCCTTTTGGCCTGCAACGGATCCTGGTGGTGGATGATGCCTCGCAGGATGACACCGCCGCAATCGCTGAAGCGGCGGGCGCCGAGGTGTTGCGGCTTCCGGCCGGAAAAGGCGGTGGCAAGGGCCAGGTGCTTCGCGCAGGCATCGCGCATCTGCGTGGAGGTGATTTCGATTACTACCTTTTCATTGATGGCGATGGTCAGCATGACCCTGCTGATCTTTCAGGATTTCTTGACCATCTTGCCATTCATCCCGAGGCAGATTTCCTGATCGGCAGCCGTTTCCAGGATCGTGGCAGGATCCCAGGAAAAAGATGGAAGACAAACGCGCTGGGCTCCTGGACCCTGGGGCGGATCGCCGGTGTGAAATGGGAAGACAGCCAGAGTGGATTCCGGATGATCCGCAAGAAGGTTTTGGACCGCCTGGATCTTCGCAGCACGGGCTTCGCCATCGAAATGGAGATCGCCATGAAAGCGGCCGATTGGAAACTGCATTGGGCCCACATTCCCATCCACGCGATCTATCACGATGATGGTGGCAGCCATTTCCGTGGCGTCATGGACACGTGGTTGATCGCCTGGTTCTCACTCCAGTGTTGATGAGGGTCTGTCAACACGAAAGAAAATGAAATCTGCGGAAAACTTCAAAGACCGCTTGATCCGGAATGACATTTTTAAGCGATTACATAATTACTAATATAATTGGCCTTGAGTCAATGATGACGAATCTGGGCAAGGAACAGAAGTTTATGGAAGATCGGGCTTTAGGGTTCCGGGAGGGGGTCAATCCGCAGTGTTTTCCACAGAACATGCGGAAAGGCTGCCAAAGGCCTTTAAATCCGCGTAAAGCCGCACCCATTGCCCGTTTCAGGGCCTTTTTGCTGGGCGAATGGATCTGGCGTCAAGCGAAAAGCGTTACAACAGCAAATGGCCCTCCGCCGGCGGCACGAACCTACTGGCTTTCGATGCCGGTGGGGACTTCACCTTTCGAGACCCATGCGTCCAAGGTCTCATCCGGGATACCCAATTTCGATAAATGCTCGGTGGCCATGCGCATGCTCTGGCCTTCATCACGACAGATCAGCAGGCGGCGTTTCCAGGCCTTGATGACCTGGTCCTTCAGCTCTTCTTCGCCTTGGGAGACGCGTTTCTCAAGCAGGAATCCCAAGTTGTTCGCCGCCTTGCGATGATGTGGATCTAGGCACAGGGCCTTGTTGTAGGCCTGGGTGGCTTCCGGCAGCCGATGCGCCACTTCTAGTGCCACCGCATAGGCATTCCATACATCCGGATCATCTGGCGCCAGGGTCATGGCTTCCTTCACCATGCGCAACTGGTCATCAGGGCGCTGAGCCTTCCGGGCGCATTCAGAAAGCCCCAGATAGGCGCTGTATTCGCTTGGATCCGATTCCAGGGCCTTGCAGAACGTGTGCTCGGCTTCCTTCACTGTGCCGGTTTCCAGTTGTATATAACCCAATTGCACCTGCAATTCCGCGGCATCGGGATCCCGGGCCAGGGCTTCCTGGTAGCACCGCAGCGCATCCTCCCAGCGCTCATCCTCCCGCGCCATCTCACCCAGGGCAGCCCAGGGATTGGCGGCCTGGGGATCGGTGTCCGCGGCCATGGTGAAGTAGGAAATGGCGCCATCGCGATCACCCAGATCACGCTTGAACTCGCCCAGGAGCGATTGGGCTTCCGAGAATGTGGACGCGGGCGGGGCCAGGAGAATGAGCTTGTGCAGTTCTGCCTGGGCCATATCGAGCTGACCCTGCTCGGCAAAGATTTCAGCCACCAGGAAATAGCTGCTGGGCTCGGTGATGTTCAGGCTTCGGGCTCTGTGGACGCAGCGCATGCCTTCCTGGCTTTCGCCGCGCTGCAACAGGAATTCGCCCAAGGTATGCCAGCCCCAGTAGTAGTTGGGATCCAGTTCCAGGGCCGCCAGCACTTGCGCCTCGGCAGCGGGATGATCGCCCATGTGCTGGCAGATGATTCCGAGCATGCGCAGGGTCACCGGATTTTTCGGTTGCAGGCTCAAGGCCTTCAGCAGCGCCCCTTTGGCTGCTTCAAGATGATCCCGATGGAGGGCCAGGAGACCTGTCAGTTCGAAGGTCTTGGGATCCTGGTCGTCGTTGGCCAGCGCTTTTTCGATCAAGGTCTCCGCTTCATCCAGACGGTTCTCGATGATTCTCAGGAAAGCGAGATTGCGAAGGTGGGCGGCTTCGCCTGGATGCTCATCGCGCACGGCTTCCAATTCGATGGAAAGCCGCTTCAGGTCCGCTGAGGTGGTCTGGTCGCCTTCACACAGGACACGCTCGAACCAGGCCTCTTCATGCGCCCGTTCTTCCGCCAGGATTCCATCCAGCAATTCGGCGGCTTCGATGTGCAGGCTGCGGGAGTTGAGGGCCTTCGCATAGCGCAACCTCGATGCGGCATCCGGGCCGAGTGAGGCCCTATGCGTGAAGAGATCAGGATCGAGTAGTCGGAGCCAAGGACGCGCCATGGGATACCTCGCAGGTGCAGCCATAGGTTAGGTGCTGTTACAGAATAACCAAGTCTTTTCTGGTTGTTCTGTAACAGCACCTCCAGCTATCGTGCGCAGCGCGCCCTCCTGCTCACTGCGTTTGCAGAGCTGGAGCCTCTATGCCGGCAATCCATCTCAATGACCAAATTATTTGGTCGCAGCGGCTTAGCACCGCAGTGTCATTCAAATGCGCGAAACGCCCTGGCGATGCCTTCGCAGAGCAGTCCTGACATGGCGGTTCTGGTTTCCACGGTGGCGGAACCCAGATGTGGCAGCAGGACTGTCCGGGGCGCGGAACTCCAGTTCGGATTCAAGTCGGGTTCATCGGCATAGACATCAAGGCCGATACCGCCGAGGTGGCCCGATTCCAGCAGCTCGATGGCCGCGGACTCATCCATGATGCCGCCCCGGGCGGTATTGATGACCACGGCGCCTTTGGGAAGCTGCAGCAGTGCATTGCGGTCCAGCAGGCCGCGGGTGGCGTCCGTCAAAGGGCAGTGGAGCGACAGGACGGCGCTTCGCTGCAGCAGATCAATCAAAGCAAATCGCGGTGCAGATTCAGGGCCGAAGTCCACCAGGCCACCGCGGCCCTCGCGGTCCCAGAACAGCGGTTTCATCCCGGCTGCCCACACCCGCCTGGCAAAGGCTTTTCCGATGGGCCCCGATCCCAGGATGCCGCAGGATTTCCCTGCAAGGCTCGCCCCAAGGAGTTGATCCGGCGCCCAGCCACGCCACGTTCCAGAGCGGACCATGGCTTCGCCTTCAGCGATTCTCCGGGTCACCGAAAGCAGCAGGGCCAGGGCGATATCGGCGGTGGAATCCGTCAGCACTTCTGGCGTATTGACGATGGTGATGCCCTTGGCATTGCACAGGGAAACGGGCAGATGGTTCACACCCACCGAATAGGTCCCGATGGCTTTCAGGTTTGGCGCAGCCTGAAGGTCGGATTCTGTTATGGGCTCCGATAGCATCACCACCATGGCTTCCGCCGATTGCAGGGCCGCGTTCCACTCCGGTGACCGGAAGGGTGCGACGAGCAATTCCGGAAAAGACTTCCCCAATTCTCGAAGCGCCTCTCCAACCAACCACGAAGTTGAAAGGGTGCGAACGCTCATCGCTGAAGCGCCCGCAACGCCAGCCGGATGGCTTCCGGCAGGGGCGGCCTGGTGGTCCGCAGTTCAATGACCGCGGGCATCACGCTGTCTTCCTTGAACCCGAGATTTGTCAGGGCCGAGCGGAGATCGGCTTCCCAGGCATCCCCCGGCGCCGAAGCGCCGCCCAATCCATTGAGACCAGATAGCCCGCCCATTTTTTCACTGAGTTCGAAGCAGAGTTTCTCGGCGGTCTTCTTGCCGACGCCGGGAATATGCACCAGCAGCTTCACGTCGCGGGTCCGGATGGCCTGGATCAATTCGGACATGGGCAGCGCGCCCAGCGCGGCCAGCGCCAGCTTGGGGCCTACGCCATCCACCTTGACGAGCATCCGGTACAGGTCCCGCTCGGAAAGGGAATAGAAACCCAGCAGGGAAAGTTCGTTTTCCCGCAGCAGGGTTTCAATCCAGAGTGTGGCCTCGTGCCCCACCTCCGGCAGCAAGCCGTAGGTGCCCAGGCTGATGGCCGCGGCATAGGCAACCCCCGCGCATTCAATGAGTGCCTGGTTGGGCAGCTTCTGGATCAATTCGCCGCGCAGTCGTCCGATCATGGAGCCAGCATAGCGCGCGGGATACTCAGAGTGATCCAGGCTCTCGGTTTAGGCTAAAAATTTTCCAATGTGATTCAGGCCGATGGGCGATCCACCTATTTTATATTTGGACCAACACCATTTCCATTGGCGAAACCGGTTGATTTCAGTTCCAAGGTTTAGCTGGTTAACCTCAGCTGTATCAAGAGCGCCTTGTGAGTTGGTTCGCTTCTCATCTGGCCCCACGTCATCGGAGTTCCTTCGTGGTCAAGATGTCTAACCAAATCTCTGCAGTACTCCTATTCGCTCTCACGGCGGCTTGCGGAACGACTCACTACCCAAATGATGGCGCCTTCAGAGATTTAGGGGCCAATGGATACACCATCAATTTCGGTCCTCTCGACTTGAGCACCAAAGGGACAAAGCGCTACACCATGGCCAGGCTTCCGGATGTAACTCTGACTATTGGCCTGAATATTCTCCTCCGAAAGCAAGGCAGCTCATTTCCACCCATTCTGGAGAGTATGCCTCTCCGTCCAGTAGTCAGTCTTTTCCTGAAAAACTCAAAAAGTGAAGTCGTAATTCGCCAGAGGGCCCCGCTGAATGAATGGATCTGGTCGGGATCAACATTTGGACTCGATTCAAATCGGTCGTTCGTCTATCGCTCAGGTATGAGTTATGACATGCCTGTGTGGCCAGCGTGGAGAGACGAAGTGGAAATTAAACACGCGGGAGAGCGTCAAGATGGCGGTTGGGGTTCGTACTTCCACCCCCGTCAGGGCGAAACCTACTTTCTTGAAGTTTCAGTCCTCCGGCCCTAATCAAAACATACGGCGGAATGGAGCGTCGAGGTTCAAGTGCAAGGTGGTGGCTGGAAGTAAGAGGGGTTTCTGTTGGCCTTCCTTGGTGCATTCTGCGGTCATGCAGACTCAGTTATTGGGCCGGTGGACCCGATCAGGATTGAGGCTCACGCGACGGCGAGCGCAGCGCAGCGAGCATCGGCGGCAAAAAGACCGCATCAGGCGGTCTTTTTGAGCGGGATGACGACCGATATGAAAGATCGGTGAGGTCGCCCCACACATGTTTACGGCGGCCCAAAGACCGCCGTAAACAATAATTTGGTGGACCCGATCAGGATCGAACTGACGACCTCCTCATTGCGAACGAGGCGCTCTCCCAGCTGAGCTACGGGCCCGGGAAGGACCAGTCTATCGGAAGCCCGGCGCGGCTCCAAGGGTGGATTCGCGGGCATCGACGTTGACGGGTGGCGGTTTGGAACCGACACTGGCCGTGATGATTTCCCTGGCTGCTCTTCCCCTTCTGTTGCTTGGTCCTGGCCAGGATGGGAGCGCGCCAAGGGTACCCTCCTTCGAGGCATTGCAGATTGTGGAGCTCGCCCTGGACGGCCCGAATTGGCGGCCCTGGGTGCACGGCGCGCAGCCTTTGTCCAAGCAGTCAGGGGTGCCTTCCGCGACCGTAGAAGTGGTGGAGTCGTTGGAACGGGAGCGACAACTGCGCCTGCTGGAATTCAGGGCCCGGACCGCCCCGCTGCTGAAAGCAGCCTTCGCCATGGGCTATGCCTTCAGGACCAACGTCCAAATGCTCTCGGAATTCATGTTCATGGACCCCGCCAACCCCCACCCCCCCTCGGTCCCATCGGTCTTCTACAACAACTTCAAGCCCCCGCCTTCGAATCCTGCTTTCCAGGTTCAGGCCGCGAGCGGCCGGTCCCGCCTCATCATTGGCGCGAAGAAGGAAGCCGGGCCTGGGAAGTAGGCATTCACCTCCTGAAGAAAAAACCGCCCGGCAGGGCGGCTTTTTCTTCAGGGAGCCTTGATGACTACATGAGTTCCTGCATGCATTTGGCGAGGACATCTTTGCCCGGCTTCAAGGCGGCCTGGTCCAGGTGCACCAGCGGGGTGTCGACGATATGGGTGGTGTGGTGGATGTTGGGCTTCTGGGTGTTGACGTAGAGAAGGCCGGTCAGGAATTCGCCCTTTTCCACGCCTTCATGCAGCAGCTTCATGGCGCCAAAGCGGTCCGTGGGGTCGTAGTCCTCGCGCAGGGCGCGGAAGGACACCTTGGAACCGTCGGGGAAGGTCACGACCTTGCTCTCGCCGGCTGGAATCTCCACCTGCTCCAGTTCATTGAACTGCACGAAACCCAGCTCGTGGAGCGGGAAGTCGTGGTCCTTGGCGTTCTTGTAGGACTTGGTGGAGCTGTCGTGGTTGTTGAAGGTCACGCAAGGGCTGATGACGTCGATGATGCAGGTGCCGTTGTGGACGAAGGCCGCCCTCAGGATGGTGTTCAGCTGTTTTGGGTCGCCGCTGAAGGAACGCGCCACGAAGCCGCAACCCAGTTCCAGGGCCAGGGTGCAGGGATCGATCGGTGGCAGCTCGTTCACGGAGCCGTGCTTGAGCACCGAACCGAGGTCGGCGGTGGCCGAAAATTGCCCCTTGGTGAGCCCGTAGACGCCGTTGTCCTCGATGATGTAGATGATCGGCACGTTGCGGCGGATCATGTGCACCAGCTGCCCTATGCCGATGGACATGGAATCGCCGTCGCCAGAGGCACCGATGTTGATCAGCTCGCGATTGGCCAGGGCGGCGCCGGAGGCGATGCTGGGCATGCGGCCATGGACGCTGTTGAAGCCCCAGGCCTGGTTGAAGAAGTAGGCGGGGGTTTTCGAAGAGCAGCCGATGCCCGAATACTTGCCGACCTTGTGGGCTTCGATGCCCATTTCGAAGGCGGCGTTGATGAGCTGGGCCGTGATGCTGTCGTGGCCGCAGCCGGCGCAGAGCGTGGACTTGGAACCGACATAGTCCTGCTTGGTCAGGCCGAGCTTGTTGGTGGGAGCGGCAGGCGCAGCGGTGGTCATCTCGTCTCCTGTTTCTCGAACGCGTTGATCTGGTCGACGATGGTCTGGGCGTCGAGCGCCATGCCGTTGTAATGCAGTACCGATTTGAACTTTGTGGCCGCCTCGGGATAGAACTCCCGCAACAGGGCCTTCATCTGGCCATCACGGTTCTGTTCAACGACGTAGACCACCTCGGACTCCTTGATGAACGCGTCCACTTCAGCCGTGAAGGGCAGGGCCCGCAGGCGCAGATAGTCGGTCTTCTTCTGGAAACCCTCGGACAGGATGTCGCGGGCTTCGTAGACCGCAGGATCGCTGGACCCGAAGGCCAGGATGCCACGCTTGGAACCGGTGGAGTCCACGATGGGTTTCGGCACATATTGCTTGGCGGTCTCGTACTTGGCTCGCAGCCGGTCGACCAGGTCCTTGTAGTCCTCGGGTCTCTCCGAGTAGAGCGCCATGTCGTTGTGTCCGGAGCCGCGGGTGAAGTAGGCGCCCTTGCCCCCTGGCGTCGCGGGCAGGGAGCGGTAGGGGATTCCGTCCCCGTCCACATCCTTGTAGCGGCCCCAATCCTTCATCTCGGCCAGTTCCTTCTCACCTACCACCTTGCCGCGGTCGAAATTTCCTTCGGGATAAATGAAGGGTTTGGACATCCAGTTCTGCATGCCCAGGTCCAGATCGGTGACGACAAAGACTGGGGTTTGGAAGCGTTCCGAAAGATTGAAGGATTCATAGGCGAAGTCGAAACATTCGGACATGTTGCCGGGGTAGAGATTGATGTGCAGCGTGTCGCCGTGGCTGCACTTGGCGCAGATGTCGATGTCGCCCTGCATCGTGCGGGTCGGTAGGCCCGTGGAAGGCCCGGTGCGCGCGACGTTGAAGAAGACGCCGGGGATCTCCGAGAAATAGCCCAGGCCGATCAATTCGCTCATGAGCGAGATGCCAGGCCCTGAAGTGGAGGTCATGCTGCGGGCACCGGCCCAGCCAGCGCCGAAGACCATGCCTGCCGAGGCGAGTTCATCTTCCATCTGAACGATGGCGACCGTGAGCTTGCCGCTTTCATCCCTGCGGTATTCATCGGCATAATCGATGAGCGACTCCACAAGCGAGGAGGACGGCGTGATGGGGTACCAGCCCACCACCTGGACGCCGGCGAACATGGATCCCAGCGCGCAGGCGGCGTTGCCGTCGATGATGATGTTGCCGGCGGTCTTGTTGTCGGCGATGACCTTCAGGCGGTTCTGCGCGGGCATGTTGTCCGCGGCCCAGGTGAAGCCCGCGTCCACGGCGGCCTGATTGATCTCGATGGCCTTCTGCTTGCCTTTGAGCTGCTTGGTGATGGCATCCTTGGTCTCGTTCATGTCGAGGCCGAGCATCTGGCCGGCGACACCCACATAGATCATGTTTTTCACGAGCTTGTGCAGCTTCGGTTCGGGGCAGCTTGCGGTGACGAGTTTCTGGAAGGGCACCGGGTAGTAGATGAGATCGTCGCGCAGCGTGTTGAGCTTGAGCGGCTCGTCGTAGATGACCAGCGCTCCCGCGGTGAGCTTCAGCACGTCGTCCTTGGCGGTTTCCGGGTTCATGCAGATCATCAGGTCCACCACGGACTTTCGGGCCACGTAGCCCTTGGTGTTGGCCCGGATCTGGAACCAGGTGGGGAGACCGGCGATGTTGCTCGGGAACAGGTTCTTGCCGCTCACGGGCACGCCCATCTGGAAGATCGTTCGCATCAGAACGCTGTTCGCGGTCTGGGAGCCTGAGCCGTTCACAGTCCCGATCTCTATGGAAAAATCGTTGACCAGGGTTTTCGCATCATTGACCGACTGGGCGTTTGCAAGCGCGGTGGACATAGGTCCTTTTCCCCTTATCAAGACTCTTTGCGCAAACCGGTTCCTTGAATCAGGGCCGCGCGCCTTGTGAGCAACAGTGCTCCAGTATATGACGGGTGCCCTGCGGTTCCGAACCTGGATTCTGAACACAGGGGCCCGCTAGAAAAAAAACGAAAAAAAAGGGATTGACCGGAGAGGCTCAACTTCTTAACTTGAATTCATGACCTCTACCGACCTCACCAAACGCCAACTCGCGGTACTTCAGTTCATCCGCGCTTTCGTCAAGGCCGAAGGACGCAGTCCAACCTTGTCCGAGATTGGTAAGGGTGTTGGGTCCAGCGCCGTGAGCACGATCCACAAGCACGTGCAGCACCTGATTGACAAGGGGTTCCTGGGGCGCAGCCACGGCAAGGGCAACAACATCGTGATGCGCGACAAACCGGACAAACTTCATGGTGCCACCGAGTCCGGAGCGCTGCTGCAAGCGACAGCGATTGGCGCCGAGGCCGATGAGGTGGATGGCCGTGATGGCCTATATGGAAGCGGCAACGGACCCAGCGCCGGTGCCCGCGTCCAACGCCTCATACCCGCCCGGATACTGCCATTTTGCGGCGATGTGGCCGCAGGTGTGCCGCTCATTCCAGAAACACGGGCCCTCCCCGTGGAAGTACCCAATTCCATCCACCGCGAACGGGATGATCTCTTCGTGCTCCGCGTGCGGGGCGATTCCATGATTGAAGACGCCATTCTGGACGGTGATCTGGTGGTATTGCAGCGCAAGGCGGAAGTCCGGAATGGCGAACGCGTGGTGGCGCTCATCGATGGCGAGGAAGCCACCCTCAAGGAATATCGCAAGGACAAGCAGGGCGTTTGGCTGATCCCGCACAATCCGGAGCTCAAGCCGACCTGCTACGACCCGCGCCGCATTGATCTGCAAGGCGTGCTTGTGGGTGTAATGCGCAGTTGCTGAAGCTTTTATTGATGAATCTCCGGATTTCCGGCAATGAGGCGCTCAGATTCTCAATATAGACCTGCCCGAAGTGCCCGGCCCATTTCCCCCGTGCTCAGTTTCCCCCCAAGGTCCGGCGTCGCTGCGCCTTCCTGAAGGGCTTGTTTCACTGATGCCTCCACGGCTTGGGCTGCTTCTTCCCAGCCAAGGTGCCGGAACATCAACGCTGCGCTGAGGATCATTCCTGCCGGGTTGGCGATTCCCATTCCCGCTATGTCCGGGGCCGATCCGTGAACCGGCTCGAAAAGACCGCTGCAGCGAAAAGGCTGGCCGTTGAAAGCCGGATCATCAGAGACCGCCAGATTCGCTGAAGCCGCAAGGCCCATGCCGCCCTGAAAAGCTGCCAACAGATCACTGATGAGATCCCCGATGAGGTTATCCGCAGCAATCACCCCAAAGTCGCAAGGGCGTTGGATCAGGGCGCAGAGCAAGGCATCGGCGTGCATGGTGCTGGACCTGACGTTCGGAAATTCAGGCTGCATTCCCTGGAATACCCGCATCCATAGGCCGTGGCCGTGCTTCAGCACATTGGCTTTGTGCGCCAGGGTCAAAGGCGCATTCAGAGTTTCAGCTCGCTGGAATGCCGCCCTCAGCAAACAGGTAACCGCCAACTCGGTGTGAATCGCAAAATCCGTGGCGCCATGTTCAGTGGACTCTCCCTTCAGGCAATATGGCCCCTCCGTGTTTTCCCGGAAGACCTCCAAATGGATGTCTGCAGCCGCTACCCCTTTCAGGGGGACATGGCTGTCCAGCATGGGTGAACAGGGGCGGTGATTCACGCGAAGCCGCAGATCCTTCCGCAGGAGCAGCAGGATCTCCTCGGCATGGCGACCGCCGGGAATCCTCGGATCGCCAATGGCGCCGAAAAGAATCGCGTCAAAGTCGTCCCGCAGGCGCATGAATGTTTCATTGGAGAGTGTCTCCCCTGTGGTCAGGAAATGCTCCGCACCCTGCGGGAAAATATCCCAATCCACCAGTCGGCCCTGGTTCCGTGCCCACTCGAACAGCGGTAGCGCCTCGGCCACCACCTCTGGGCCGATACCGTCACCGGGGATCACTGCAATGCGCATCGAATTCGTCCGAAAAGGAAGACTGCCGCTGTGGAGGCATCAGGGGCCTTAAGGCTCTGACCAGAAAAGCCTGGGCAATCTGCAAAAGCTACTAATGTTCGCACACGAGAAAATGAGATACTGAGAACCAATACCAAGGAGAATACATGCAGATATTCACATCTTCCGCCATTTCAAGCCTGGCCGCCTTCACCTGCCTTTCGCTCTTTTCTAGCGACACGAGTGGCCTCAAAGAGGGCCAGAAGGCCCCGCCGATCCAGGCCCAGGACCAGAACGGCAAGACCATCAAGCTCTCGGACTTCGAGGGAAAATCAATTGTCGTCCTGTATTTCTATCCCAAGGATGACACGCCAGGCTGCACCAAGGAGGCTTGCGCCCTTCGGGATGGGCACGCAGAACTCAAGGAAGCAGGGGCTGTGGTGCTAGGCGTGAGCGGCGACGACGTCAAGAGCCACGAAGCTTTCGCGGCCAAGTACCACCTTCCTTTCAGCCTGCTGGCGGACCCGGACAAGGCCATCATCAATGCCTACGGCGTGAAAATGTTCGGCCTGGGCTTCGCTAAGCGCGTCACCTTCGTCATTGATCGCCAAAGTGTCATCCGGAAGATTTTTCTGGATGTGAAGCCAGCAGGCCATGATCAGGAGGTCCTGGCCGCAGTCAAAAATCTCTGATGAATTCAAGCCTACGTAATATTTAAGTAAGCTTGGCTGGAAGGCTGATGGCCTTCGAGATACACTCAGTCTTCCAGCCTTGAGGGTTCCGCAATGGTGTTTTTCAATCACGCCACCCGTCAGATGACGGCCAAGATCGTTTATTACGGTCCGGGGCTGTGCGGGAAAACGACCAATCTCAACACGATCTATGGCAAGACATCCACCAAGGCCCGGGGCGAGATGGTGAGCCTCAATACCGAGACCGACCGAACGCTATTCTTCGATCTTCTGCCCATGGATGTTGGCATGGTGGGCGGTTTCAAGACCAAGTTGCAGCTTTATACGGTTCCCGGCCAGGTGTTTTACAACAGCACGCGAAAGCTCGTGTTGAAGGGCGTAGATGGAATCGTGTTCGTGGTGGATAGCCAGCTGCCCATGCTGGATGCCAGCAAGGAAAGTTTGCAGAACCTTGAAGAAAACCTCAGGGAGCTTGGCCTCAAGTTGGGCGATATTCCCACGGTTTTTCAGTGGAACAAACGGGACCTGAAAAACATCGTGCCGGTGGAGCAGCTTGAAAAAGACTTGAATCCCCGCGGCTTGCCGAGTTTTCAGTCTTGCGCCCAGGATGGCACCGGCGTGTTCGAGACCCTGCGGGGCATCACCAAACTGAGCCTCACCCACATCAAAACCCACGTGCTCGGCGAAACCACGGCGCCCCCTCCGACCGTCGGCTCCAAAGATGCCAAGCAACCCCCCATCAAGATCGTTGTCCCGGATACGATTCCCGTCTCTACCAGGGATCCCTTGCTGCCTTCCGCCGTGGCGCTCACCACCAGCGACCTGCCTGCCTTCTCAAAAATGTTGGACGAGGACACGGGTTACAAATCTGTGCCTACCCCTATCTCCATTCCGGCCATCACGCCTCCCTCATTTCCGCCGCTGAGCCCTGTGTTCCAGGATGCCGATCCGCTCGAAACCCAGCCGATGGCCGCATTGAGGGACAAACCCGATCATCCTGATCTGAGCGCCAGTCCCTTGCCGGATGAAGATGTGGCGGATCTCCCGGTTTCCCAGGAATCGAGCGAAGTCACGGTGGTGCCCATCGCTCCCGTGGTACCTGCCCAGCCCCCTCGGGTTGTTTCCGCGCCGGTGGCGGCGCCATTGTTCCCTCCCACGCAGCCCTCGGTTGAGCACAAGAAGCCCCTGTTTTCGCTGGCTCCGATCAAATATGCCGCCCCCGCCCAGAAGTCGCCAAATCCCAAGGACGCCATCAACTCGCTGTTGGGCGAACTCACCATGGTCGGCAAGTTGGGAACGCCATCGGTGGTGCGTGTGGACCTGCCTGGCGACATGGACTCGGACGAAGTCGAAGTGGTTGTAACCGTGAAGCAGAAGGGCCAGGTCGTTGGGGAAGGATCCCTGAAACGCCCAGCCCCGTCCAAAGGCGTGGCGGCCAAGCTCAGCGTTGAACTCAGGCGTCCCTGATCCGGTGCTCAATCCATCCAAGGCTCAGGTTGCTGTTTTTTTCTGCATCTGTTCCACCGCCGCACCCGGCTCAGAACTTCCGTCGTGGTGGCAAGCCTTCATCAACGTGCCCCGCATGCAGGCGACCTTCGTCCAGACTTCCGATAGCGCTGTTTTCGGCAAGCTGAAACGGAAGGGCAGCGTATGCCTGGCAAGAGCTGGTCGCCTCCACGTGGTCTACGAAGATGGACTTGAACTCGTCGCTGATGGCCAATCCCTGATTCAATTCGATCCAGATACACGGACTGCGCAGCGGATGGATCTCATGGCTGCCGCCATGGAGGCGCCACTGTTGCGCCTGCTGACAGATCCAGCCAAGCTCGGCAGAACCTACTCCATCGAGCCCTCCGCGAATGGCCAGATGCGCCTGAAGCCCCTTAAGCAGGGCCTGCCTGAGATCCGCATCGAAGGTTCCGGCAGCTTTCCAAAACGGTTGCTGTGGTCAGATGCTTCGGGTGCGGGCCAGGTTCTTGAATTGCTGGATGCTCACATCCCGGCGAAAGACTTTCCTTTGGAAACCTTCCGATTTCGTGCACCCAAGGGCACGCGGTGGCTGGGGAATTCTAGGTGATGAGGTATGAGTTGGTGAGGTATGAGGTTCAATAAGGTGGCGGCCAGAGGCCGCATCATTTAGTGCGCCGGAGGCGCACCCCTCGCACCTCAAACCTCATACCTCGTAACTGCCTCATACCTCATAAAAGCGCTTCGATCTCGGCGTCGGTGAGGATGCGATTACTGTGTTTGGCGCGGTCCAGAATCCGCTCCACCCGTTCATCATTCACATCGTGTCCATTCATTTCGAGCCAGTAGACGACGTTGCTGTGGCCGGCTATGGGTCCGATCTCGATCTCCTGGCGCCGCCCCACCAGGCTGGCGGGAACGGCGCTGTAGACCGCGTCGGCGAGCTGGGCATCACCACGGTTGAGAGCCTTCACGATGGCCGCCGCATGGACTCCGGTGCCAGTTCGGAAGGCGTCGCGGCCCAGCACCGGATAGTTGGCGGGAATCTCGAAAGCGCAAAGCTCGGCCACAAGCTCGCTTATGGCCGGCAGGTCCGTGAGATCGCCCTCCCAGTAGCCCATCAGGATGAGGTTCATCATCAGCTGGTCCAAGGCCACGTTGCCACAGCGCTCCCCGATGCCAAGGATCGTGCCATGGAGCCGGTCGGCACCGGCCTCGAAAGCCGCGATGGCATTGGCCACTCCGAGGCCGCGGTCATTGTGGCCATGCCAGTCCACCCGGATCGGCCGGCCTTCAAGCACATCCTCGCGGATGAATTTCACCAGGTTGCGGACCCCTTCCGGGGTCGCGTGACCGCACGTATCCGAAAGGCAAATAGCCTCCGCTCCCTCTTCCAAGGCCGAGCGATAGATGGCCTTCAGGACTTCCGGATTGGCACGGGTCGTGTCTTCCGTGACCATCATCATGGGGATGGAATGCAGGCGGCAAAAAGCAGCAGCGCTGCGCACGGTCTTGACCAGGAAGGCCACGTCCCAGCCTTCCACATCCATACGCACGGGGCTGGAACCCAGGAAGGCACCGACTTCCAGCGGTATGCCCACCTTCTGCTGGATGTCGGCGACCTGAATGAGATCAGCCTCCAGAGTCCGCACCGCGGCATTGGGCGATATTGGCAGGCGGTGATCCCGGATTTCAAACAGGAGGGCTTTCACGGCCGCCGAGGCTTTGGGGCCGGCTCCAGGCATGCCGAGGTCAACGCTGTGGATGCCCAACTTCGAAAGCCGGTGGAGCAAGTCCCGCTTGGCGGATATTTCCGGATCCCGCACCGAAGGGCTCTGCAGTCCATCCCGCAGCGTCTCGTCAAGAAGGAGCGGGACCCGCCCATTCAGGGAAGCCGGAGCCTCGCCAGCGCGATTCCAATCATGGATGAGCGTGGGCCAATTCATTGGCACAGCTTACCGGGCTTTAGTGTTTTGGTCCTGGCCACCTGAGAATTCAAGGCGGTCCGACTCCATCTATTTTCGGTTTCCGCGGTTCGGCGACCCAGGCCACCAGGATCGAGACGAAGTAGAGGCCCATCAGCACGACACTGAAGAAGATGGTTGTGAGCACGACATCGCCGGGCGTGAAGAAGGCACTGAAAATGAGGATCACGATGGTGGCGTGGCGCCAGTATTTGAGCATCCAGCGGGCCGTGACGATCCGGAACCGCGCCAGGAAGTAGAATAGCACCGGCAGCTCGAACATGATGCCCGTGATGAGCACCGTGCTGATGAACAGATCCAGATAATCAGCTACATGGAGATTGGCCCGCAAGCCGGCCTGGGCGGCCTCCTGGAACAGGATGTCCCCCAGGAATTTGAAGGCCTGGTAGTAGGCGAACACTGAGCCGCCGATGAAACAGCCGCTGGTGGCCACCACGAAGGGAATGGCCAGGCGTTTCTCGCGTTCATAGAGGCCAGGGCGGATGAACGCCCATAACTGGTAGAACAGAAATGGGGCCGCCAGGAAGGCCGCCGCCCACAGGGAGAGCCGCATCAGCGAGATGAAGGGTTCGGTCAGATCAGTGAAAGCGAAAGGTGAATTCTGCCCGGTCAATTCGGAGACCGGTCGATGCAACTGCCTTGCCATGGCGTCCAAAAAAGGTTTTTGCGCCCATTCCAGCAGCTTGAATCGCAGCGGCGGAATGTCGTGGTACCCGAACGGGAATCCGTAAGTGACCGCGAAGGCCGCGACCACGATGATGATCGAACGCACGATCCGCACCCGCAATTCCTGCAGATGCTCCCAGAAACTCATCTGGTTGGGCGGGTTTTCGGGTGGGGACACCGGGAAGGTTTATTTCTTTTCAGAGTCGGTGGTCACGTCTTCCTTCACGGCATCCGTCAATTCCTTGCTGGCCTTCTTGAACTCCTGGATGCCTTTGCCCAGGCTCTTGCCCAGTTCAGGCAATCGCGAGGGGCCGAAGAAGATCAGCAACGCGAGGCCGATGAGGAGCATTTCCGTGAGTCCGAGATTGCCCATGTGAGCCTCCAGTTGGGTTAGATGTCCGAACAGGTTAATAGTTTAGTGGATCAGTTCTGCCAGCGATACACCGGTGGGCATCGGGATCTCCATCAGGAGCAATGCCTGGCCGTGGGTTTTCCCCTGTGCGTCGGTCTTGACGCTCTCGCTGCCGCCGCCGCCCAGCGAATCATGAAGCAGGAAGTTCAGCGCCCGCAGGTTGGGAACTTCGAACCGCTCCACTTCGCCGAAGCAGATCTGGTTGAAATGGCGTTTCACCCGCTCCGCCGTCACAACTTCCCGGATGACTCCATAGCCTGTGTCGGTGTAGGCGATAAGGCCGACGTTGGAGCCGTCGCCTTTGTCGCCGGAACGGGCGTGGGCTATCTGTCCGAGCTTGATGGTGGTCATCCGACGCTTCTCCTGCCGATGGAATGGTAAACCCAGCCCGCGGCTTTCATGGCCTCGGGGCGGAAGAGATTGCGGCCATCGAACATGATCTTGGCCTTGAGCTTCTGAGCCACCACATCCAGGTCAGCGGCCTTGTACTGGGGCCATTCCGTGGCGATGAGGAGCGCGTCGGCACCTTCGCAGCAGGCGATGGGATCGCTTGCATAGGTTATCCGGTCACCGACTTTGGCCCGCACGGCCGGCATGGCCTCATAATCGTGCACGGCGATGGTTGCGCCCAGGGACAAGAGGCTGTCAATGAGTTCCAGGCTCATGGATTCCCGGATGTCGTCGGTATGGGCCTTGAAGGCCAGGCCCCACAGCGCGAAATGACGCCCCGCCAAAGGCGAGGGAGCGCCACCCACAACATCGAAGTGCTTGCGGATTTTCGAAGCCAGAACCTGTTTCTGATGGCGATTGGCTTCCACCGTGGCGGAAAGAGACATCAGGGGATGGCCATGTTCCCGTCCGGTTTTGAGCAGGGCCTGCAGGTCTTTCGGGAAACAGGACCCGCCGAAGCCCGGACCGGGATTTAGGAAGGCCGGGCCGATGCGATGGTCAGCGCCGATGGCTACCTTCACGTGATCCACGTCGGCGCCGATGGCTTCGCAAAGCCCGGCGATCTCGTTGATGAAACTGATGCGCAGGGCCAGCATGGCGTTGGCGGCGTACTTGGTGAGTTCGGCGGACGCGGGGTCCATCTGGAACCATTTGCCGCCAGAAGCCTCCAGAAACGGCGCATAGAGCGCCTTCATCACGCCTTCGGCGAAGTCAGTGGTGCAGCCCACCACCACGCGGTCGGGCCTCAGGAAATCCTGCATGGCGCTGCCTTCCCTGAGGAATTCGGGATTGCTCACCACTTCGAAGGCCCGGTCGGTTCCTGTTCCGGCGACTACGCTGGATACCCGGGCTGCCGTACCCACCGGAACCGTGCTCTTGTCTACGATGATGAGGGGGTGGGCGTCCTTCGGCCGAAGGCTCATTGCCTTGCCGATCTGTTCAGCCACCTGCAGCACGAAACGCAGGTCCGCGCTGCCATCCTCGCTTTGGGGCGTGCCCACGCAAATGAAGGCGGCATCGGCGTCCGCCATGCCATCTTCCAGATCCGTGCTGAAGACCAATTTTCCATTTGCCAGGTAGCTTTTGAAAATGGCTTCGAGGCCTGGTTCGAATATCGGTATTTCGCCCCTCTGCAATCGCGCGACTTTCGTGGCATCCACATCCACGCCAAGCACCGAATGCCCGGCCTCCGCAAAGCAAGCGGCCGCCACAAGGCCGACATATCCCGATCCGATGACGATTACCCGCATTCATTCAGTGTACCCCGAGCAATCAGGGGCTGGCTCTTGCTAAGATAGGTGCACAACTGGAGAACGCATGTTCGCAATGGCCCTGCTGGAAGGCAACGGGATCAACCTATGGGAAGTGGTGCTTCACGGCGGGCCTGTGGCCAAAGCGGTGTTGCTGCTCCTGGTCATGTTCTCGGTGATTTCCTGGGTCGTGATCATCATGAAGGGCCTGCTCATTTCCCGAAGCCGCCGGGCCACTGAATCATTTCGCGCCGCCTTCAGGCGCACCAACGACTGGCGGGAATTGAAGCAACAAGCCGGATTCTTCACCATGAGCCCCTTGCTGGGGCTCTTCAACGCGGGCTATACCGAGGTCACCTATCAGCTCCGGGCTCCCGCCGCGGGTGGCAGGGCCTATATCCGAAGCATGGAAGCCGTGGAGCGCAGCCTCACCCGCGCCTCGGTGGTCGAAATGGGCCGCATGGAACGCCACTTGGGAATCCTGGCCACCATCGCCGCCGTCAGCCCCTTCGTGGGCCTGCTCGGAACGGTGTGGGGCATCATCTACGCGTTCCAGGGCATCGGTGCAACGGGCAACGCCAATCTCGCCACGGTGGCACCAGGCATTTCCGAAGCCCTTGTGGCGACCGCGATCGGATTGTTCGCGGCTATTCCAGCGCTGATGGCCTACAACTTTTTCCAGGGCCACCTCAAGCAATGGCAGACGGAGCTGGATGATTTCTCACTGGAATTCATCAGCCTGTCCGAGCGGAATTTCACGTGAAGCAAGCCACCCTTCCACTTTCCCTTGATTGGGAGGATTGGTTTCAGCTGTGCTGCCCACCCTATGACGGCCCTTATGCCCTGGACCATTTTGAGGATCGCCTCGAGCGGTCAACAGAGTTGGCGCTGGAGCTCTGCGCGGATGCCGGCGCCCAGGGCACCTGGTTTTGCCTCGCCGACCAGGCAAAGCGCCATCCGGCCTTGCTGCGGCGCATCGTCTCTAACGGCCACCGCGTAGGGCTCCACGGCCTCACCCACCAGCGGGCCTTCGTCCAGGAGCGTGCTGCTTTCCGCCAGTCCCTGGTGAGCGGCAAGGCTCTCATCGAGGATCTTTCGGGCACCCAGGTGCTCGGTTTCCGTGCTCCGGAATGGAGCCTCCGGGAGGAGGCGATCGAGTATTGGAGGGAACTCCCGGCACTTGGGTTCACGTTCGATTCCAGCCGCGCGCCGCTGAAGGTCCTGGGGGATCCCTCCTGGCCCAGGCGCCCCCATCGTCTTGCGCCAGATCTTTGGGAATTGCCACCGCCCGTATTGGGTCTGGGCCCGCTGACAGCGCCCCTCTGGGGATGGACCGTGCGCGTGCTTCCGGAATTCCTCCTCTCGGCCGAGCTCAAATCCTTGCAGGCGGAAAACGCAGGCACGCCATTGGTGCTGCATCCCTGGGAGCTGGACGAGGGCCAGCCGTTGCTTCCCCTGGCGAGCCTGGGCCATCGTTTCGCGCATCGCGCCGGGTTGCGGGGTTACGGACCGCGTCTGAGAAAACTTTGGTCCGGCCTGCACCTGGTGTCTCTTGAAGCCTGGATCGAGGCCAAGGAGATCGCTGAAGCCGCGGAGTCAGCGTTGGTGCTGCGGGAAGCGCATTCGTGAAGTCCCTGGTTCTTTTGGCTCCTTCCGAAGACAAGGCAAGTGGCGGACACACCGGGAAACTGAGCGAGACACCCGCGCAAAAATGGGTCAGGGAAAGGCTGGTGGAGCTGGTGGTCCATGGTGGCCCCGATGCGTGTGCCAAGGCTTTCGGGGTGAAAGGCGGTGCTCTTGAAAATGCCCGCGAAGAGGCCCTGGCCTTGCGCCATCCGGTGCCCTTGAAGGCCGCGCTGGAACGCTATCAGGGGGTTGCATTCGGTGCGCTGGATGCTGCGACATTGCCCAAGGAAACCTGGAAGCAGGTATTCATCCTCTCGAATCTCCGTGGACTCGTGCGCGGTGATGAGATGGTGCCTCCCTACAAGCTGAAGATGGGGGGAATCCCAAGGCTCAAGGCTCATTGGAAGGCGCAGCTGAAACCGCTGCTGGCCGCGATTCCAATGGGTACGCTGTGGGAGCTCCTGCCAGGGGAATACGCCGGTTTGTTGAAGGGGTGGGACCGCCCCCGGCACACGCTTGAAATCGTGGATGCAGCGGGGAAAAGCATCAGCCATTTTTCCAAGTTGTACCGTGGCCGCGTGGCCAGGTGGATCCTGGAACGTGAAGAAGGGGAGCCTTCAAAAGTGGTTCGCGGCAGGATACAAGGCTGCCGTTGGGAACGGCCCGAGGACAATGCCAGCGGAGGGAAGATTCTGCGGCTGGTTCTCCTCAGGGGAGCCGGAGCATGAGCTGCGATTCCGTGCGGCCCCTCTTCTTTCAGCGCCAGCCGGCGCTTCCACTTCCCGTGCAGCGGTTCCTCAGGGCCAGGTTGGAGGCCGCGCTTGAAGATCCCAGGGACAGGGCGCTGCTTGTATGGCCCACCGTGCTGGGCGCCCCGAAACTTCGCCAGGAATTCCCTGGCGGGATGCCCGACAAGGTGATTGTTTCGCACGCGGCGAAAATGTTGCATGACATCGGCAATGACGATCCGGAGGCTTCCTGGCGGGATGGAATCACGCGCTTTCCTGAAACGGCAGAGCAGGGGGTCACGGGTTTCATGCCCCACCGTGTTTGGGGCTCCCTGGGGCCTTTGGTGAGCTTGCGCAGTGGCGTGGCGCTCTCGGCGCTGACAGAACTTCCCGCGGATGAAACCTATGCCTTGAAAGCCGGCCTGGCGCTCTTCAACAGCGCGCTTTACCACGAGTCGCACGACGCGCTGGAAATGCTCTGGAAGGATGCTGCCGGCGGCCTGCGGGGAGGCTTGCAGGGCCTTATCCTGATGACCGCGGGCTACCACCATCTTCAACTCCACAATCTGAACGGGATGAAGGCTGTGTGGAAGGACTCCCTCCGACGCCTTGGCGAAATGGGTGGCATGATGGACACGCCCTGGGGAAGGGTGGATCATCGCGATGCGATTGAATGCACCAAGGAACGCATGGCTTGCATCAGGCTGGGAACTGTGGATATTGGGCTGCTCTGGGCCATACCCGTGCCGCGTTGGGAGATTTCATGATCACGTGCGATGTACTGGTGCTGGGTGCGGGCATCGCCGGCTGCGTGGCTGCCCTGCGGGCGGCGGATCTGGGCGCGGACGTGGTGCTGGTGACCAAAGATGATCTCGGCATGACCAACACCTCCTGGGCTCAAGGGGGCATCATTGGGCTGCCGAGTGAGAATGAACACGATTCGCCATCGCTGCTGGCTGCGGATATCGAAGCCGCTGGCGATGGCCTCTGCCGCCCGGAGGCGGTGGGCCTGCTGGCGGAGGAAGGCCCCCGGCTCTGCCGGGATTTCCTTTGGGGCCGGCTGGGCGTGCCCTTCGACCAGAACAGCGAGGGTGTGCCGGACCCGACCCGGGAAGCCGCCCACAGTGCCAAGCGCATCTTCCACGCCAAGGACGCCACGGGCCTGGCTATCCAGCACACCCTGAACCAGGCCGTGAGCCAGCACCCGCGCATCCGGGTTTTGGAGAACCGCATGCTGGTGGATCTGCTGACATTGCCCCACCATGCCGCGGACCCGCTTCAGGTCTACGATCCACTATACGTGTGGGGGGCCTACCTCTTTGACCAGGCCGGGGGCGCAGTGACCGCTGCGGTGGCCAAGCGCACAGTGATGGCCACCGGCGGCCTTGGTTACCTGTATCAGCACACGACCAATCCCGCCTCCGCCACCGGGGACGGACTCGCCGCGGCCTACCGGGCCACCGCGCGCATCGTGAATTGCGAATATGTCCAGTTCCACCCGACGGCCCTCTACGTGCCGGGCAAGCCCCGGATGCTGTTGACGGAGGCCCTGCGCGGCGAAGGGGCCCATCTGGTGAACCGCAAGGGTTTCCGTTTCATGCAGAAATATGCGCCGGAGCAGTTGGAGCTGGCCCCCCGCGACGTGGTGAGCCGGGCCATCTTCCAGGAGCTGGCCACCAGCGGCGAGGCCTCGGTCTACCTGGATCTGCGGCCCTTGAAAGCCAAGCTGGACATCGGGGAACGCTTCCCTACCGTCTATGCGGCCTGCCTGGCGGAGGGCCTGGATCCCCTGCGCCAGCCCATCCCTGTGGTTCCAGCGGCACACTATTTCTGTGGCGGCGTGCTGGTGGATCTGGAGGGCCGATCCAGCCTCCCGGGCCTTTATGCCGCGGGCGAAGTGGCCTGCACGGGCCTGCACGGCGCCAACCGGCTGGCCTCCACCTCCCTGTTGGAAGGCCTGCTCTGGGGCCATCGCGCCGCCGAGGCCATCGCCGCTGAACTGCCGGGGATCGAGGCTCCGGAAGCCAATCGGTTCGCTGCCTGGCAACCCCCGTTGGAAGCGGAGGAACCCGATCCCCTGCTCGTGGATCAGGACTGGAGCCTCATCCGCACTACGCTCTGGAACTACGCAGGCATCATCCGAAGCGGCGCGCGCCTGGAGCGCGGACGCGCGGACATGGGCTACCTGTATCACCGCATCGAGCGCTTCTACCGCGAAGCGCCGCTCTCCCGGCGGATCATAGAACTGCGCAGCGCCATCATCTGCGCCCGGCTGATCCTCAAGGCCGCGTTCCTAAACCGCGAGAGCAGGGGTTGCCATTACCGGGTGGATTGAAGCTCCGGCAGACGATGGGGCTCTCGCTCATACATGAGCATGGCAATCAGCGTATTCGACCTTCTCGAGATCGGCATTAGGCCGAGTTCATCCCATACCGTCAGCCCCAAGAAGGCGCTTTTCCTCCATGGGAATGAAAAGCCCGGGAAAGGGAATTTGTCAGAACCTTAGCCTGGCGCCGATGCGGACACTGCGGCCCGACTGCCAGGTGACGGGGCTGTCCAGGTAGCCTGTGGGATTCACGCTCGCGCCGGAATCGGTGATCTGTTCCAGGGAGTAGGTCGAGGAACGATCGTTGTAGGCATTGAGCACGTCCACGTATGGAGACAGCTTGACCTTGGCGGAGAAGCTGATTTCCGTCTCCAGGTGCAGATCCAGCCGTGTGGCGGTGGGACGGCGGCCGAACTGCCCGAGCTGGAAATTCACGGGGGTCGAATTCCCGTAGCCACCGAAGTCAGAGTTGCCATCCCCGAAGGTGGCGGTGCCATCGTCGAAGTGGCTGATGGGACTGCCGGTCTGAAGGACGAAATTCGCACCGGCGCTGCAAGGCATTTTCCCGAGATTGAATTTGTAGGTTCCGTAGAGTTTCACCGTGTGGGTGTGGTCCAGGGGCAGCAGTCCGGTTCCGACGTACGGCCAGAGATCGAAGGAAGCGGTGATGTTGGCGTCCGGCTGGCCGTTGCTGGAAGATATGAGGCCCTGGTAATTGCCTTCCATGCGGCTGAGCACATAGCTGGCCGAAAAATAGGCCCGGTCGCTCTTCTTCTCCAAGGTGAATTCCAGGGCTCGGTATTTGTTGTACCCCTTCGGGAAGATCAGATCCACGCCGGTGTAATCGTAGGTGACGCCATCGTGGGGGTTGAAGTATTTCAGGTTGGATCCGATATTCCAGAGCACCGCGAAGCCGGTGTTGTCCACGTGGCCGTTGCGGTCCGCCAGCGGGTTCCCGGCGGCATCCACGAAGTTGGAATCTTCGAGCGGGTCCTTGAGCATCCGGTACTTGAATGTGAGGCCGCCGGACCAGCCGTTCCCCCAGCTGCGCTGGTAGCCCAGTTGGATCTCTTCGCGCTTGGGGGGCTTCACGCCATCCTGGATGGGAGGGAACTGGAAGGCCTTGTCGTATTCCACCAGGGCATCGAAGAATCCCGCGACAAAGGTTCCAACATTGCCGCCGTTGGGGCCATAGACGTACTGGCCTGTGTGGGTTCCGCCGTAGGTGGGGCTGTTGTAGCGCTTCTCCTTGAAGTATTCCGACGTGAACTCCCGGAGGGCCAAGCGCTGGGGCATGTTCTCGTAATAGATGGCGTAATTGCCGAAGAGCTTGGAACTGCCGTCGCCCTTGGCGTCGTAGGTGAAGCCGATCCGGGGCTGAAGGGCCTGCGAGGCGGTGAAGGAGAGGAACTTCCGGCCATTGCCATCGAACTGGTCCTGGGTTTCCGCGCGGAAGCCATAGAACACGTTCAGATGGGGGTTCAACTGCCAGGTGTCCTGGAGAAAGTAGGCATTGTAGGCCGAGCGCACGGTCGCGTCGTTCTGGATGACCCGATCGCGCAAGCGGCCGCCGTTCTTGTCGATGGTGAAGCGGTGATCACCGCTGACGTTTTCCCAGAATTGGTAGCTGGATTCCAGACGGGAATAGCCGAACTTCAGGCTGTGATTCCCCAGGACCCATGTGAGAGAGAGGTTGCCCTGCCTGGTGGTGTTGTATTCACGGGTGTAGAGGCCGAACCCGCCGCGATGGTACACGTTGGTGGTATCGGTCAAAAAGGAGGGAAGGGTGCCCGCGCCGCCGCCCGCTACGGCTTGATTGCCGTTGGCGCCCTGGAACCAGTGGCGGTCATAGACCGAAGGCACATTGGGAGCCACCGGTTCGGTCGGGTTGACGATGCCGGACCGGCCCAGCTTGGCCGTGAGGAAGAGGTTGTCGGCGATGCTCCAGTCGTAGCCGATTGAAGCGCCGTTGGTGTTGTAGTCGGTGGTGCGGCCCAGTTCCGCATCACCGAAAATGTAAAGTGTCTGCGGGTAGGCCACGTTGTTGCCTTGGCTCCTGGGCACATCGTGGTCGATCTTGAACCGGCTCGAGGTATGCATCACGTTCGCCGTGATCTGCTGGCTGGGGGTGACGTAGGCGTTGATCTTCACGAAGTACTGCTGGTCCTGGATATCAGCCTCATCGCTCGTGAAGCCGCTGGCGTTCTTTTGGGGCGCCTGTTTCGAAAAGTTGCCGTAGGCGCCCACCGAGTAGAAGAGGCGGTCCTTCACCAGGGCGCCGCCGGCCCAGAAAGCGGTGTCCGCGCCATAAGTCGCGGGAGGCTCCAGACTGAAGTTCGTGCTCTTGGGGGCAGGATTGAAGGCCGAGGGCGTGATGGAAAGGGAAAGGCTGCCGCGGAAATCATTGGTGCCGGACTTCGTCAGCACGTTGAAGACTCCGCCCATAGCGCTGAACTCCGGTTTGAAGCCACCGGTCTGGATGTCCACCTGATCCACAAAATCGGTGTTGAGGCTGGTGCCTCGGCCGCCATAGCGGAAGTCCGTGGACGAAAGGCCATCCACGCTCCAGGAATTCTCCGCGCCCGAGGCGCCATTGATGGACACGTTCAGGCCCCCCTGGGTGAAACCCGATCCGGCGACTCCCGGCGCAAGGAAGATGAGGGTCGAGACATCCCGGCCTTTCGGCAGGGCGTCGATGGTATCTAGAGCCAGGCTTGAGCCGGAAGTGGTGGTGGCCATGTCCACCGTGCGGTTGATGCCGACCACTTCCACTGTGGCGGAATTTTCCTTCACGCCGCGCAGGTTCACCAGATGGGTTTCATTGATGGCGAGGCTGACGTTCTGGCTGGGCATGTTGAGTCCAGTTTTTGTGGCGCTCACCCGCCATCCCCCCGGATTCAGCAGTGGGAAAAACGCTTTTCCATCGGCTCCGGTGAGGGCGGATTTTTCGATTTGTCCTGAGGCGATGCGGACGGCGGCGGCAACAACGGGCGCCCCGGAAGCGTCCAGCACCGCAACGCTGAGGGCGCCGGTCGTGACGGATTGAGCAAGGACTGGCAGTGGTCCACCTGCCAGAATCACAGCGAGCACACCGAGTCGGGGACGGATCATCACATTCCTCCTTGAAGGGGTTCACGTAACGTTCCTGGATTTGCCCACCGTCTGCCATCGGGCTCGCCCCGGATTACGGGCGATTCACCACAGGGGAGCCCTCGCTTCACGGCATCAGGCTACGGCTCCTTCTCGGACATCGAGATCAAATGGGCCATGCGCCTGCGCCCTCCCGTACCAACACGGGTTCTTCGCCAGTGAAATCGATGATGGTGCTGCCGATGCCGATGGGCTGGCCGCAGTCGATCACCATGTCCAGGGCATGCCCCAATTCTTCTTCGATTTCCCAGGCGGAGTTCAGGGTGGCATCGCCGCTGACGTTGCAACTGGTGGTGATGATGGGCTCGCCAAGCAGTTTTGAGAGCTCACGGCAAAACCGGTGGTCCGGGATGCGCAGGCCGACAATGGGGTGGGCCTTCCCTTTTCCTTTTGATTCCAGGTACCTGGGAACCGCGTGGTTTGCCGGCAGCAGGGCGGTGTAGGGGCCCGGGAGCATCTGCTTCAGAAGGCGGAAGGTGGGTGTATCAAGATGGCGGGTATAACGACAGAGCATCTCGAAATCCGCGCAGAGGATGCTCATGGGTTTTTTCGGATCCCTGCCCTTGAGGGATTGGATCCGGCTGACCGCTTTCTTGCGGGATGCGAGGCACCCAAGGCCGAACAGGGTGTCCGTGGGGTAGGCGATGACGCCATCCTTCAGCAGGAGGTCGGCGATGCGCTGGATCTGGCGTTCTTGCGGATTTTCAGGGTGGAGGGTGAGGATCATGATCCGGTTACCGAGAGGTGGCTCCAGCGTGCCCGCCCAGCGCTGGGATGCTTGCTGGGGGCTTGGAAGAAACGTTCAGCCAGCCCGGGATCCATGCTCGACGAAACACCACTCCGCCGTGCCTGCAGGGTGAGTAGCGCCATCGCGGTGAGGACGTCGCTGAGTTCGCCGGTCAAGACCCGTTGGAGACACTGTTCGAATGGTTCGCGATGGAGCGCCAATTCTTCATCGTCCTCGGCCTGGTGGCGGCCGTTTGAGTCGCGCAGATCCGTGGCGAGAAAAAGAAAGGCTTCTTCATCGGTGCTGGAATTGCTGGGGTGGAAGAACGCCAGAGGTTCCCAGGAACCGGCTTCGAGATTCGTTTCTTCGGCCAGCTCGCGGCGGATGGTTTCAAAGGGGCTCTCATGTTCTTCGCCGCCGCCTTCAGGAATCTCCCAGCTGAACTGCTCCAACGGGTAGCGCCATTGGCCCACCAGCACCACCTGGTCTTCGGCATCCAGCGCCAAGACACCGCACGCGGTGTGCTGGAATCCGCACACGGTGTAACGCCCCTCACGCCCGCGGCGATGGCGGAAGCGATCTTCGCGCAGGCGGACCCACGGCGAATCGTAAAGAGCCCTGCGGCCGAGAACCACGTAGGGATCCGGCATTGCGGGGACAGGCAGCAGAGGAAGCATCATGTCTCTTATTAAAACAAAAACGCCCGCGTCTGCGGGCGTTTCGAACAGGCGCGTGAAATTAGCGGCGGAGTCCGAGCCGTTCGATGACGGTGGCATACCGGGCCTTGTCCTTGCGTTTCAGGTAATCGAGAAGCCGGCGGCGCTGGCCCACCATGATCATCAGTCCGCGGCGGCTGTGATAGTCCTTGGAGTGGATCTTGAAATGCTCGGTGAGATCGTTGATCCGCTTGGTGAGCAGCGCCACCTGGACTTCGGGGGAGCCCGTGTCCGTGGCGTGCTGCTTGTAGTCTTCGATGATGATGGTTTTCTGATCAAGCGTCAGGGCCATGATGGCTCCTTTTCGGGGGTGTCTCCCGTCACCATCCTTGCAGCCCCGTGCGCCGCTTGGTGGTCGAGTCCGGGAAAAGGCCGGACGCCTGTTATTGGCTAGTTATTTTCGTGCGGAGCACGAAAATAAATGGTGCGGATAGAGGGAGTCGAACCCCCACGTCTTTTGAACACTAATACCTGAAACTAGCGCGTCTACCAATTCCGCCATATCCGCTTCAAAGACCGCATCCGTTCCCTAGGGAGACGGAAAGACGAACCTCAAGCCTAGCGCGGGCCTGGATCTGCATCAAGCGAAAATCATGGCGGGGTCACCAGTTCGAGTAGGCGATGTTGTTCATGCCGGTTCCCCTGGCCTGGCTGTAGACATCGAAGACGTTGCCCCCGCCCCAGCTCGTGCTGTTGGCTTCGTCGTTGATGGAACGCATTCCCCACTCGGCGCGGCCCGTGAATGGGTCCACGGGGATGCGGCGCAGAAAGCGGATCTTCCCGCTCAGCGACCCGTTGGCCTTGGCGCCTTCCACGAGTACATCCAGGGATTCGGGATACCCCATGTTTTCGACAGGAGGCGGCTTGATCCTTTGCTGGTCCACAGCGAGTTTATAGGCGTCAATGGCCATGCGCATCTCGCGGAGGTCCCTGCGCAATTCGAGCTCCTTCTGGCGCTTGATTCCGTTCTGGGCCATGGGAATCACGGCCGAGGCCAAGATCATCAGCACCGTGCAGGTGATGATGAGTTCCATCAGTGTGAAGGCGCGCTGCCTGATCCGAACGCCCAGGCCGTGGGGAACCCTCCAACTGCGCAAGCCCATCAATTCACCGTCACCAAGGCGTTGACCCACCGGCCGGGAATGGGGTTCTTGCCCAACATGAAGGTGCCGCTCTGGATGAGAACCGGAGCATTGCCTGGGGCCAGCGCCTCCACTTGAAGCACGAGCAGGGCACCGCTATCCACGGATGCGCTGGTTTTTTTAAAGGTCACAGCGACCGCGCCGTCCTTGCCTGGTTTTTGGTCAAGAGAGCCGCCATCCGTGGTGATGAAATCGCCCGGGGTGACCGAAATGAGCTTGAGTTTTGGATCAATGAGGAGATTGAATGTCCCGGATGTGAGGCCTTTCGCACTGCTGGCGTTCAGCGTGATCTGCAGCTTCTCCCCCTTGGCGAGCGTTTCAGAGTAGGGCGACATGAAAAAGACCAGATCGGCATTATCGTCAGAAGGTTTGGATTCTGGGGGCTTGGCGTCAGGCGCGAGTCCGGGCTTGGCTTCAGGGGTGGATCCAGGCCTGGCGTCTGGCTTGATTTCGATTTTCCCATCGCCCTTGGATGGAGCGGTGGCCGGCACTGGGGCCAGGGCCGGAGGTGGTGTCACCGCGCCTGCTGGGGGAGTCTTGGCCGGAGCCCCGGTTGCTGATGCTGCTGCTGGTTTCGCCGTTCCCTGGGTTTTGTCTTGCTTCATGGCAACAGGAACGGATTCAGGGGTCTCCGTGAAGGGCCCGGCCTTGGTGGTGGCGAGATCCGGATCAAAGGCTTCGAAATCCTCCTGGCTGTAGCTTGGCTTGCGCACCAGCACGGTCCTGATGGTGAGAAGAACGTCGGTCTTGGCTTTGTTCTTTCGTGTATTGCCCAATAGCTTGCCGATGACCGGGATATCCGTGACGCCCCAGATGCCCTGCAGGCTCTTCTGCTCTTCTTCCTTCAGGAGCCCGCCGAACACGGCGGTTTCCCCATCCCGAAGCCGTGCCATGGTCTTGATCTCGCGTTTGCCAAGGTCCGGGCGGCCTGGCGTCGAAGCGGCTTTGAGTGTGGTGATCAAAGCTTCGATCTTCATGGTGATCTCGCCGTTGTAATGGACGCGGGGCTCCACCTTGATCTTCACGCCCACATCCTCGTAGTTGAACTGCGTCTGGGCTCCGCCGCCAAGCAGGCCGCCGAGACCGCCGATGCCGCCGCTCGCCCCGCCCGTGGCGCTGCTGGGCAGGGAAAGCGCGCTCTGCGTGACGGAAATCTTCTCGCCGATGTTCACCTCTCCGGTTTCCCCGCTCAGCACGCGGACGTTCGGGCTGGCCACGAGCTTCGCGTCGCCGTTGCTTTTGAGCACATCCAGGGCGATGCTCGGGAACAGGAACCGCAAGTCCGCCTTGCTGATGCGGAGGCCGCCCTTGTTCTGGTTCAGGCCGCCCGTGTTGTCGATGGTGGCGCCCAGGCGGAAGACTCCGGCTCCGCCGCCCATGCCGTCCGTGGGCTGAATCACTGGCAGCAGGCCCACCTGCTCGGCGCTGCTCTCGGTGACTTCCAGCAATTCCAGATAGACCATGACTTCCGGCTTGGCCTTGTCGAGCTGGTTCACGATGTGTTCGGAGATCACCAGTTCATTGGGCTTGGCTTTGATGGTCACGGCGTTGAGCCGCTTGTCGGTGAAGATCTTGAGCTGCGGAATGAGCGTCGAGAGGACCTGGCGGACGCCATCCACCTCGGCGTTGCTCAGGTAGAAGGTCTTGATGAGATGGTTCTCGTAAAGTTCCTTGTTTTGCGGGTTGCTCTTGAAAATCATGATGGTCTTTTCGTCCAGCTTCTTGTAGAAGAGGTCGTTCTGGAGCATCAGTGTGTCCAGGGCCTGCTGGAAACTGAGGCCCTGCATGTCGATCTGGATCTGCATGTCCTGGAAAGATGAATGGGGAATGATGTTCACCCCTGATGCCTTGCTCAGGATGGAGAAGATTTCCTTCAGGCTGGTTTTTTTCAAAAAGGTGAGGGAAAGGCCTTCGATCGACCGGGGATTCAGCTGCATGGGAGAGGTGGCGTCGGCCTTGGCTTTGGCTGTGGAATAGTCCTCAGCGGATTCCTTGGCCTTGCGGCGCTGTTCATCCAGCTGCATGCGGGCCAGCCAATCCAGGGCGATGGCGTTGTTGGGATCCAGCACCAGCGCGCGCTTCAGCTCCATCGCGGTCTCATCCATTTGTCCGCGCGATTCCAAGACCTTGGCCTTTTCGATGTGGTCCGTGGCCGCCAGCGGCGCGGCGCGGCGGTACCCGTTCTTGGCCTGCACGTTTTCCGGATCCTTCCGCAGGATCGACTGGTACTCGCGGGTCGCATCTTCATAGCGCCCCTCTGCAAAAGCTTTGTTGGCGCGGTGGAGGCTGCAGCCCAGGCCAGCCACCAGCACGGACGCCACGAGCAGCGTTTGGGCCATCCGGGGAGAAGGGAATCGGAGATGTCGGTTCAGGAACATGGGGCCATCCGGATTGTCAGTTGCGTCATTGAATGATTTCGATCGGTTGAATCGTGGGAAAAATGGGCGAACCTCAGAATTCGTTGGAGACCTGGCTATTGGCGCCGGCGGCTCCGCTGGAGTCCCGGACTTCCAGGGCCAGCTTCATGTCCGCGTACTTGGTGTTCTGGAATTCAGCCAGCTTGTCGGTGAGTTTCACGAGCTTCCACGT
>JANXQX010000258.1 GCA_025353305.1 Holophagaceae bacterium
GCCCGCTATATCGACCATTACAACCACGAGCGCCCCCATCAGTCGCTCGATTACCGGACGCCCCATCAGGCGTTCCACAACCCCCAACCCGCAGCCTGAATGAGCCTCGAACTTGTCCAACTATCGGGGGGACACTACACGATACGGGGAGGGCGCCCTGCGCCCGATGGCTGGAGGAGCCGTTACCAAGTGCCCAGAACCGTGCGTATGAAATTGTGACTGTTCCTGGGTATTTCTTTGGACGCGAAAAGGGCCCCGTACGGGGCCCTTTTCGTATAAGGCCTGGATCAGTTCTTGATAATCCTAGGCGTGATGAATATCAACAGTTCAGCGTTCTTTTCAGAGGTAACCTTATTCTTGAAAAGCCATCCTATGATTGGAAGCTTTGAGAGGAAAGGAACCCCAGTAGTGCCATTGCTGGTATTGTTGGTATAGACGCCGCCAAGGATCGCAGTACCACCATCCCGCACGAGAACGGTTGTCTGGATTGACTTTCGGAGAATGGTAGGGGAACCGCCTACGCTTTGGCCAAAGTCCGCCTCGGATTTCTCAATCTTGAGGTCCATGAGGATGGTTCCATCATTGGTGATCTGGGGCGTGACATCCAGCTCAAGGTTGGCATCGACGAATGCCACCGTTATGGCTCCGCCAGCCGCCCCACCCTGCTGGCTTGGGTAAGGTATTTTCTGGCCGGCCAAGATTTTCGCCGCCTTGTTGTTTTGAGTGACCAGTTTCGGCTGAGAGACAATCTTTACTTTGCCTTCCTTCTCCAGGCCCTGCAGGATGAAATTGATGCTGATACGGTTGCTGAGGAAGGAAACCCAATATTCAGCAGTGGCCCCCGCGATGCCGGTGGTGCCCTCAGTGCCGGGAGCAAATCCAACGGTGGTAGTGTTTTGGCCAGTCCCAGGACGATTATTGATGGAATTCCAGGAAGGACCGTTCACAGCAGTCCATGATGCGGCTGTCCCGTTAGCCAGGGTTCCTGCGGTCGGCCACTTAACGCCAAAAGCCTTGTCAAAGCTCCCGTTTGCTTCCACCACGCGGGCCGAGATTTCCACCTGCTGGATTTGAACGTCCAACTGCGCGATCAGGTCGTCGATCAGGGGAAGATAGCGCGGGAGATCAGTAATGATCAGCGTGTTGGTGCGGTCGTCGGTGATGATACTTCCACGCTTCGAAATCACCTTATCCAGAATGCCCTTCACTTCTCCAACTTTAGCGTATGAGAGCGGCCTAGTGACACTTTGAAGTTCTCCAGCCAGAGCCTTCGCTTCATCGAGAGCCTTTCGGTCATTCTCTTCCTTCTGAAGCTTGTCGATTCTCGCCACGCGCATGACACCATGGCTGATTTCCTTGCCCAGACTCGCATTTTTCAAAATCATGTCGAGCACTAGGTCCGCTGGAGTATCAGTGAATTTGAATGTGTAGGTTCCCTGAATATCCTGATCCATGATCAGGTTCAAATGCATGCTGTCGGCGATAATCAGGAGAAAAGTACGAAGATCGGCGCTCGGAATATCAATGGTGATCGGGGCGCCAGTGTACCGAGTCTCTTGTTCCCCGAGAGTGCGGCCAGCCTGTTGGCTGGACCCGGAAGGTGCGGAATTGGCTCGACCGCTCCTTGTTTCCTGGGGTTGAGGCCCGAGAGATGAGGGCATCAATGCCGAGGCCGTAATGACCGGGAGCAGACGGTAAGGAGCGCCAACAGATGGAACCGGCGCAGGGGCCAGAGGTGTCAAAGAGGCTTGAACAACGGCAATTTGATTTGGTTCCGTCTTGGCAACGGGTGGGGTGGCCTTGCTTGCCTCGACCGAAGCTGTCTCAGCTGGGGTAGCCAAGTCGGCGGATGTTACTATTACCGGGTTCGGCAGCGAGGCGGCTTCGGGCGGAGCAGCTACAGAGCCCCCTGCTACTGGTTCCATAGGACTGGCCACTATCTCGGTCGGGACCGAAACCACGGGCGGCGCCCCAACCTTGATCGGCTCGACAAAAACCTGTGTTGGAGGGGCGGGCTCACCGGTCCCTGCGACTTGAGCTAGTAGGGTTTGGGCCGTTCCTTGACTTGATTCGACAAACCTAGCCTGAACCGCACCAGAGCCAGGCAGTAACAGCAATTCGATGCCATTGGACTGATTGGAAACAGTGACCCGTGTGCCAGGAACCACTTCCAATACGAGCCGTGTCACAGGCATCGGCGAGACTGCGAATTGAGCTACCCGGTATTTCTCGATCAGAGGATGCGTTAGGGTGGCCAAATCCTTTTTAGAGAGTTGGTTACCACGGTTCACACCAGGAAGGTCCACTACAACCCTGTTAGGGTTGGAGAGCACTTGGAGCCGGGGAATAGCCATAAACCCAGGGATTTCAATTTTAAGCCGGACACTGGGACCGTCCGCGGGCAGAAGGAATGCTCTTTGGAGAGTCACCGGCCGCTGGGCCGATTCGGATTCTGGGGGAGCCGCCAGGAGGGGACCGTTTGGGACCCCCGCCAACACCACGCCCCCTGCAACCAGCAAGGAACACAGGCGAGCATTCATCGTTTACCCTCCTCGCGTTTAAAAGTCTTTGTGATCGTCTTGTATTGAGTCCTGATGGTGGAGTTTGGATCCCACTGGTGAAACGTAACTGCTTTATCATCAATAGTCACAATTTCTCCATCGCGGAATTTGTAGCCCGACGGAAGAAAACGGACATTTCCCCGACTATCCGTAACAACAGCAAAAAACTTGCCTTCCCGTTTGATGATGCCTTTGACTGCGATATCATCAACAAGATCACCACGTTTGGAAGGTTCTGCATCAGAAGGTGAGGAGAATGGATCCCTATTGATGGTGGGGCGGTAAGGAATGGCCTTGCGTGCCACAAGATCCTCTGGAGAGGGTTGACCATCCGCATTGCCACTGGTCTCGGCTCCGGTTGCGACTGGCTCAGACTTTACGGGTTTCACATTCTGTTTTTGCGCCTGCCCCCAGGCATTTAAGACCAGGGTTGAGGCTAGAATTTGAAGAGCAAAGCGATTCATGGTTGACCGGTTCATGGTTGGCTACTCCGTCCCTTTTTCTCGATTGTCTTTTACAACACTTGCCTTCTTGGGCGCAGCAGCAACAGCATCCGGGGAGGCCTGGGCAGGGTTGTAGACAAAGGCACTAATCCGGCAGTTGACCGTAGAAGGGAATACTGCTTTTGAATCTGCTCTCGTGAATTGGATATTGGTCATATTGATGATCTTTTCATAACCCGAGATCAGAGATGCGAATTGCCCGAAAGAGTGGTAGCCCGCCCTGAAAGTGAACTTTACCGGGTATTCGGTGTAATACGTGGTCTTGATCGGTGGATCAAGGTTGAAAGAACTTTGGTCGATACCGGCATTGTCCGCCAGTTTCTTCATGCGGATGGGCATCTCTCCTCTATCCTGCTCAGAAGGCATGACCTTGATGAGTTCATCGAGCCGCATTTCCGTTTTGGAAACTTCGTCTTTCAGCTTTTCGTAATTCGCCTTCAGCTGATATCCCTTGTCTACTTCCTTTTGGAGACTATCGATGCTCGCTTGGATGCTGACGAGCTCATCCCGTTTACCTCCAAGAACAAAATAGATAACAATACTCAGTACGATACCCGCCAAGGCACCCATGAGGATCTGATTTCGGAGCTGGGTATTCATCGCTTACCTCAGGCCGGGTTCTGGAGATCGAATGAAATTGAAAAAGAGACAGCGTCACCCTGCTTGCCAGCTCCAGGGTAATTCACGTTCTTGAACCAGCGTGTGCGGCTTTGTATCCGGTTGTAGAAAAGCACCACGGCTTCAAAGGTCCGCGCTTCACCCCTGATCGTGATATTCATGCCGGTTTGAGTGACCGCACTGAACCAAACATCATCCGGAAGGCTATTGGCCAATTCTTCCATGAAATGAACCGGTAGTTCCTGATTCTTCTTGAGGTTCAACATGACTTCTTCTTTTTTATGCAGGATTTCCTTTTGATCCCGGAACTTCTTCTCCAGATCAATAAATTTCTTCAATTCTTCCACCTGCTTTGCGAGCTGATCACGCTTCTGGTTTGATCGATCAATCTCGTTATTTAACCAAATATAATAGACACCGCCTATCGCTGAAAAAAGCAGCACGAACAAAATACCAGCGATTGGAAGAGTCGATCGCCCTGCGCCCTCATCCTGGGCATAAACCTGCATGGGCTCAGCTTTATCAAGCTTCTTTCCGGAGCCCTGGGCAAGAGCGTCTCCAAGGAGGTTGATCCTGATCATCGGTCCCCCACTTGGCGCAGAGCCAGTCCTACAGCTACTGCAGCCGCACATCCGATCTCTCGAGCGGCGGCCGGGTCAACACTTCGGTCATCCAACTCAATCAGTAGGAAGGGATTCATGCGATCCACCGAAACTCGAAGGCGATCGCCCAACACATCGGTAAGGCCTGACACTTTTGCACTTCCACCAGCCAGAAGAACCCTGTCCAATCGATCAATCTTGAAACTAGACCGGAAGAAATCAATGGTACGGCTTAGTTCATCCGTGAATGCATCCGCGATGGCTGCCAGAGAGGGCGCCACTTCTTCCGGGCTGCGCCCTTCCGCCGATCTCCCCTGCTTCAAGGCTTCAGCCCCTTCACGATTGACGCCCCAATCCTCCATCAGCTTGTCAGTGAAGCGATTTCCACCCCAGGCGATATCACGCCAGAAAACCGATTTGTTGCCAACAAGCATGGTCAGATTTGAAAAGTTGGCACCGATATTCACCAGTGCCACAACTTCATCATTTCCTCCAGTTGCGGTATTGATTTCGTATGCATTTTGAAGTGCGAATACATCCACATCCACGACAGCAGGCCTAGCGCCTGCCTGAGCAACGCAAGAGATGTAAGCCTCGAGTTTATCCTTGCGGCAAGCCACCAGGACGACATCCATGTTCCCTTCGGCGGCACGCTCGTCCAAGACTGCGTAGTCCAAAGCATAGGAATCCAGGCCTTGGCCGGCGGGGAAGAAACTTTCGGCTTCCCACCGGACAGATTCGGCAAGCTCAGCTGGGCTCATCAGCGGGAATGTCACTTTTTTGACCATCACTTGCTGGCCAGAAACAGAAATAGCCACATCCCTGGATTTGATCTTCTGTTCGGCCAGTACCTGTCTAATAGCGGATGCGACAGCGTTGCTGTCCATAATGTCGCCATCAACGATGGCATCTGTTGGAATGGGGGCCATGCCCAGCTTTTGGAGCCTATAGCGCTGTGCGCTCCCCTTTCCTATGGGTTGGAGTTCGCACACCTTCACTGAGCTGGACCCAATGTCCAGACCAACGAGAGACTTGCTTTTGCTACCGAAAAGACCCACTGGGAGCCTCGCTTTGATGATGAATGGTTCTAAATAATAACGTCCTGGATGAGTACGTCAAGCTTTTCAGACAGATGGATCATCTTCTTCAGAGGAAAACCCTATCAAGACCGCGGTTATGTTGTCTTCTCCTCCGTTTTCCCTGGCTTTGGCAATCAGGCGACTTACAGCATTTTCTAAGGACTTTTCAGCCATGGTAATGGACCAGATTTCAGAATCCGTGACCATTCCCGACAATCCATCAGAGCAAAGCAAAAGGCGATCCATTTTTTGGAGATCAAATTCCTGAACGGAAACATCCAGCTCTCCACCATTGCCCAGTGCTTGAGTGATCACATTCCGGAAGGGGTGCACCCGGGCTTCATCAGGAGTAAGGATTCCATGCGTGACTTGTTCAGCAACCCAGGAATGGTCTTTCGTGATCTGGCGGATACCCTCGGGATCGAGAATGTAGGCCCTGGAATCCCCGACATGCGCTAGAGTCGCACGCGATCCTTGCACAAGACAGGCCACCACAGTGGATCCCATGGTCTCCCGCTCAGGGTTATTACGGATATCCTCAACGATGGCCTGATCCGATAACAGCAAGGCGACTTTTAGGCGATTACCATCATAATTAAGAGTGACATCGTATTCGAGCGGCCAGGTGCGGTCCTTCTCCACGGTCTGTTGAACAAATTGCGCAACACGATCCACTACGATCTGGCTTGCAACTTCACCAGCGGCATGTCCGCCAAGACCGTCAGCCACCACGAACAGGCCCAATTCCGGGTCAGTCCGCATGCTGTCCTCGTTGTGTTTCCTGACACAACCAACGTCTGTGAGCCCTGCCGACACCAGGCGCATGGTTAACCTCTCCTCAGGATCTTGTTGAACAGGGTTTTGGCCTGCTGGCCTAGGTCCTTGAGGCCCTTGATGTCAGGGTCCTTGCCCTTTTCCTCTTTGGCTTGGGTGGAAGCAAAACCCATCTTTTTCAATAATTTATGGTTGGGAGAAATCTCTCGGGCTTTTTGAATAAGGACCGCGGCCCGGGCTTGCATTCCTGTTGCCTGAAAGTGCTCAGCGAGCCGAAGCATGGTTTCAACATTCTTCGGTTGCAAGTTAAGCGCTGCTTCATAGGACTTGATCACGGCTCGGCGGTCACTCCCCTTCGTTTCGAGAAGTTTAGCCTGGAATAAATGGTAATCCGCCTTATTTGGATCCTGCCGGATTGCGAATTGAACCAAGCCTATGGCCCGTTCCACATCCAGATCATGGAATGCCTTCATGGAATCCTGGTACCAATCATCCGGAGTCCGTTCAGTCGAAGTTGGTGCCGGTTTTATGCTTGCCACAGAAGGCACCGGGGAACTCGTTGCGGGTGAAGCATTTCTGAATTCTTCTTCCGCCCATCCCCGTCGCTCTGGATCCTTCAAAACGCCGAAGGCCTCTGAGATTTCCCGGAACTTTGACTCCGCAACTTCTTTTTCAGTCCCTGTGAAGCGGTCCGGGTGCCACATTTTGGCAAGCCGATGATAGGACGCCTTGATTTCCTCGGCGGATGAGCCAACACGGATTTCAAGAATGTCGAAGGGGTTCATCGTGGTTCCGATTGCTTGCGTAGCCATGCCTACTTTGAAGGTTAGGGGGTTGAAACCAGGATGGTAGCCTAGTTCTCGTTGGAAGATAGAGTGCAAACCCAATCATAGCTGTTTGCAAGATCATTCTCCAAGCGAGATGGAAATCTCTGGTGTTTTACCTTGAACCGAATCACAGACATTTCTTGGACCAGGGCACCCTTCTCCGGTGGGATCGGGGTCAGGTATCAAGCTTAATGCAATTCAAGTTTGATGGCACACTGGGTGGCTCGGAGACGCTCATTGGCTGCCACGCTTGGGACAAGTTCGCTGGAAAACGTCCGAGAGGGACTTAGAGCGGGCGACCTGTCCTCAGAAGGCCTGGTCCGGATCTGCCTGGATAATATCAAGCATCGGGAATCCTCCCTGAACGCCATCACCTTCACGGATCCAGAGCGGAGTCTTGGATTTGCGAGGGCTGCGGACATCAGGCTTCAGGAAGGCGAGCGGGGAGCCATGCTCGGCATACCGGTCGTGTTGAAAGACAACTTTCATTGGAAAGGCCTTCCTGTGAGCAATGGCTCCAGGATCACAAAAGGCTACCTTGCCCCATACGACGCCACGGTGGTCAACCGCTTGCTGGAAGCGGGAGCCGTGCCCATTGCCAAGGCCAATATGGATGAATTCGCCATGGGCTCCAGCGGTGAATACAGCGCCTTTGGGCCCAGCCGGAACCCTTGGGACACCAGTAGGGTGCCCGGTGGCTCCAGCAGCGGATCCATCGTCAGTGTGGCCGCAGGTTACGCGCCATTCGCCCTTGGCAGTGATACCGGCGGCTCCGTTAGGCTTCCCGCAGGATTCTGCAACGTCACGGCCCTGCGCCCCACTTACGGCGTGCTCAGCCGCTATGGCGTCACGGCGATGGCATCAAGCCTTGACCAGGTGGGCCCCGTGGCAAGAACCGCGGCAGGTGTTGCGGCAGGATTAAGTGTGATGGTCGGCCGGGATCCTCTCGATTCCACCAGCGTGGATCTTCCAGGCTCCGAACGGCTGGCCGAACTGAAACCAGCCTCTCTGAAAGGCCTGCGCGTTGGAATGCCAAAGGAATATTTTGGCAAAGGTCTCGACCCCGGTGTTCGGAGCATCGTAGAGGGAGCCTTGAGGGTTTTCGAGAGCGGGGGCGCCCGTGTCATCGAAGTCTCCCTGCCCCACACACCCTTCGCCATAGACACCTACTACCTGATCTGCACCTCTGAAGTGAGCAGCAACATGAGCCGGTTTGATGGCGTGCGATACGGCTCGCGCATAGCCGGCGACAACCTGGCCGAAATGATGGCCGAAACCCGTGAACAGGGGTTTGGGCCGGAAGTGAAACGCCGCATTCTGCTCGGGGCGTTCTGCCTTTCCAGGGGCTACTACGATGCCTTCTACCTCAAAGCCCTTAAGGCCCGCACCTTGATCACCGGAGATTTCAAGGAGGCCTTTGAAAAAGTGGACATCATCGCCACCCCCGTGAGCCCAAGCGTGGCCTTCCCCATCGGCGACAAGACGCTGGACCCCATGGCCATGTACCTGGCCGACGCCTACACTGTGACCACCCCGCTGGCCGCCCTGCCCTGCCTCTCCATGCCGGGCGGCTTTTCCAACGGCCTGCCCGTGGGTGTTCAACTCATCGGTCCCTCCCTTTCGGATGTGAACCTTTTGGAAACAGCCCATGCGTTTCAACAGATTACAGATCATCACCTTCAAACCCCGCCGAACTTGAACTGAGGAGCAAATCATGGCTTTTGACGTCGTCATGCCCCAGATGGGTGAGTCCATCGCAGAAGCCACAATCCTGAAATGGCACCGCAAGGTTGGCGAACAGATCGGCAAGGATGAAACGCTCTATGAAATAAGCACCGATAAGGTGGACGCTGAAATTCCGTCACCCATTCAAGGCACTCTGCTTGAAATCCTCGTGGAGGTGAACGTCACCGTGCCCGTAGGCAGCGTGGTGGCTCGCCTTGGCGATGCCTCGGAACTGGGCGTTGGAGGAACAGCCGCCGTCGCCACAGCGGCGCCAACTCCTGCTTCTGCGGCAATGGCCCAATTAGCCGTTCCGGTCCACCCGATGAGCACTGACGATGACAACAGCCTTGAAAGCCGGCTCCGCACCAAGTCATCGCCGCTGGTCCGGGAGATGGCGAAGCAGCACGGGGTGGATCTTTCCCAGGTGCCCGGCACCGGTCAACAGGGCCGTGTGACCAAGGAAGATATGGACGCTTTCCTGGCCCAGCGCGGTTCGGCACCGTCATCCGCTGCACCCGCCCCGATCTCAGGGTTAATGCCCAAGATGGCTGCTGCCCACGACCCCAGCGCCCCCACCCTGGGCGCTGTCCCAGGTCTCGCGGTGCCTCCCACGCCCCACGTCCCGGCTTTTGGCGCTGGCGAACGCGTGAAAGTGGAACCCATGAGCCGGATGCGGAAGATCATCGCGGACAACATGGTGAATTCGAAATTGCGGGTGAGCCCGCACGTCTACACGGTCTTCGAATTGGACATGAGCAACGTGGCGCGCCTCAGGGCCAAGCACCGCAAGCCATTCGAGGATTCCTACGGCACTAAACTCAGTTTCATGCCCTTCATCATGAAGGCCGTCATCAAAGGCCTGCAAGCCTTCCCCGTGGTGAATGCCTCGGTGGACGGGGACAACATCGTCTACAAGCAGGACATCAATCTTGGCATCGCCGTGGCGCTGGATTGGGGTCTGATCGTGCCGGTGATCAAGCACGCGGACAGCTTGAATCTGGGCGGCCTTGCACGATCTTTGAACGACCTTGCGGAGCGTGCCCGCACTAAGAAACTCCTGCCTGACGAAATTTCCGGTGGCACCTTCACCATCACGAACCCAGGCGTCTTCGGCGACATCTTCGGCCTGCCCATCATCAACCAGCCCCAAGTTGCCATCCAATCCATCGGTGGAATCGTGAAGCGCCCGGTGGTGGTGACGGATGAGAACGGCAGCGACGCCATCGCCATCCGGCAAATGATGTATTCGGGCCTCAGCTTCGACCATCGAATCGTGGATGGAGCCGTGGCCGATCAGTTCATGAGCGTCGTCAAAAAGGAACTGGAAACCGGGACTTTCGGCCTTGAATAGGGCGAATTGACAGCCCGACCAACCCAGATGCTTGGCGTCTCGCGTATCGCCTTTTGCGATACCGAGAAAAAGGAACTGGAAACCGGCGCCTTCGGCCTCGAATAATACACTTCAGTAGGTGGGCCCGCTCTCACGGATCCGTTCCCGGAACGTCGCGTATTCGCCCTCGAAGTACAGAGGGATGCTGCCAGTCGGTCCGTTGCGGTGCTTGGCGATGATCAGCTCTGCCTCATTCTCGGGCTCTTCATTGGCCGGGCCTGGATTTGTCCGTCGATGGATGAATGCAACCATGTCTGCGTCCTGTTCCAGGGCACCGGAGTCACGGAGGTCCGATAGCTGCGGGCGGCCGCCGGTCCGATGTTCCACTTCCCGGTTGAGCTGGGAGAGCACTACCACTGGCATGCCATGATCCTTTGCCAGCAGCTTGAGTCCGCGGGAAATCTCACCGATACGCACAGCCTCATTTTGTTTGGCGGCCCGGGAATCATCGGGACTGCTCAACAGTTGCAGGTAATCGATGATGACCAGGTCCAATTTCTGATTCGCCTGGCTGAGGTGCCGGTCCACCATCGCAATGATCTGGGGCACGGTGATGCTGGCGTAATCATTGATGAAAACGGGAAGTGCCAGGAGCTCCCTTCGGGCCTCTTCCAGATGGTGCCGGTCCTGATCGCTGAAGCTGCCGGCCTCGACACGTTTCATGTTCACGCGCGCTTTCGCCGCAAGCAGCCGAAGGAAGACCTCCTCCGCCGACATCTCCAGAGAGAAGAACGCCACATGGGCGTTTTGCTTCATCGCTGATCGCAACATCCAGTTAAGTGCGAGAGCCGTTTTCCCAACCCCGGGCCTGGCGGCAAGAATCACAAGATTTCCCGGGCGCAGTCCTTGGGTGAGATCATCAAACCGTTCGAAGCCCATGCGGAGCCCGGCCGATCCGCGGCCTTCCAGCCGTTCCAGCAGGGCAGGCATGGCCTCAGCTTCCACGACGGCGATATGCTCCAGGCCTTTCCGGCGTTGATCACCTTGAGCAAGCCGGAAGAGATCCTGCGCGGACTGTTCAATAAGAGTCTCGGGTGGCGCTTCCTCCGCGGCGGCCTGGCGCGCGAGTCCGGCTCCGATCCTGATCAGGTCCCGCAGCTTGCGCTTGCGCATAAGCAAATCGGCAAGGATCTGAGGGCGGCTCACCTCCTCGGCGCTGAGCAGTTCCACCAGGCCAGGAAATCCACCCACTTTTCCCAGGGTGTCGGCCTGGTCCAGCACATCTTTCAAAGTGAGGGCGTTGACCTCCAGCCTTGCCTCGATCAGAGAGCGAAGGCCCCGGAAGACCGCCCGGTGGGCAGGATGGACAAAGTCCTCTTCATGAAGCTGGAAAACAATATCCGCAGCGTCCTTTTCAGCGCCTGGCGCACAGCAAGTGGCAAGGAGCGAGCGCTCCGCGTCCACGTCCTCCGGAAGCTGGTCCGGAAGCCAGTCCAGGGCCATCAAAGGCCCGGAGGAACGTAGCCCCCGCCATTCACGTCCACGAAAATCGGGTTCGTGATGGCTATCGGGTAGATGCCTTTCTGGATTTTCGACCAGGGTGTGCCAGCGCGGTAGGGCCCGGTCTGGTTGAGAGGAACTCCAGCCTCCACGACGATCCAGGCATCCTTGGTCGCGGGCAGATTCAAGAGCACTGAAGAAACACGCTGGCGGAAATCCGTACCTGGGCTGAAAGTGCTGGGATCAAGGATCTGGAGCACTTGGCCATTTACGATGATGCGGACTTCGTCCAAAGGAGCCCAATCTGGCGAGTAGACCATGATCGAGACATTCAGCGATGCGCCGGCCACAGTCCCGCCGGGGCCCGTTCCGTTGACGCTCACATCCAGAAGGGGTCCCGTCGAAGCAACAGCAGCGCCACTCTTCAGTGAATTAAGAATGGCACTAAGATCTGTTTCCGTTGGAATGGCCGAACCAAGTTTCAGGTAGGTGCGGGCCAAACCCACTGGCGTGTCAAGGCTGTAGAGACCTGAAGAAAGGCCCAGGCCCTTCGTGAAATTTCCTGGCGCCTGCTGGTTCAGGAGGGCAAACCAGTCGCGGCGCACAGCTTTGAATTCCGTGAACCATGGGTCTGGATTAGAGGCATTGAAGCCTTCGGCGCGCAACAATTCAAGGGCGTTGAAACTACCCACGGTGGTGCCCTGGGACAACGGCCCCGTGGCGTTCCACCAGGCGTTCACCCCTGATCCGAGAGGCACAGCGGGATTGAAATTGCGAAGCGTGAACATCCCCTGAGGGCCGCGCGGGCGCTGCACCACGACATAAGAACCCTCGGATTGCGCGATGAAGTCCGCCAGGTTCCAGCCCAGCGACAACCTTGCGCCGCCTCTGCGTTCCGCCCGGGGTGTCGGAGTGAAGAATGCCGTGGCCACGCCATCCTGGGTCAATGTTGTGCTTCGGGCGCCAAAGGTAAGCGGATCTGTCCCTATGGCAGTGCGGTAGGAAGCATCCAAACCCGTGAGATTGAATTCCTTCACAAAATCGTTGTAGCTTTGGCCTGCATCCGTGAAGCGGTCATTTTCCAGAAGCCCCACCACGTTCACGTTCTCAGCCAAGGCTGAGGACAGTTTTTCGCAGGGCAACATGCCACCACCGCTAGCCTGGGAAGGACCGGGCACATCGAAGGCGGTCCAACCGCTGGGCATGGCTGCGGGAACAACAATGAAAGCATGGTTGGACAGGTAGATGGTGCCAGGCACCGTTGAGGCCTCCACCAATGTTGACTCCAGATGACCAAGAGGGCCCCGGCTGGCGTAAGCGAGGTAGTTGCCCAGTGGAAAATAGACAGTCGCAGAACTGGGGGCAGGCAGCAGATTCGGGACAAATGCGGAACCGAAGAGCTGGTTACCCGCCAGAAATTGGTAGCTTCCACTATTGGAACCGGTCACCAGTTTCCCTTTAGTGACCGGGTCGAATGAGCCGGCAAGGCTTCGAACCCTTTGGAAGGCAGGATCGGGCGTACTGCCTTGGCCCACAAATGTGAAGCGCGAGGGTTGGAAGTTGCCCGTGATGATATCTTGCGTCCTGGCAGAGAAAGAATGGGCCACCACCTTGGTGCCGGTGAAGGTATCCACCCGCGAAGCATTGGTGATGACCACATCCCCGCGTTCCGGCGCGAGCACTTGGTTCACGCTGAAAACGGCGTTCTTTTCGATGATGAGCGGCGTCAGCAGATCGGGCCGCGTGGTCGAGTCCAGGCTGTTATTGAACAGGGTTTCGATGTAGCTCTGGTTGCGGTTCCGGATGATCGCCCGGTAGCTGCCAACAGGCAGGGTCGTACCCACCTGGCCCACCGCTGACACCGGATTATCCGGCGTCTCCAACCAATCCACGCGCTCGATATGCCAGACCGGGGCCGCGCTGCTTCCCAGATTGCGCTCGAACCTGATTTCCGTTTGAAGCTCCCCGCCGGTCTGAGCAGTGCCGAAGGTGGCGTAAATCACACCGCCCAGATCCTGGGCCGCACCGGTGGCCCGTAGGGCCCGATCCGCGATCATGCTGTTGAAGATCCCCAGTGTGCGGCTTGTCAGAGCGCTCCCGGTGCTCCGGCCGCCAACGATGAAGAGTTTGCGCCGGTAGGTCAGGGACTGACCCGCAGCAAGGTTTCCGACAGGGAGGCTTCCCACCACCACTCGTTGCGGAAAGATGGGTCGATTTTCGGTCAGCGCATTTTGAGGATCGGAGGCCACCAGCACAAGCTCCGCATCCAGCGAGAGGATGCCCAGGCTCGTGTGGGAATCCAGCATCTCCGCGGCGGGCTCCGCCCCAATGAAACCGACCATTCCAGCGCGCACGCTCGTTGTGATCGGTTGGGAGAAATCGCTACCTGGAATCTGCGCGCCCCATGCATTCGCGGGCAAGGGGGAACCGGCGGCATCGGCCTCGGCGGGCACTACAATCCGCAACCCGCCACCGAGCTGGTACAGAAAGTCCCCAAGACTCTGGACGGAAACCGTTCCGCCGCCGCCATTGGTGACCGTGGTTTCCATTGTGTAAAAACGATCCGTAGTTCCAAGCACGACCTTGTGGGAAACCGTCACGCCTTGCACCCGGCCCACTGGATCCCATGTGGCGCCGCTGAGTTTGTGCTTGGCATCCAGCAGGTACCCTGTCATCTGGATGCTGGAACTGCCATTGCCAACCACTGGCGCGAAATGATCGAACACGAAGGGCAATTCAGGATCCTGATTCACCACCGGCGTAAGGCGGTCGATCATGTCACCTGGGACCGAAACACGCTTGTAGCTTGTATCCAGGCCGATGTAGCTGAGATCGATGATGCTGCCGCCGCTGGCTGCGCCGGCTACCGGCACCCCCGCCCCGAAGGGTGTGCCATCCACGGCCAATTCCACGAAATCATTGCCCAGGTAGTAATCCCCTGCGGCGGCCTCGGCCTTCATGCCTGCCGGCCGATCTCCGCCAATGGCGGGGATCTCCACTGCCGCCAGGGTACCCCGCTGGATTCCCGTAGCCCGGTAACAACCAATGCCACCACTCAAGAGCAGCGTCAGGACAGTGAATGGCACCAGGCTGTCAGGACGCCGGAAAGCAGGGGCATTCGTGGCTCGATTGATTTGGTTCATCCGGCTTCCGTTCACTTCTGGATCCCTGCTTGGGATCAGTTGATGCATTCGGGTCATGGGCAAGGCTTCGGTCTTGATCTGGGGCGAAGGTTCTATGCTAACCCACGATGGCTTCTTCCGAATCAGCTCGTTCCCGCCTTTCGCCCCGGATCGCTCGACTCTGGCGGTTTGCTCGATGGATCTGGGTGATTTTCACATTGCTCTTCTTGGGCGATCTGTTCTGGACCATCAAAAGGTTCCCGTCCCACAGCCGGGGACGCATCTTTTCCTCGGCCCAGGCTCCCGACTTCAGCGCGCCGGTGCTGGTGCTCGGGGCCGGTATTTATTCCGATGGCGAGCCCACCGCGGTGCTGGAAGGGCGGCTGCGCGCGGCCCTGGATCTCTACCGCGCCGGCAAGGTGACCTGGTTCCTGGTGAGTGGAGACAATCGCGCCCCCAGTTACAACGAGCCCCAGGCCATGCGCAGGTGGCTATTGAAGCAAGGGGTGCCGCCTGATCTGGTGATCGCGGACTATGCGGGTCTCCGCACCTACGACAGCCTTAAGCGGGCACATGTGGTGTTCGGGCTTCAACGTTTCGTGGTGGTCACCTCGGACTTCCATATGGCACGGTCCATCTACATCGGCAGCAGCATGGGCCTCGATATTTATGGTGTGCCGGACAGTACCCGGGAACACACGCTGGGAACGCGGATCTGGTTCTGGTTCCGGGAATACGGGGCGCGGCACAAGGCTCTGCTTGACACATGGTTCCCGCCCTCGACGCGGCTAGGCCCACGCGAACACACGCCAGGAGAGCCACCGGACGCCGACCAAGGGATGGCGGCCCGACAAAAGGCTGTGCAGTGAAGGCCCCCAGGTGAACCAAGCCCCCTCCCCGGTCTGGAAGGAGCGTCCGTTGCGTGGCTTCCTGTTGGCGGCCTTGGCCTCCAACATCGGGAATTGGGTTCAGATCTTTTCGGAACAATGGCTCGTATTCCTGCTGGCAGGTCCCCTGGCTGCCCGATGGGCGGGACGGTTGGGATTTGCTTCGGGCCTCGCAGTGCTGATCTTCATCCCTTTGGGCGGAAGCCTGGCGGATCGCCTGGACCGCCGGAAGGCCTTGGCATCGGCGCAGGTGTTCCTGATGCTGATGGCCCTCAGCATGTCCGTGCTCGCGGCACTCCATCAACTCACCTTGCCGCGACTGCTTTTCTTCGCCATGGCCAGCGGCCTTGGGGCAGCAGTGAGCATGCCCATGGGCCAGAGCCTGGTGGGCGATCTGGTGCCTCCGGAAAAAATCCCAGCCGCCTTCGGCCTGATGTCCGCCCAGTTCAACCTGAGTCGCATCATTGGTCCGGCGCTGGCAGCCCTGCTTTTCCCCATCGTGGGAGTGGCGGGCAATTTTGGCCTCAACGCCCTGTCCTTTGTCGGACTGGTGGCTGTCTGTCTTCGTCTGCGCCTGCCCCCGGCCCATCACGACACACCTTCCGGAGGCTCCTATGCCCAAAGTTTCCGGGCCTTCAGGGCCGATCCTCAGCTTTCAGCCCTGCTCGTAATGGCCGCCATCTGGGGGTTTTTCGCTTGGGGCTACTTCCCACTGCTTCCCGTCTTCGGTGCCAAGGCCTTGGGGCTTGCGGAACGGGGGGTGGCGGGCCTGCTCTCATCCTTCGGCCTGGGAGCGGTGCTGGGCTCGCTGGTGGTGGCGCGGGACGTCTCAGGACGTGACCGCTTCCCCCGCATCCTCCTGGCCTTCGGAGGCTTCGGCGGAGGGCTCGGCCTGCTGGGTGGGTTGCCGCACCCAGGAGTGGCCTTCCCCGCGATGTTCATCATGGGAGTCTTCCAGGCCACGGGCCTGTCACTCATGAGCGGCACGATCCAGCGGAAAATCGCACCAGGCCTGCGAGGCCGGGCCAATGCCATCTACCTGACCGCGGTCATCGGCATCACGCCCTTCGGCACCTTGCTGGCAGGTGAAGCCGCCCAGCGCCTTGGCGCCCCGGGACCCCGGCTGGTGATCCTGGCGGACGGGCTGATCCTCCTGGCCTCAGCCCTGTGGCTGGCCTTCATTTTACGGCGCCAACAGCGGGTTGCCACAGGAGCGGCAATAGGAACCTAGGCGGCCAGCCTAAACCAACCGCAACTCCGCCCGAAGCCATCCTAGCCAAACGAGGCGACTAGGCCTCACTCTAGATACTTGAATGCTCGAGGAACCGACATGACCGACGCAGCGCTGATCGTTTTCAAAGACATCACCAAGGTCTACGTGATGGGCGATATGGAAGTGCGCGCCCTGGATGGTGTTTCCCTGTCCATTGGCCGCGGGGAGTACGTCGCCATCATGGGCCCTTCGGGGTCCGGCAAATCCACCATGATGAACGTCATCGGTTGTCTTGATTCCCCCACACAGGGCACCTACGAGCTCAACGGAAAATTGGCCTCGGCCATGAGCGACGATGAACTGGCCCAGATCCGCAATGAGGAAATCGGTTTCGTGTTCCAGACCTTCAACCTGCTGGCCCGCACCACCGCCATGCAGAATGTGGAACTGCCGTTGATCTACGCGGGCATGAGCCCGGCGGACCGCCATGTCGCGGCGCGCAAGGCCCTCGAGAACGTGGGGCTTGGAACCCGCGGGGATCACATGCCCAATCAGCTGTCCGGCGGCCAGCGCCAGCGGGTCGCCATCGCCCGGGCATTGGTCAACAATCCCTCTATTCTTCTGGCCGATGAACCCACCGGCGCCCTCGATTCCAAGACCAGCATCGAGATCATGGCGCTTTTCGAGGAGCTCTATCAGAAGGGCAACACCATCATCATCGTCACCCATGAAGAAGACATCGCCCGCCACGCCCACCGCATCGTGAAACTCCGCGATGGCAAGATCATCCACGACGAGCCCAATGAACCCATCACGAGCGAGGAGCACATGGCGCACTTAAGTCTTTAGGCGGTGGGCAGTAGGCTGTAGGCGGTGGGCAGTAGGCTGCAGGCTGCAGGCGGTGGGCTGTAGATTCGAGATCCTTCGCGTTTTCCGAACCTTCTTCTGACGGAATTCATGAGCTAGGTGCGATCCCTCATGCCCCGCCTAGAGCCCTCAGCCTACTGCCCACGGCCTATTTCAACACCCGCAACTCAAGCCTCGATCCGTCTTCACCACCCCAGTATATCTTCTGGGTGGCTTTGCGGTAATCGCTGTGCTTTGCGCGGCCTATGTTGTCGACAAAAGTTTGAGGATTGCGGTCCACCAGCGGGAACCAGCTGCATTGGACCTGGACCATCAAGCGGTGGCCGGACTTGAAGGCGTGGCACACGTCGTTCAGCGAAAAGGTCACGGGTGTGGGCTGGCCTGGCTTGAAAGGTTCGGGCTTTTCCAGTGAATTACGGAATTTGCCGCGCATCACTTCCGCGCGCAGGAGCTGCTGGGTGCCGCCGAGCTTCACCTTTTCCGGCTCGCCTTTTCCGTTCTTCTCGTGGCTCTCCAGATCTGGAGCATTGTCTGGATACACGTCCACCACCTTCACGATCCAATCGCTGTCGGTGCCGCTGGTGGAGACCTTGAGATGCACCTCAATGGGCCCGGCCAATCGCAGCTCTCCCTTGAGCGGATCGGTCTGGAACACAATCACGTCGGGCCTTCGCGATGCGAAACGTTGGTCCTCCACCACATATTCCTTCGACACATCCAGTTCCACGGACTGCGTGTATGGCACAGGCCGGTTGGGATCGCTGATCCAGGCTTCCAAGCCTTGAACTGGCGCGGCGGAATCCAGGCTCAGTGCCCCGCCCTCCCGGAAGAAGAGCGTCATCGCGATGGCTTCTTTCGGTGGCCAGGCGTCAAAGCTTTCCCAACGGTCGGAACCGGTCTCGAACACCATCGCCTTCGAGAGTTTAGGGTCAGGCGCGCCTTTCAGGTGGTGCATGAAGAACGGGAATTCAATGGTCTCCTGGTAGTGCTTTGACACTTCCGAGCCGAAATCCACGTTGCCCAGCCGTCTGTAATTGGGCGCTCCCCATCCACCGTGGAACCAGGGACCCATCACCAGATGCCGTTCTGTTTTCGGGCTCAGACGATCCAGGGCCAGGTTGACCTGCAGCGGCCCGAAGGGATCCTCGTCATCGAAAAAACCGCCCACGGTGAGTACCGCGGGCTTGATGTCCTTGAGGTGGGGTCTCAGATTCCGGGACTTCCAATATTCATCCAGATTGGGATGCTCGATGACATCGCTCCAGCTTGTGGCTTCACCCTTGAAGAATTTCTTGTCGAGATCGGCAGGAGAGCCGTTGCGAAGGAAAAAACGGTAGCCGTCTTCGGTGCCTGGATCAAAATCCCGGTCCTTGGGCGGCCATACTGTTGTGGGAGCAGATCGCGGCCAACCGAAAAAAGTCTGAAATCCAAAGGCCTGGCTCAGGAACAGCGCGCCGTTGTGATGATCATCATCCCCCGTGAAAATGTCCATCACGGGGGCCTGGGGCGACACCGCCACCAGGGCTGGATGAGCGTCGATCATCCCCGCCGCGGCGTAGAAGCCTGGATAGCTGACACCCCACATCCCGACCTTTCCGTTGGTGGGTAGATTCTTCATCAGCCAATCAACCGTATCAAAGGTGTCGGTGCTCTCGTCAACATCCTTCGGTCCCTTCTGGACCTTGTGGGGCGTCACTTCCAGAAAGGTGCCTTCGCTCATCATGCGGCCACGCACATCCTGGAAGACGAAGATGAATCCCTCCTCCGTGAAGAGCCTTGATGGGCCCAGCCCCCATTTGAATTTGTCAGGGCCATAGGGCGCCACGCTATAGGGCGTCCGCTGCAGCATCACCGGGTAGGTTTTCGAAGTGTCCTTTGGCACGTAGATGGACGTGAAAAGCCTTACGCCATCGCGCATTGGGATGAGCACCTCGCGCTTGGCGTAGCGCTCCTGGACAGAGTTGTTTCCTGACACCGGCGCTTGGGCGACCAGCGCGACAGGGATCAATAGCAACAGCGAGGGCTTCACGCTCATTCCTGCTCCAATACCGGCATCTCCAGGTTCGAGGCTTGGGCGGTGCTGTGATACAGGCGGATGGTGGCCTTCCTGAAATCCGAATCCTTGGCTTGGTTGATGTCCATGAAGACCTGTGGATTGCGATCCATCAAGGGGAACCAGGTGCTGTGGACCTGCACCATCAACCGATGGCCTTTCAGGAAAGTATGGAAGATGTCGTTGAGTTGATATTCAACGCCGGTCGGAACATCCGGTTGGAAGGGTTCGGGCTTGGATAGCGAATGCCTGAACTTGCCACGCATGACCTCGCCGCGCACCATCTGCTCCATGCCGCCCAGCGGGCTGTACTTGGCCCTCGGCGGAAGTTTCTCGTCCGGATCCTTATAATCGTTGGGCCATACATCAATGACCTTCACGACGAAATCCGCATCCGTACCGCTCACCGAGACGCGCAAATGGACCTGGATGGGACCCGCAACCGTCAGATCCTTATCCAGCACCGGTGTTTCGAAGACCAGCACATCGGGCCGCGTGGACACGAACCGTTGATCGGCCACCATGTATTCCTTAACCATTCCAGTGTCTATGCCGGGCCAGAATGGCACCGGGCGCCCAGGGTCGCTGATGTATTCATCAAAAGCATTGCCCCTTGCGGGGGCTGCGAATCCCAAGGCGCCACCAGGCTGAAAGTAAACCTTGGTGGCCTTCAGCTTTTTCGGCGGCCACTGATCCAGGTGATGCCAAACATTCCGCCCGGTTTCGAACACCGTGGCCGCCGATAGCTTGGGTGGTGGCGCGTCCTTCAGGTAATGCATGAAAAAGGGGAACTCGATTTCCTTCTGGAAGTACTCCGATGTCTTCGCGCCGAATTTCACATCGCCGAGCTTGTCCCCGGGTGTGCGATTCCAGCCACCGTGGACCCAGGGACCCATCACGAGAAAGTTCTTGGTGGCGGGGCTCTGTTTCTCCACGTATTCATGCACCTGCAGGGCGCCGAAAAGATTTTCCCCATCGAACCAGCCGCCCACCGTGAGCACCGCGGGTTTGATGTCTTTCAGATGGGGCCGCAGATTCCGTGCCTGCCAGAAGGCATCGAAGTTGGGGTGCGCCATCATGTCGTTCCAGAAGGCTACCTGCCCGTGCAGGAAGCGTGGATCGGCGTTCGACAGCGCACCCATCTTGTTCAGGAAAAAGTCATAACCGTCCGGTGTCCCATGCTCAAAACGCTTGCCCCATTCGGTGGTCGGCTTGGGGCGCGGCAACCCGAAGGTCGCCATAAAATTGAATCCATGGGGCAGCCAGACCGTGCCGTTGCGGTGGAAATCGTCCCCAGTGAACCAGTCCGTCACTGGCGCTTGCGGCGAGCTGGCCTTCAGCGCCGGATGCGCGCCGATCATGCCCGCGGCTGTATAGAAGCCCGGATAACTGATGCCCCACTGGCCGACGCGGCCGTTGTTGCCTGGCACATTCTTCAGCAACCATTCAATGGTGTCGTAGGTATCGCTGCTCTCATCAACATCGCCAGGCTTCGTTTTCTTCTCCAGGTGCGGTGTCATGTTGTTGAAGGTGCCCTCGCTCATCATCCTGCCGCGTACATCCTGGTAGACGAAGACGAAGCCCTCTTTGCCGAACAGCGCCGAGGGGCCGAGGTCCGTCTTGAATTTGTCCTCGCCGTAAGGAGCCACGCTGTAGGGCGTGCGCTGCATGATGATCGGATAGGTTTTCGAGGTGTCTTTGGGGGCGTAGATGGACGTGAAAAGCGCCGTCCCATCGCGCATGGACACCAGCACTTCACGCTTGGTGTAGTGCTCCTTCACGTAATCCAGCCCCTGGGCGGACAGAACCACCGAGAGCAACGGAAGCAACAAAATAGTGCGGCGCAAACCCATGCGATAGATCAAGCTCACGGCGGCTCCTGGAAGGATGGAGCGAGGATAACAGGGATAAGCCTCGTTATGCGATGGTACTACGCTTCAGTCCCTGAACACCGGTGTCTGTTTGCTCATGGCGGCCATCATTGCGGTCTGGATGTCCTGGGAGATGAGCATGGCGGCGTTCCAGGTGGCGATCGTCGCCAGGCCGTCGGCCACGCTGTGATCGCGGGTGTAATTGAGCATCTCCTTGGTGCCCCGGATGGAGAGTGGCGATTTCCCCGCGATCTGCTGGGCGAGTTCAAGGACTCCGGCCGCCATCAATTCATCGGATTCAAAGACCTGATTCACCAGGCCGCTGGCGGCGGCCTCGGGGGCCTTGATCTTCCGGCCGGTGTAAGCCCATTCCCTCACCAGGCCTGGCGCCACCAGCTTGGGAAGGCGCTGGAGGGAGCCCACGTCGGCCACCATGCCGATGTCGATTTCCTTGATGGAAAAGTGGGCGCTCGCGGTGCAATAGCGCATGTCCGCGGCGGCCACCAGGTCCAGCCCAGCACCGACGCAGGCCCCATGGATGGCCGCCAGCACCGGCTTCCGGCAGCGCTCCAGGCTGCTGAGGCAATCCTGCAATTGCAGGATCATCCCGCGCAATTTCTCGGCGGCGCGGCCCTGGCAGTCATCCTTGATGGCCTGCTGCACGCCCATGAGCATGCCCAGGTCGATGCCCGAACAGAAATGGCGGCCATTGCCCGAAAGCACCACGACGCGCACTTCCGGTGTGGCATCGGCCCATTGAAAGGCTTGACCGATCTCCCGCCACATGGCTTCGTCCATGGAATTCGCCTTGTCAGCCCGGTTGAGCCGGATCGAAGCGACGCCTTGCTGAAGTTCTACGAGCAAAGTCGTGAAGTCAGGCATGGGGACTCCTTGAAAGCGGGTGACTTCATTGTGCCCCCTAAACCATGTACGAAAGCCGACGTATTGCCTCTTCGAATCCCCCATCCAGGAGCGCGCCATGCCTGCATCCCGCCCCATCGTTTCCCTCATCTTGGCTCTCGCGGCCACGGTCCTGGGAGCCCAGACCTTCGTCCTTCAACCCGCTCAGGCCACGACCGTGACGGAGAGCCATACGGTGGCTCTCGCCAACGGCTCAAACCTCACCATCGCGAACACCAACGGGCATATCAAGGTGGACACCTGGGACCGGGCAGAAGTGGCCTTCACGGGCCAGTTCAAACCCAGCAGCAAGGACGAGCAGGTGAAGGTCGTCTTCGAATCAAGTCCCAAGGGTCTGGAGATCCGCGGCGAATATCCGAAACATCAATCAGGATGGGGAAGCTATCGCGGCGCAGTCTGCGAAATGGAACTCAAGGTGCCCCGCAGCGTGCTGGCCCACATTGATACCGTCAACGGCCGCATCACGCTGACCGGCCTCGAAGGAACAGCGGAATGCCGGACGGTCAACGGCGCCATCGAGGCCCAGGACCTCAACCAGGGCCTGACCGCCGAGACCGTAAACGGCGCCATCGCACTGGATAGAGTGCGCGGCGCCATCCGTGCCTCCACCACCAACGGTGCCATCTCGGGCAAGGGTTTGGACGGAATGGGCAAAGGCATCGATCTGTCCACGGTGAATGGTGCCTTGAACGTGACCATGGCCAAGCTGGAAGGTTCCCTGCGGGCCACCACGGTCAATGGCCAGGTCTCCGTCAACACAAAAGGTGCCGAGCAAGTGAACGCCACGAAGCACCAAGTCGAAGCCACCTTCCCCGGCAGCAAGCAGACCATTCACCTGAGCACCGTGAATGGCGGGCTGGTGGTGAATTAAGGGCGGCCATCCTCGATTCGAGTCCGGCCACCTATTTCAAAGGCCCCATCTGGGGCCTTTATTCTTGGTGCCGGTGGCCGGACTCCGGTACCCGCCGCGTGGCTGGCTGCGCACGGGAATCCCCTTCGGGGACCGCCTGCGGACGCATGCGTCCTCCGTCTTTCCCTACCTGCGCGCCATCCTCGATTCGAGTCCGGCCACCTATTTCAAAGGCCCCATCTGGGGCCTTTATTCTTGGTGCCGGTGGCCGGACTCGAACCGGCACTAGGGGTCGCCTAACAAGATTTTGAGTCTAGCGCGTCTACCAATTTCGCCACACCGGCATGGGGCAAGGATACAGCATTCATGGGGTTTCATCAAAGCGCTGTAAGGGGGTGGGTCAACCCCAACTTACACTCAACCCAGAGGCAGTGCTGGTGGACACCTTAGTGGCTGTGTCCCTGATAGCACAATCCTCTGAACTACCCCAGACTGACCTCATGGCGATTATTCGGACCATAATTCCGGGAGCAGTGGCAGCCCTCGCGTTTGGGTTGCTGACGATTTTTGTGCCGAGACCTTCTGAAAATCCACGGATGAAAGTCTTCCCCAAACTCATGCTCTGGGCCTGGGAAAGACCCGAGGACCTTCGTAGTTTGCCCGTAGACCGTGTGGGTGTGGCCTACCTAGCCCAGACGATCACATTGCATGGAGATCGACTAACCAGAGACCCTAGACGGCAGCCTCTTAAAGTTCCCGAAGGGGTGGCTCTTATGGCTGTCACTCGCATAGAAGTCGCCCGGGGCGAGCCACTCGTTCCTAGTAATGCGCTTCGCGACTTGATCATCACCCAACTGCTGAATAGCCTGCGTCCGACCTTGCGGGGCCTTCAAATCGACTTTGATGCAAAGGTTTCCGAGCGTTCGTTTTATCGAGAACTGCTCATCGAGTTGCGACGCAGGATGGATCCGGGCATGCCACTGTCCATGACCGCTCTCGCCTCCTGGGCACTTCAGGATGGTTGGATCGAGGGGTTGCCTGTAGATGAGGTGGTTCCCATGTGTTTCGACATGGGTGGGGATACCCCTGCCATTAAAGCCCATTTGGCAGCCGGACGAGATTTCCGATCTCCGAACGCCCGGCAAGCCATCGGTCTTCGCATGGAGGAACCGTTGCCGAGGTTGCCGGGTTCCTGGCTGGATCGGCGCAGGGTGTATCTTTTTCAGCACGCCCCCTGGAACGACCACACTGTTCGGAAAGCCATTCAGGAGTTCGGCTCGTGAACCGTCGCACGGCATGGATCATCCTAATGTTCCTTCTCTTCGGTGGAGTCGCAGCCTTCTGGCGACTGCATGCCTGCGGCCCCAGCTGGTCACAAGCGTTCTTTGTGGACCCAGGGATTCTGGATGTTCCTCAGGAACGGCTATTGAGGGGTGAATGGGGAATCCTGCGCCCAGGTTTGCCTTTTGAGGATCTTTTGACAATTTACCGCCAGCTCAATGGATTAGAACAACCCCATCTGGACGAGAAGATCAAGCACGAACAGGAAGACCGGTCGGTTCCAGAGAAATCTGGGTGGCAGGAATTGCGCGCAAAAGTCCTGGGTGACGCCCACCTTCCCCAAGTGGAAGACACATTTGAAACCAAAGAATATGTCACCGTCATCCGAGTCAGTTTGGCCGCGCGGAAGAGCGCCACAGCCACTCTGGCGGGCCTCATCCGGGAACATGGAGTTGCGGATCCGGTCGTTAAGGA
>JANXQX010000273.1 GCA_025353305.1 Holophagaceae bacterium
GTGCTCGTGTCCTTCGTGGGCCATGGGGTGCTCCTTTAGACAAGCTCCAAGGGTAGGAGTAAAGGCCCGATGGGACCAGCATTTTTTCAGATTCTCAAGGGTGGCGCTGCTGGCCCTCAACCCATGCACCGCCGCCCTGCTGGTACTTCTCCCGCTTCCAGACGGGCACGCTTTCCTTGATGCGATCCATCAACCATGCAGCGGCCTCGAATGCCTCTTTCCGATGGGCGCTGGAGACAGCAATGACCACCGCAGCTTCCAGCAAAGGCACGGCGCCGATGCGGTGGTGGATGGCGCAGCGGCGGAGCGCAAAGCGTTTCATGGCCTCAGTCCGCAATCGTTCCAGCTCTGTTTCCGCCATGGGGACGAAGGCCTCGTAGGCCAGCGATTCCACGGCCTGATCGTGGTGGTGATTGCGCGCGGTACCCTCGAAAACCACGATGGCCCCGGCGGCGGGATCGGATACCAGAGCCCTCATCGCGATGGCATCCAAAGGTGTGTCGAGCACGGCCACAGCAGGAATCACGGTTCAGGAATCTCCAGCTCCAAGGTACACTGGTGTGTTTGGAAAGGCCTCTGATGACCCACCTCAGCATTCAGCCCAATGAAGTTTTCGACGCCTTGCAGCGCCACATTCTGGTGGACGGGTTCCATCTGGTCATGGACCTGGAAAAATCCCATGGTTCCTGGATCGTGGATGCCCGCGACGGTAAGAAATACCTGGACTTCTATACGTTCTTCGCCACGGCACCCCTGGGGCACAGCCATCCGAAACTGAACACGCCGGAATTTCGCGCGCACCTCGGCGCCATCGCCCTGCACAAGCCTGCCAATTCCGATATCTACACCACCGATTACGCCGAATGGGTCGAGGCTTTCGGCACCCATGTAGCACCGGATTACCTGCCCCACCTGTTCTGGATTGATGGGGGCGCGCTGGCGGTCGAGAATGCTCTGAAGGCAGCTTTCGATTGGAAGGTCCGCAAGAACCTGGCGAAGGGCAAGGGCGAGAAGGGATCGAAGGTCATCCACTTCAAGGAGGCATTCCACGGCCGCACGGGTTACACCATGTCCCTCACCAACACCGCGGATCCTCGGAAACATCAGTATTTCCCCAAGTTCGACTGGCCGCGCATCCCGAACCCGAAACTCACTTTCCCGTTGACACTTGAGAGTATTGGCAATGTGGAGGCCTCGGAAAGAGAAGCGATTCGGGCCATCGAAGCCGCGGTGGCGGCGGATCCGGACGATATCGCCTGTCTCATCATCGAGCCCATTCAAGGAGAAGGCGGGGATAACCATTTCCGTCCGGAATTTCTGCTGGAGCTGCGGCGGCTGGCCAATGAACACGAGTTCCTGCTGATCTTTGACGAGGTCCAATCTGGATTTGGAACCACAGGGAAATGGTGGGCCCATCAACATTTCCATGTACAGCCGGACATCATCGCCTTCGGGAAAAAGAGCCAGGCCTGCGGAATCGCGGCGGGCCCGCGGCTGGATGAAGTGGACGGTGTCTTCAAGGTGCCCTCGCGCATCAACAGCACTTGGGGCGGCAATCTGGTGGACATGGTGCGTGGCACCAGGATCATCGAGATCATCGTGGAGGAGCAGTTGCTGGATAATTGCGCCAAGCAGGGCGAGCGATTGCTGAAGGGTCTGCAGGAAATCGCAGCGGATTTCCCAGGATTCACATCAAATCCGCGCGGGAAGGGACTCTTCTGCGCCTTGGACATGGCCTCGCCGGAACTGCGGAACCAGATCGTTTCAAGGTGCCAAGACCTGGGAATGATGATTCTCAGCAGCGGAACCCATGGCCTGCGTTTCCGCCCCGCGCTCAACCTCAACACCGAAGATCTGGACCTCGGCGTGGAGATATTGCGCAGAGGTGTCGCGGATATCGTAGGGAATCTTTCTGCCTCGCATATCGGCAACGCCGATACCGAGCAGACCGCGCACTCACTGGTCTAGGATGGCCCTGGACCCCAAGGTCGAGTTGTACTGCGACGGAGCCTGCCTGGGCAACCCGGGGCCCGGCGGGTGGGGCTATCTGCTCCGCTTGGGTAAAAACGAAAAGGAAGGCAGTGGCACCGAGGCCGACACAACCAACAACCGAATGGAACTCATGGCCGCCATCAGAGGCCTGGAGGCCCTGACGCAGCCCTGCGTTGTGACGATGTTCAGCGATAGCCAATACGTGGTAAAGGGAATCCAAGGTTGGCTTATGGGATGGAAAAGGAACGGATGGCGCAAAGCAGACAAGCAGCCAGTGCTCAACCTGGAGCTTTGGCAGGCCTTGGATGCCCAACTGCAACGCCATCGTGTTGAAGCCCGCTGGGTGAAGGGTCACGCGGGCCACGCTGAAAATGAGCGCGTGGATGCTCTGGCAAACCAGGCTGCTCATTCCTTAGGGGCCGTTGCGAAATAATCAGCGCTTTTCTGATTATTTTGTTACGGCCCCTTATGTCGGCCGGAGGCCGACGCAAAGGATGGTGCTCCGCGCACTTTCGAAGTGTGTTACGGCCCCTCCACGTATCGCACGCATTGCGTGCTCCCACTCACTGTGTTCCTGGACGTGGAGCCTCCCAGCTATCGGGCGCAGTGCGCCCTTCCACTCACTGTGTTCGCGGAGCTGGAGTTTCTATGTCGGCCGGAGGCCGACGCGATGGATAGTGCTCCGCGCACTATCGAAGTGTGTTACGGCCCCCAAATAAAAAAACGCCCGAAGAATCGGGCGTTTGGAATGACTTGATGATTCATGGCTTCAACGCATCAATGACGGCCTGATGGGCTGAAGTCGTACTTTATTGTCGCGGTGCCGGCAACGGGAATTCCATCCCGGGTGGCGGGAGTGTAGGTTGATTTTGACGCTGCTTCATTTGCGGCTTCATTGAAGCCGTACGGCCCATCAATACCACTGATGATGGTGACTTTCTGGGGCCGCCCCTGGGCATCCACGAAGACCTTGACCGTCACGGAATGGGGTTTGCCTTCCTCGAAGCGCATCTGTCTGGCGCGCACGGGAAAAATGGGTTGAGCTTTGTTCAAGGCCACCGCGGGAGTTTCCTGAACGATGGTGGGCGTGGTCTGGGATGGGGCAACCGCAGGAGTGGGCCGAGGGGGTTCCTGCGCGGGTGTGGGTGTGGCTGCGGGTGCTGGCTTGGGTGGTTCTACCCGGGCCGGCTCAGGCTTTGGCGGCTCCACCTTGGCCGGAACCGCCTTTTGCACTGGTGGGGGCGCGGCAGCCTGGGCGATCTGGGCGGCCTTGGCTTTGGCTTCGTCCTGTTGTTTCTTCAGGTCTGCTTTCTTCTGCTCCAGATCTAGTCTATTGCGCTCTTCTTCCTTGATCTGTTGTTCAAGCTTGGCTGTCTCTACGGCGGACTTTGCTTCAGTCTTCTGTTTGTTCAAAATGTCCAATTTTTCTTTACTGGCCTGGCTCGCGCCCGCCAGCTGCGATTCCTGCTCGGCCTGTTTGGCCTGGAGCTGGGCCAGCTCGGTCCGCATCTTGATGACTTCTGCGCTTTCACCCTTCGGCTTGAGGGCAAAGAATCCCAGCACGGCAACCACGGCAACGACTGCCGCAAGGCCCCCGTATAGGCCTTTCTTGCTGACGCGCGTGGTCTGGGCTTCCTCAGCGTCGCTCACTTCGGAGTGGGGCCTGGATGCATGAATGCTGTCGGCTTCGGAAGAATAGGCAGCGAAATTGTCGGTTTGCTCGGCTTTTACGGCAGCGCCGTCCCGGTCGTTTTCTTCCCGGAACAAGGTGTGCATGAAGAACGCCATGTTGAAGGTTGTGGGGCTGTAATCCCCGTCGTAAAGCACGTGGTCCATTTCGGTGTTGAAGGCCTGGACATTCTCGAAAGGATCGCCCACTCCCATCAATCGCTTTAACAGACTGAGAATTTCTGGTGGAACCGGGGTGTCTTCCTGGGCGGCTTTGAGGGTCGCCTTGCTGGCTGCGAAGGCCGGCTCGGCCATCAAAGGCAGTTTTTCGAACGTCAGCAGTTCGAAGAGCATCGCGCCCATCGAGAAGAAGTCCTGCTGCAAGGCATTGCCGCCCGTATCGCGCAGATAGGTTTCCAGCGATCCCCTGGTCACCGGGGCTTTGGGCAGGATCTGGCGGATAGCCTGGGAATAGGGAGCGTCCAGGATCTCGGTGGCGCCCTCGAAGCTCACCCACACACCATGAGGTGTAAGCGAGCCGTGGCTGAGGCCCCTCGTATGCAGATGGATCACACCCTGGGCGATGCCCTGAAGAATCGACAGGGCATGGTCCACGCCGAGGGGGATCTGCTCGATTTTGGCCTTCTCGATCATCTGGGCCAAGGTGCGCCCCGGCACGTAATCGCAAGCAACATGGGGGGGTGCCGTGCTCTCGATGCGGTAGCCCTGGCCAAAGGCCTTGGAGCCGCTGAGTTGAGGGAGCAGTTTGCTCGCCTCGCCGAACTTCGAAGCCAGCCCTGCCTGCAGCAGTTCATCCGAGAAAGTGCGCACAAGCCAATGGTGATCAAAGGCGCTGCCCACGATGGACATGCCCCGCCGGATATGGCCAATGGGGTCTGCCGTCAGTTCGCTGGCCAGGAGGAAGGATCCAAGTCGTGTGTAGGTAGCCATGTTGGGGCTCCGAATGAGGTTCTAAAGATAGTCCTGATAGACGAAAAACCCAAGCACCCCGGGTTCTTCCAAGTCGGTCGCACGATTCACTTGCTGCTCCCCATGGAAGGATAAGGCCAAAGATCCCCCGTGGCACGGTAGATGAGGATCCAAATATTGGCGGTGGCCTGGACTCCGTTGGAAAAGGAAAGCTGCAACAGCGCATAAGGAACGGAGAGGTCATCCCATTGTCCCAGGCGGCGCCCTGTCTTGAGCTCAAAGTGTTCCAGCAACTGTTCGTGACGGTGATGTTTCAGTTTGGCCCACTCCAGAAGTTTGGGTTTCGGATCCAGATCCGCCGTCACAGACCAGAAATGTTCCCGCGTAACAATGAGCATTTTCAGGCGCTCCTCGGCATAGGCTTCGAAAGATTCCCTAAGCGGGTCCACCCCTACGGTGCTGCCGGGAGCAGTGATCTCCTGGACCAGGTGGGCCAACCGCCCGAGCTCACGCACGATTTCACCGGGGTTCTTGTGGGCTTCGCTCAAGGCAAGGATTCGCCCGTACTGATCTTCAACGTCCTGTGCGGAGGGCGGTTGGTCGTTGCCCACGCCTCGGGCACCTTCTTTCAGCGCTTCCGGGTAGGCTGCCAGCAGAGACGACATGGGCGCGGGGATCATCCGCGAAGCCACTTTGGTCTGGGCCTCGTGAACGCGAGGTGTCCATGCGAGCAGGCACACGGATGCTAGTCCCAACAATGAGACCCGAAATCTGAAATAGGTGGATTGGATCCAAACTAATTCCCTGGTGAGTGGCTGTGATGGCATCAGCACAGACTCCATCTCACCTTGGCGGCTGTCAAGCCAACGCTACTTTTTTTTAGAAAGCACGCCATCGTTACACTCATTCAATGCTCACTAGGGAAAAACTCTGGCAACAGGCCAGCGGCAAAGACCTTTGGCCCTTGGCCTGGGCCCTGGCCGCAGCCTGCGCGCTGACTTGGCTTCTGCCTGAGGAATGGACAGGCCAGATAGGAAAGCATTGGATCCTTGGGGGCTGGATCCTGGTCGTGTTGGCCTCCTTCCTCATTCGGCATAAGAAGCTGGCGGTGATTCCCCTGGCCGCGGTCCTGGTCTGGGGGACCTTCGGCAACCTTCGCCAGCGGGCGCTTTGGGAGGCCAAACTTCCATCGGATGTGCAGGTTCTCGAAGGCAGCATCGACGATCTCTGGACCCCGCAGGGCGATCAATTGATAAGCGCGTTTGAAATCTCTTCTCCCCCTGCGCTGAAGGGCAACCGGTGGCGCATCAGCCTTCCGTGGCCGAGCGATCAGGAGCGGGTCCCGCCGCCGCTGCCAGGCACCCCTGTGAGGCTGCGCGCAGAACTGCGGCACGTGGACCCGGCCCCGCGGTTTCTGGTGGAACGCCCGCTCTGGCGGGCAAGAAGCGATCGCTCCCCACGCCGCATCCACCTCGCATCGGCACTGCAATTAGAAATCCTGGGCGCTCCGAAACCATCACTCCTCCTGCGTCTTCAGTGTTTCGTCAGGGCGAGGTTCGAGGCATTGCCTTTGATCGATCCCACCGCCCGGGATCTCTGGGGAGCCCTGGCCTTGGGCATCTCGCCCGTGCATGAAGAAACGACGTCAGCCTTCGCCGAGAGCGGGACCTTGCACATCCTGATTGTCTCAGGCCTGCAAGTGACATTGGTGATGGCTGCGGTGCTGGCCCTCCTGCGCAGGTTGCTGGGCCGTGGAGGCTCCCTGGGCGCCGTGGTGGCCGGCATCGCCTACGCTGCGGTGGTGGGGTTTTCCGCACCGGTGTGGCGGGGGTTGTTCATGGGCCTGGCCTGGGCCATGGGTGGCGCCAGCGGATGGAAGCTGCCACCGGTGCTGGGCCTGCATCTCGCGCTGCTGCTCTGGCTTTTGGGGCATCCCGCCGCGGGCTGCGAGCCGGGATTCCTGCTGGCCTGGTGGGCCCTGCTGGCCCTGCTATGGGGCTCCGAGCCGTTAGCGGGCCTGATGGCTCCCATGCTGGGGAAGTACGCGCTCACTGCGGCCCGTTTCCTCTCGCCGTGGTTGGCAACGCTGCCGTTGCTGGCTCTGTTTCATGGCGGCATCCCATTGTGGGGCGCCGTGGCGAACGTAGTGGTGCTGCCTCTGGTGGCCCTGCTGACGCCAGTTTGCCTGTTTCTCACACTGGTCCCGGTTCCAGGCCTGGTACAGGGCATCGGCCTTCTTCTGGCCTGGACAGGTGCCTCCCTGGTGCCATTCTTTGCCCACATCACTCCGATGGCTACTGCCCAACTCTGGCCGTGGATCTTGCTCATTCTCGGGTGGCTCGGCTTGGCCCACAGACAATCACTGATGCGCCGTACAAGGGCCTGGATAGCGGTGCTGCTGGCCGCAACGGGCATCCTGCTTGCCACCGCAGGTATTGGGCGCAAGGCCGCGACGCTGAGCCTTGAAGCCATGGATATCGGCCAGGGAGACGCGCTACTCCTGAGGATTCCTGATGGCAATGCGACCTTGATTGATGCAGGGCCGGCCCCGTGGGCAGCGCGACGCATCGCGCGGATCCTGAGCCGCCGGGGCGTCACGGAGCCCTTGCACCTGGTGCTCACCCATCCCCACGGCGACCATGCCGGGGGATGGGCGACGCTATCGAGGCTGCGGCCATTCGCGTCGGTGGCCCTTCCTTCCATGGCCGATGCTGAAGATCCCTGGGCGGCTTTCCGGCCCGCCAGGGACCACACGCGGGGGACTTTGCATCGCGGGGATGAATGGTCGGCTGGAAATGCCGACTTCTCTGTGCGGTGGCCCCCGAAACCCTTCGAGTTGCCGGACGCCAACATGGTGTCGGCCGTTTTGCGCGTCCGCTGGCAGGATCGCGAGCTCTGGCTCATGGGCGATGCACTGCAATCCCAGGAGCGGGATCTGCTGGAGCTTGGAGATCCCGGCCCTGAGGCCCTTCACCGTTTCCTGAAAGTGGGCCACCACGGCAGCCGCAGTGCCAGCGATCCCGGATGGATCAAAGCCCTTGCCCCAGATGCGGCGATCATCACCGCGGGCCGACGAAACCGCTTTGGCCATCCTCATGACGAAACGATGGAAATCCTGCAGCAGGCGATGGTTTCCACTTTCATCACCGGTGATGAGCGCGGCGTGCGGATGGAAGCAGTGAAGGGCGGATGGGAAATAGAAAATGGCGGCGGCCGGAGGGACTTTATTCCTTTTCAAGCACGCCCGAAGCCCTTAATACCTCAATGAGCCGCTGGCCGAGCGCTTTGTGGTTTCTCATCCACTGCTCGTGCGCATTGGGCCCGACTTCATTCACCACGATGAGGGCCGCTGCAACAGGCACGCCGGCAGCGTTGCAGGCCGCGAAAACGCCATTCAACTCCAAGTGCTCCGCGGGTGCCATGCGGCTCAGGAGCCTGACGCCATCCTCGCTGCGGGTGATGGCCGGTGGCGTGATGACCGGATGATGCGGGAAGGGCAGAGCCCAGGTGCAAAGCCATCGCACGGCCTCGATGCTGGGCCGGTAGGATTCGCCGCGCTCTTCCTCAACAGAGGTCGCCAGGACAAAATCGGGCGAGAAGATAGTGCCGATGGGCAGCCGCTCATCGTAGGCCCCGCAGCTGCCGACAAAGAGGACGCGTTCGGGTTTCTTACGCTCAAGAAGAAAAGCCGTGGCCGCCGCAGCGGTTGAAGCGCCGACGCCGGTTGTGTCGACAAACCAACCAGGCGGTGGGTCATCCTTCAAATCCCCTAGTTCCGGCGGGAAGGCGGCGAGCAGGAGCTTCATCCCGTTTTGGTCGCTGGATGTTCCAGTGCGGCTTGTTCGATGGTCGCTTGCGCCGCGGCCAACATGGCGATGGGGACGCGGTATGGGGAGCAGCTCACGTAGTCGAGCCCCACACGGTGGAAGAATTTGACCGATCTGGGGTCGCCGCCGTGCTCGCCGCAGACGCCCACCTTCAAATGGGGACGCACCCCACGGCCCTTCTCCACCGCGATGCGGACCAGCTCACCGATGCCCTCCAGGTCCAGGCTTTGAAAGGGGTCATCATCAAGAATTTTCTTGCCGACGTATTCGGGCAGGAACGTCCCTGCATCATCGCGCGAAAAACCGAATCCCATCTGGGTCAGGTCGTTGGTCCCGAAGGAGAAGAATTCGGCTTCTTCCGCGATCTTGTCGGCGGTGATGGCGGCCCGGGGGACCTCGATCATCGTGCCCATGGGCGCCGTGAATTCCGTTCCGCGTTCATGATTCACCTGGACGATTTCATCGAGCAATTCCGTTTTCAGGTAGACCAGCTCCCGCACAGTGCCCACCAGTGGAATCATGATTTCCGGAAGTGCCTTGACGCCCTTGGCGGTCGCATCCAATGCGGCTTCGACGATGGCCCGCACCTGCATCCGATAGATTTCGGGGAAGGTGATGCCCAGGCGGCAGCCACGGTGTCCCAGCATGGGATTGAACTCGTGGAGCTGCTGCACCCTGCGCTTCACTGTGGCCAAAGTGACGCCCAGTAGCTCGGCCATTTCCTCGCAGCCCGCATCGTCGTGGGGAAGGAACTCGTGCAAGGGCGGATCCAGAAGCCGGATGTTCACGGGCAGGCCGTCCATGGCCGTGAAAATGCCTTCGAAATCACCCCGTTGCATCGGCAGCAATTTGGCGAGCGCGAGGCGGCGGCCTTCCAGATCTGAAGCCAGAATCATTTCCCGGACCGCCTGGATCCGTTCCCCCTCGAAGAACATATGCTCGGTGCGGCAGAGACCGATGCCCTCGGCTCCGAAAGCCCGCGCCACCACGCTATCCCCCGGCGTGTCGGCGTTGGTGCGTACCTTCATCTTCTTCGCCTGGGAACTCCAGGCCATGATCTTGGCAAAGCACCGGTAGACTTCGCTGTCCTCAGGCCTGAGGCTGCCGTCCACCAGCACCTGGTTCACTTCGGATGGATGGGCGCCCAACTGGCCCGCGAAGACTTCTCCGGTGGAACCGTCAATGGAGATCCAGTCCTCGCCAGCTTTCAATGCCACGCCGCCGACCTTTACCCATCCGGCCTTCTCGTCGATATTCAGGGCGGAAGCGCCGCAAACGCAGGGCTTTCCCATGCCGCGGGCCACAACGGCGGCGTGGCTGGTCATGCCACCGCGGGCGGTGAGAATTCCCTGGGCGGCGATCATGCCGGAAATATCTTCAGGTGAGGTCTCCATCCGCACGAGCACCACTGGACCTTCGGTGGCCATCCTTTCCGCTTCGGCAGCGCTCAAGGCTATGCGCCCCGTCGCCGCGCCAGGACCCGCATTCAGGCCGGTGGTCATCAATTTGCCTTCGCTGCGAAGGCGGTCCTTTTCCTTGTGGTCAAAGACCGGCGCGAGTAACTGGGAGAGTGAATCAGCATCAATACGCTGAAGTGCCAAGCTCTTCGTGATGATGCCTTCGTCCACAAGGTCCAAGGCGATGCGGATGCCCGCCAGGGCAGTGCGTTTCCCGGTTCGGGTCTGCAGCATGAAGAGCCGTCCGCGCTCGATGGTGAACTCGATATCCTGCATTTCGCAGAAGTGCTTTTCCAGTCGGTTCGCCGTGGCGAGAAGCTGGTGGAAGGTCTCCGGCATAGCCTCTTCTAGGCTCAGAAGGTTTGTCCCTTCAGACTGCTTCAAGGAAATGGGCTGCGGCGTGCGGATGCCCGCGACTACGTCCTCCCCCTGGGCATTGATGAGATATTCCCCATAGAAAAGCTTCTCGCCGGTGCCCGGATTCCGCGTGAAGGCCACGCCCGTTCCACAGTCTTCGCCCATGTTGCCGAAAACCATGCTCTGCACATTGACCGCGGTTCCCCAATCATCCGAGAAGCGATTCAGCTTCCGGTAGGTCACCGCCCGGGGCGTGTTCCAGCTTTCGAATACCGCGGAGACGGCACCCCACAGCTGTTCCATGGGGTCCTGGGGGAAGGGCTTGCCGGTCTCGTCCCGCACGATTTCCTTGTAGGCGGCCACGAGGGTTTGCCATTCCTCTGCGGTCACATCCGGGTCCAGATGTTTCCCTGTGCTCTGCTTGAGTTTTTCCAGTTCGGCTTCGAAAAGGCTGGTGTGGACGTTCAACACAACATTGCTGTACATGGTGATGAAGCGCCGGTAGCTGTCCCAGGCGAACCGCGGATTCCCGCTGGCTTTCTCAAGCCCCTCCACAGTTTGATCGTTCAACCCCAAATTCAAGACCGTGTCCATCATGCCGGGCATGGAAACCCGGGCACCGCTACGGACGGAGATCAGCAGCGGTTTTTCCGGATCCCCGAAATTGAGTCCCCGCGCGCCTTCCAGCCACTTGAGCGCTTCGAGCGCCTCTTGCTTGACCGAGTCTGGAAGCTGTTGGCCAGCTGCATAATAAAGGCCGCAGACTTCCGTAGTGATAGTGAATCCCGGCGGCACTGGAATGCCGAGGCCCGCCATCTCCGCCAGATTGCAACCCTTCCCGCCCAGCAGGTTGCGCATCAGGGCGCTGCCTTCGTTGCGGTCGCCGCCAAAGGAATAAACATGTTTGGTCATGGAAGCCTCTTCGGATCCTATTAGGATAGCGGGAAGGTCCCGCGTAAAACTGATCTGTTGGCCTCGGAGACATACCTCATGGCATCATTCCGCCCGCTTGGCCTCATGCTCGTTTTGGGTATGGGTTCTACGATTTTCGCGCAGGAAAAGGATCTGTTGGATTACGCCATAATCGGGTCTTATTCTCCGAATAAAAAACCAGGTTTCTTTCATGTCATGGGGGTCATAGAAGCTCAGCGCCTCCTTTTGAAGCTGGCCGATGGCCCACTCAAACAGGTTGCTGTTGAGGCATCCTTGAAGGGCACTTCGGTTTCCATGGAAGACTTGACAGGTTTGGGACTGGTCAGGCAAGAAGGGAATCGAGTTTTCCTGAATTTTGCACTCTTCACCGCAGCGGATATCAAGCGGGTGAAAAATGTCAGTGAACCCTATGGGGCGTCTTTGGCGGAGGCCATACTGAGCCACCGAAAAGAGATCGAAAAGACCCTTAAAGCCTATGACGCGCCCGGAGTGGATAGGAAGGCCATATCTTTTATCGTCATGGGCTGCGCATCACTCGATTGGGACGGCCTCACCGTCACAGCTCAGAAGGGCTACCGTAAAGCTGCGGACACCAAACCTGATGGGAAATATGTCCCCCATGCAGAGGAGATATCGAATAAATCTGTCAAAGGGATTTATTGGGCAAGCCGTGGACAGTCTTATGGGGAAATAGGTGTTACCACCTTCGGGGATGACGAGGCCAAGCGCCTGACTCTGCCTTCTGAATTTGCCAATGCCTTGGGGCGTGTAGCGTTGTCCCTGCGTCATTCAGCCAAATCCAAAGAGGAATTGATCAAGGGCGGCCTATCGCCTACAGATGCCGAAAGTCTCATACCAATTCTGACCGCCTTTGATTACGTGGTGGAACGGAGCGGCAGGTATTATGCAAAGGCTCCTATCCTCACCAAATCGGACAAGGCAATGACTGAGACGTTACGAGTCTTGGGCCGGAGAATCATGGAGGATTGGCTCAGTGCGAACTACAGCAAGATAAAATCCGATCTGCGCGATTTGAGCCAGACCAAAGCTGGCGTTCCCTTCCAAGAAGGATTTAGCATGATCTGGCACTACTTGTTTGGCATTGCAAACCAGAAGCTGGTTGAAGCTGGCTTCTTTGCCGATCCCTACGGCCAAGATCAAAAGTTCAAGGGTTACATCCCAGTCGTCTATGACTGGGACTTCCATAGTGAATAGAATCAAAACCAGAACAACAAAAAAGGCCATCCCTTTTTGGATGGCCTTTTAGATATTTAACGTCGCAGCGACCTACTTTTCCACGTTTAAAAACGCAGTATCATCGGCCCTCCGGGTCTTAACGGCCGTGTTCGGTATGGGAACGGGTGTGACCCCCGGGGTATAGCCGCGACGAAAGGTGAGAAAGATCG
>JANXQX010000285.1 GCA_025353305.1 Holophagaceae bacterium
GAACACCGACCGAGGCGTCTGGATTCAGGTGGATCTGTGGGATGAACCCACCAAAGAAGGCGGTTGCCAGGAGTCGGAGCTCTCAGCCATCTTCTCGGAACTTGAAGGAAGTTCCTTGCTGAAAGTTCGCGGCTTCATGGCCATCCCGCCACCGGGGCGAACCTCCGCGTTCGCCGAGATGGCACTCCTGCGCGAACACTGGCAGCAGAAAACAGGGCGACGGTTGCGCCTGAGCATGGGCATGAGCGACGATCTCGAGGCCGCCATCGAGGCCGGCAGCGACCAGGTCCGCATCGGGACCGCGCTCTTCGGGGAGCGGCTGTTATCGTGAAAGAAAGAAGAAGGCAGCCGCAGATGACGCAGATGAAAAAGAAAAATTTGGGCTGGTTACCTAGCTCCTCAAAGTCATGCCAGGTAACAATTCTGGGGGAACATCAATGTACAATCTGATTAAAACGCAAATTGCAACCAACTACTTCAGTCATCACTTTTCAAATGATGGCCAGCGCTTTGTTGCGTGGTATCTAAGGACTGTACTTTTTCGAGACATGAATGAAACAAAGGATGACATCACGGATGGTGCGGGCGACAAGCAGATCGACGCCATCATTATCGATGATGACAATTCACTTATTCGTATCGTTCAAGGCAAATTCGTTCAAGGTGGCGTTGTGGATGCTGAACCACTGCGGGAAGTGTTGTCGTCGTGGATCCAAATCAAGGACTTGGCTCGACTCCAGAACGTCGCCAACCCCAAATTACAGAGAAAGCTATCCGAACTCGCTGCCGCGCTCGATGAGGAGTACGAAGTTTCATTCGAACTGATTACTACAGGCAAGTTGACTGAAGCCGCTCAAGATGACCTAGAGGCTTTCCAGAAGGAATTAGCAAAGCTGGGAGATAGTGACGACTTTGATGCCACAATCCATGTCATAGACGGAGATGAACTAAAGCGCCGTTACCACTACGCAATTGAGTCCGATAACCCAAGCATCAATTACAATCTGAACTTGGCGGGAATCAAATTCATGTTCCATGAAATTGCTGGGACACCAGTTATCGTTGCAGTACTGCCATTGAAGGAATGCATAAAGCTTCCTGGGATTAAGGATGGAACACTTTTCCAGAAAAATGTTCGTCAAAGTCTTGGCTCCAGCAACACGGTTAACAAAGGCATCAGGAGCACCATTACAGGTGACAAACGGTCTGATTTTTTCTTTTTCCATAACGGCATTACGGCTTTGTGCAACAAGATGGAGCTGAACGAAGAAATACTTTCCTTGCATGGCCTCAGTATTGTTAACGGTTGCCAATCATTAAACACCATACTTTCATGCAGCGAAACGGTGAAAAAAGTTGACGACTCATTTATTCTTGCCAGGTTTTACGAGATTCCACAGCGAGATCGCGCTGACAAAATATCGATCTACACAAACTCACAGAGCGCGGTGAAGGCACGGGACTTAAGAAGCAATGATAAGCGTGTTTTGGCAATCAAGAAGGCCTTCGAACTCAAGTACCCAAGCGGGTATTTCATAACGAAACGCGGTGAGAAACCTCCAGCAGACAGAAATAAAGACCAGGTGGTCGAATTATCCAGTTTGGCTAAAAATCTCGTGGCTTGGCACTCGCAGAGGCCCAATCTTTCATATGGTGAAACGAAAATATTTGACAAATATTTTGAAACGCTTTTCAAGAATAAAGATTACCCGCCGGAGAATGTGTTTGCTCTCAATTTGTGGATGACTGAGGTGCTCAAAACGTGGGTGGCGGAAAATCCGCTGAACCTGAATGAAACACTTCTTGCTATGCGTGCCTATGCGCCTTATCACCATTTGTATGCGATAGCGATGTGTTTTTCGATTGCGAATAATCAATCGGAACGTGTACCAAATCCTGCAAAAGCGTACGAAGTTTCATCGAAATCGGCGATGGTGGATGAAATCGTAAAGGTTGCGGGCATTAGCCTCAACATGGCTTTGGAGGCCGCGGCCAACGAACAGCAGCCTTCCAACAGAGTCTTCAGCCCACAAAATTGGATTAAGTCGAAGGGCTGCCTGGCAGGCATTAATGGGGCAATTCGCAACTATTTCAGCATGCTACCGATGATGCCGGGTGGAGTGGAGATTAAGAAAAGACTGACCGATGCAACATTGCTTAGGGCTGAGGCCTTCGAATATCGCTGGTCCGCGGACTGATTCAAGGGTTTGTGTTCGAGCCAGTGCTAGAACAACCATCGCTTGCGGTATGAAACGACCTTCATCTCAACGGCTTTCCCGCCTGAGAAAGAGTGTTCGCCATCTGCAATTGAGCGAAAGCCTTTGCGTGCTTTGTGACCTTTGTTGCTAATTTTTCAGCCCGTCTGCGGTTTTATTTTTCTTGTTTTTTATCAGCGGCTTTACAGCCCTAGCCGGTCCAGCTGATCCGGGCGGTTGCGCCAGTCCTCTTCGACCTTGATGAACAACTCAAGGCGCACCGGGCGCTGCAACAATTTCTTCAATTCGCGCTGGGCGCTCTGGCGGATACTGCTGATCATCGCCCCCTGCTTTCCCAGCAGGATTTTCCGATGGTTGGCCTTCTCCACCAGGATCAATCCGGCAATGAAGACGCCGCCGGGCTTCATGTCCTCGGGATAGTTCTCGCCTTCCTCGATCCAGCGCTCGATCTCCACCGCAGCGACATGGGGCACTTCCTCCCGGGTCTTGCGCAGCACTTTTTCGCGAATGAATTCCGCGGCCATGGATCGCTCGTTTTGATCCGTGAAGGTGTCTTCATCGAATGCCCATTCAGAGATCTTGGCATCGCGCTCCAGCAAGGCCCAGAGCGGATCAAGGTTCGTGGAAAACTTGGCGCTGATGGGCACGATCTCGCGGAAATCCATCAAGTCCTTGTAACGGGCCACGGTCTCCAGAAGTCTTCCCTTGCTCAGCAGATCAATCTTGTTCAGCAGCAGGTAGACAGGCAGCCCAGCTCCCATGGCCTTCAGTCGTTTGGCAATGGCTTTTTCGCCATCCCCCAGGAAGCCATCGGCGTCCACCACCCAAAGCACAAGTTCCGCATCGTGGAGCGCGCCATCCACCTGGGCCATCATGCGGTGGTTCAAGGCGTGCTGGGGCTCATGGATTCCTGGCGTATCCAGGAACACAAGCTGCGCCTCCCCGCGATTCACGATGCCAAGGATGCGGCTTCGCGTGGTCTGGGGCGTCTGGCTGACCGCCGCCAGCTTTTCACCCACCAAGGCGTTCAGCAAGGTGCTCTTGCCCGCGTTGGGCATGCCCACAAGCGCCACCATGGCACATCGCTTTTCAGCCACGGTGGATGCCCCGTTTGGAATTCCGGATGAATTTCACCAGGTAGGCCACCTCCGGATACTGGCCGAATTCCAATTCCACCTGTTTCAACGCATCTTCCCGCAGCAGGTCCAGGTGGAACAGGATGCGATGGGCTTTTTTCAGGGCATCGATGCTCTCCGGGCT
>JANXQX010000317.1 GCA_025353305.1 Holophagaceae bacterium
AACGGACTTTTTCACATCCATAAAGCCTAGTTCATATCGTGACCCAAGTTCTTCCATAGCACCGACATGCCCTTTCTCAGCGGCCTTGGTCAACCAAATCAAACTTTCATCTGCATCCGTGTAAAAATTGATTGGCCTCACAGACCACAAGTACCTACCAAATTCATACATTTTTTGTGGGTCACCGACTTCGGCAGCATTTCGCATACGGGCGTACTTCGTACAACCCAACGCTGTCATCATCAGCATCAAGATTGCTATCTGAAATGCCTTACCCCATAGCTTCCTATTGATTCTCATCGTCCGTAACACGCCGTGTCCCCCACACCTTCCAACGGGTTCGTGTCCTTGACCTCCGCATACCGAAGCAGATCTAACCACATGGGAAGGGGATTGAATAGCCCTGTGTATTCGGTTCCGACACTGCACACATAAGCGTTCACAAAATTGTGGCAGTCAATGTTCGGGGTTCCAGACACAAGGGCCTGATGCCAGATCACTTTGTGGTACCTCTTCCACGCATCGATTTCTTGGGATGTCGGACCTGTTGCGATCTTGATTAAGTGAGGGTCGAAAGGCCATGTGTGGAAGAGACTCATTTTTTAGATACCGGTTCCCATGGAATCCCGGGATGGATTTCTTTAGGCACCGGCCTTGGCCAGGCACTTGGACTGACCCAGGGCAGCAAGGCACAGGTATGGTCCTTAAGGGTGCCTTTCTTGCGGTGAAGTTCCACTGCGAGGTTATCGTATTCACGGACCTTCCCGGTCTTGGATGAATCAATGGGTAGCTGATACAGACCCATTTCGTAGGCTCTCGCCAGCTCCTCTGCGCACCAGGGAATACCTAGGTCACACCCCTGTTTAAGCCAATAGACAACCTCCTGGGGATTTGAGATGTCCCATCGCTGTATCATTTCTTGCATGGCAATCAAATTACCTTTAGAAACAGCCCGACGCCTCCAGTAATCGCCTTTAATAGAATCAAAGTGAAAAAGACTACCGTATTCCGAATAATATTCATCTGCGATTTTATACATCGCGGTCGATGATCCAGCCCAGGCGGCCACGTACAACCTAGCTTGAGGAAATAAAAGGGAGCCTCCAAATGATAGAAGAAATACGCCAAATAACAGAATGATCCTCTTTGGACGCTTATTCATGGGATCACCTCTTGATCGTTGCAGCTAACCTTGCCTTCGAATTTCTTGGGCCCCAGGGCCAGCGGAATGAGTGTCGCAGGATCCGGCTCCACATTGCAGAGGTAGCCGGTGATCAGGTTGTGCTCCACATCGTTCACATCGGTGGCATTGGATCCATGGAAGATCACCGTGTGAATATCGCGCCAGGCATCCTGCAAGTCGCTAGGAGGAATGACACGGATCTGGTGAAAATAGTTGTTCCAATCCATGGCTTCGCCCTGGGAGCTATAGGCGTTTAGGCTCATTTCTTGGATACCGATTCCCATGGAATCCCAGGATGGATTTCTTTAGGCACCGGCCTTGGCCAGGCACTTGGACTGACCCAGGGCAGCAAGGCACAGTTGTGGTCCTTAAGGGTGCCTTTCTTAAGGTGGAGTTCCACAGCGAGGTTGTCGTATTCACGGACCTTCCCGGTCTTGGACGAATCAATGGGTAGCTGATACAGACCCATTTCGTAGGCTCTCGCCAGCTCTTCTGCACACCAGGGAATACCCAAGTCGCATCCGTGCTTCAGCCAGTAGACCACTTCATGGGGATTGGAGATGTCCCATTGTTGGATAATTCTCTGAAAGGCTACTAAATTCCCCTTGTTGGCAGAGCGACGCATCCAATAATCACCCTTTGCATTGTCATGGTGGAATAGCCCTGCGTAAATTCCTCCATAAGGAATTCGGTAATACTCATCTGCAATTCTCCACATCGCCTCCGATGATCCGGTCCAAGCGGCCACATAAAGCCTGACTTGAGGGAACAGAAAAGCCCCCCCTGTTACAAGAATAAGGGTGGATACGAATCTAATAATGAGTTTCCTGGAAAGCCAAATCATGGAATCACCCCTTGATCGTTACAACGGACCTTGCCTTCGAATTTCTTGGGCCCCAGGGCCAGCGGAATGAGTGTCGCAGGGTCCGGCTCCACATTGCAGAGGTAGCCGGTGATCAGGTTGTGCTCCACATCGTTCAAGCTGGTGGCATTGGAACCGTGAAAGATCACCGTGTGAATCTGTTTCCAGGCATCCACCAGGTCACTTGGAGGGATGACCCGGATCTGATGAAAATGGCTTCCCCGATCCAGCGCCTCACCTACGGTGTTGGGGTTACGCAGAATGTCCGCAACTGAAGTAATGCCAGCAATCTTAAGGTAACCAACAAGCTTTTGGAATGGGTCCCCCATACCCAGGAGATTCGGTGTCCTGTCCTGGCGGTTCACATGGTGGGTGTAGCTCTTGTAGTAAGCGTTGGGACCCCAGTCATACATGTTGGCGGCAGCGGCATAGGTGACCAGATCGATCTGCTTGGACACGTCCACGAGGCCTCGGCTCCAGGTTCCATCGAGTTCGCCTTGGTTGGTCAGGCGGGTGGAGGCCACTTGCCCCAACCGGCTGTGCACTACGGCGGTGATGAGGCCCCCCTGGCTATGGGCGTGGAGTGTCAGTTTGATCGCGCTGAGTTTGTCGTAAAGCCGGATGAACTCGTTGTAAAGCTTAGGCCGTGCGGTCGACAGTGCGGCCTGGATGAGCGCTTCACGTTCCGTATGGACTTGGATGGGGTCCTTGTCCGCTTCATGCTCGATCGGGAATTGCAGTTCGATAGTGGCCTTGGTCTTTGGCAGGAGAGAAGAATGCGCGTTCATGATCTCATACCACGGATTCTGGATTTCCAGCAGCGTGTTCAGAGGCAGAATCACTGGCACCGGCCCAACGTTCTTGTCCCAGCCATTGGTCACATCCCAATATTCCCTTTCCAGATTTGGGTCAACCAGGGCCTTGTAGAACGCGAGCTGATAGTCCCGGCTCCACATGGTTTGGACCACCGCATCGAGGGTCGCCATGAGGCGGATGGAATCCTTGTTGGTGGTGGGACGGTTCGGATTGGCGGTGTCATCCTTCTGTTGGAGCAGGTCTCCCGAATCCAGGAAATTCCAGGACTGATGAGAAAATCCCTCGTTCAGCTTGGCGGAAACGTTGTACTGGGCCAGCACAGGGACGTGCTCGGAGGCTTCGGCGGGATTGCGAAGCTGGTCCAGCTTCCGCTGAAGCCCCTGGGCCGCTTCATCCAACTCAGTCGACATGTTCGCGACACCGTTGAGGAGGACATCCACTCGTCCTGCCTTTAGGTGGTCCAGCAGGAATGGAGTGATATCTGATCGGATGTTGCTGAAAAAGTCCGGGTTCCGCGTGTAAGCCCAGTCCACGGGGTCGGCTCGGATGAATGCCACATGCCCGTTTTGGAAGGGGTGGTAGGGCACTGTGCGCTCGGCGGATAGCCGATGCCAATTCGGGCAGAGGATCAACTGCAGCATGCCCAGGCCCTTGTTCCAGTAGGACTCACTGAGAACGAAACTGGAATCAATGATGATGTCTTGGCCCGCAAGCGTGCGCATCAAGATGTTGTAAGCATCGGTGTACCCAGCCATGCCTCCGGAGCCCATTTCGCTGCGGTTGGGTAGGGTGTTGATGGCCGTGATGGCCGTGTCGACCCGCAGGCGTTGAGCCTTCAAGGATTCGCCCGTGAGTGGGTGATTCGCGTCCCTGTAGACACCCATGGGCCCCACCAGCAGGTCCCGTGTGACTAATACGTTCACAGGGTAGAGGCCGTTATCGACGTTGTTTATCACGGCACCCCAACTCCGGACTTGAGGGTAAGCCACAATGTATTGCACGAGCGGGCTATTAGGAATGAAGGTGTTCGCGTCCGACTTGAAAGGCTGGTGGAGAATAGGTGTGATAGCTCCCCTAATCTTTTGCTCTTCTGGAAGCCTGGGGTCCAATTCGGAGGGGAAATTGCCGGGGTCTGGGGCCCATTTTCTTGTGTCATCAATTTGGCGTGCTGATTCCGCACCGATTTCCGCTTCTGTGAAGGATTGCAGGGCGTTCACCACTTGGGCCATGCGGTAGCCATAGGCGCCGAAGGGATCACCCCGCTGCTGGATCCATCGGCCTTGGGTGGTTTGAATCTGGGCTGGCGCGGAGAGGGTCGGTCTCACCGGGTAAGGCATGGCACCCGGTTGTGAGCTGACCTGGTCCGGAGCGGTAAACACACGCCGCCGAAGATTGCACAGCACCGCTTCCAGGTCTTCCTGGACCTGATCGAGACGCATGTCCATGAGGGAGTAGGTGCCCTGGGTCGTTGCGATGGCATTGCCATCGACCACCGTGCCGGGAGGGATTTCTGAGAGGACGGTCTTCGAGAGACGCAGGGCAATGTCATCCGGCAGATTGTCGTAATCGGCCGTGCTGTTCAAGTGGGACTGCATGAATGCGTCCCACTGTTTCATCACAGGATTATCCAAATTAACTTTTGGATTCGTAGCCGAGACCTGGGGGTCGTAGTGCCACACACCACCCCGCACTATGTCGTGCACCGTGGTATTCGAGTTGAACTTCACGATGAATTCCATCGTGCGTAATTGTGTGGGACTTCCGGCTCTCCTCTTTGCTTCGTTCTCGTAAAGACTGAACTTCAGCTTCACGCGATAGCGCTCCTGGTCATCCATCCGGATGGCCGCACCCTCCTGGTCCAGAATCGTCTGTAAGATCTTGAATTGGTATGGGACGTATGCGAATTTCGGAACCCGGGTTAAGTCCAGGGGATTGCCTTGGCGATCAGTCCGGCCATCGCGGGAAAGCTCCATCTTCGCGCGATCTCCATCTCCGAATATGTGGCTATCCGTTGTGCCCTGGAGCGCGATCGAGTCCTCTTGGCCTGAGTCTCCACGCAGGATCTTGAAGGCCTGCAGATCCATGGCGCCTGTGATCTCGATTCCACCCTTGTAGAGCTTGGCTTCACCTTGGACAAACCATGTGCTGTCCGGCTCGGTCATCAGGGAAAAAGACTTCGGGTCCAGATACTCCATCACCGCTGTGATCTGCATCGCACCCAAATCGGGATAGTGGTAACGGAGGTAGGGATAGCCGTTGTTTTTTCCTTGCAAGTCGGCAATGGCGTAAATCAGCTTCGGGGGAAGGATGGTTGCGACTGGAGGTCCGCTGACTCCTGCTCGCAGTGGAGGTGCAATGGCATCTCCACCATCAAAGACTGTATCCGTGCCTTGCATCCACTTATTGGCGTCAACTAAAATCGGGGCGCCAGACATCGCGATGATTTCTGGTGCATCTATATTCACTAGCTCAAGCGCAGTTGTATCCTGTGCGTTGAACATTGCGAGCATGCCGCCGTAGAGCGCGCTGGCGCCCTGCCCGTTGGCGATCATGGCGATGCGTGTGATGGGCATGGGCACGAGGGCTTCGGGCGGGCCGGTGGGCGTGAGCACTTTAAGGTCGAATATTTCTTCGTTAAAGGCGCCGCCAGTTTGGGTTCTCACGGCGCAGAGCATTCGCTCGGGATCTATTTGGATGAACTTGGGGACGCCGTTGATGGGGCCCTTGGCAAGGGTGGCCACGGTGTGTGTG
>JANXQX010000319.1 GCA_025353305.1 Holophagaceae bacterium
CAGTATCGGCCGAGCCGATACACGAGACAAAAAGACTCTTGGCGCTCTTGGCGTCTTGGCGGTGAATCCATTTCTGTTTTATTGAACGCGACTTGGTATCAGTCCAGAAGGACACATCCTGCAGGTCGGGTGAGAGGGCCGCAAGATCCTGATCCATGCCCCATGCAGGGTTGGTGTAGGCGCAACCCAAGGTCTCGAATGGCGCCGTGGCCAAGGCTGCCGGGGAGCTCGCCTTGAACACCTTCAGGAGGAACGAATCGCCGGGTCGTCCCGGATAGCCGGTAGCGTCGGGGACAAAGTAATCCATGCGGACCGCGTACCAGAAGGTCGCGCCGCTCTCCACCACCGGAACGAGATTGGACACCTCGTGGTCCTGGAAGCCCGCCTGGCCTGGGTTTGAGGGATTTGAAACGGGTATGGCGGGCCAAAGGGGCACCTGGAAGGAGAAGGTGTTGCCTCCATCCGTGGAGCTGGCCAAATGGGTGTCCACGCAAGGAACGGAATAGGCGCCGGACGTCTTATTGTTGGGCCAGGAATAGGTGAGCCACAGCGTCCCGGTCTGGGGGTCCCGGCGCAGGCAAGGGTCCGCAAAACCACTGAACGGTGCGGGCTGGCCGTTAGGCAGGAGGAATGGGCCATCGCCTTGGATCGTAAGGGGAGCGCAGCCCGTCGCCCCGGGCACGCAATCCGCTGTGAGAAGCACTGGCGGATTTCCTCCACCAGGGCTGCTTGAGTCGTTCCTGATCGATCCGCCAGAGCAGGAACTCATGAGCAAAACCAGGTAACCCGTGAGGGCGCGGGGAAAGTTGGTGGGCATTCTGTGCCACGAATACTTCGCGTTGCGCAACTGGCAAATCGAGGAAATCCATTTCGCCAGTTTCGCCGCGAGCTTGGTCACGCTCGCCATGGAATCGAGGGATCGCGTGGAGGCCCAGGAGTCTCTCCGGCGCTTCAAGCTGGCGAACTGACGGATTTTTTCAGCACCATCGCATCAGCGATCCGGCTTCCAGGATTCATGGGCTGGAACTCTGGTAAGTTTCCCAGGCGGCAACGGCTTCCCGGCGATCCAAGCCCGCAGCCACGCGTAGGCCCAGGCTTGGGAAGTTGTGGTGCCGCGGCACAGTGCGAGATCCAAGCGGTCCTGGATTACTTTTGATGGTGGAGTGGGCCAAGATTCCGGGGGTCGCGAGTGGCCTTCAGCGTAAAGGCTTCGGCATTCTTCCTCCCATGGCCTCAGATTCAGGGACAGGAGACGGCGATGCACCAATTCATGGCGGAGGATTGTGCCGAGATCGCGACGCTTCAGTTTCTCGATGGGCCGTAAGTGCAGGGTGGCTCCAACCCAGGAGGCAAATCGCTGCGGAGGCGCGCCGGTGACCTTTTCGAACATTGCATCGCTGGTGTGCAAATGGATCGACCAGGGGCCCATCTGCATGGAGCCAAAGGATTCCGTGGCACGTGCCGCCGCGTGCAAGTCTTGCTCCAGCAACGCTGCGGCATCTGGATCGCCCCGCCATGTCGGTGCCTGGTCGATCCCCATGGGTGCTTGCGCAATGCTTATCGGTGCCTGCGCTGGCATCGACGCGCAAATCATGAAGGCCGCGGGCAGAAATTTGATGTCAGTCCTCCGCAAGCACGCGCCATCGATAGACGCCCAGAAAGGCTGGGTTTTCGGGCAAGGGCCTGAAGTCGGGATCGGGATGCTGCAGCAAATCACTGAGCCTTACGCGTCGCATCTCGCCGGCATCCCGGCTGAGTCCGCTCTGCTCACGGCCGGTGTGGTAGATGAGCACCGGCATCCCATCCGCATCAGAGCGGGCGAAGGCCATGGAATGGTCAGGCATGGGGCGCGCGCCGCCCCGCGAAAAAAAAAGCAGATCCCCGGCTTTCGCGATTTGAGTGTCCCGGCCCATGAAAACGCAGGAGAGATTCCGCAGCATCGCGCCCTTGGCGAAGGGCCGCCACCCTTCCGGCGTGGGAAAGCCATTGCGCCAGGGACCGCCGCTTTCAAACGATGGGTTGCGCGCCGCCACGACACCACTGAAGGCCGTGCGAGCACGCCAGGCTTCGGTGTGCGGACCCCACGCTTCGTGGAAAGCGAAGCGCAGAAGTCCCGAGCAGTCCCGCTGGGCGGGTTCCCAGGCCGGGGACAGCCGGTCCAATTGATCTTCCAGGATGGCCACGAACCAGCGGCGGAAAGCTTCGCGGTCGCCTTCGTCCACTAAACCGCCCAAGGGCATTTTGCCGCCACTCGGAACGACCTCGAAGGTTCTTGCGAATCGCGGAAAAGCAGATACAGAAATGGACGCAGGCGCCGTAGGTGTGAAGTAAAACCCTTCTGAGGCACTGCCCCAGAAAGGCAAGCCAGAAACCTTTGCGCACCACGGTGATACCCGCAACCCGGCCAGGGTTCTGCCTTCCAAGGCAAGGTGCTGAACCGGATTCCCGCGTACGGCTTCCACCCTTGCACCGACATGAAGTGGAACGAAAAGCAGGCTACCCGCGGTCAGGATCAGCGCGACGGAAATCACAATTTTTTTCATCACCGCGTGAACCTCAAGAACCGCAAGGAGTTTAGCATTTGCAAGCTTCGTCGTGGGCGGTATCCGGGAAATCTTGGTGAGAAGATAATCGAGCTCCACGATAGGATAGGCGGTGCTGCCAAACCGAAGTATTTAGCTTCCAGCCGATTCCTTATCCGGAGTTTCCATGAAGATCCTCGTCGCTCTCAAACAGGTGCCCGACACCGAAACCCGGATCAAGGTGGCGGCGGACGGCAAGTCCATCGACCCGGCGGACGTGAAGTGGATCACCAGCCCCTACGACGAATACGCACTGGAAGAAGCCATCCGCCTGAAGGAAAGCAAGGCCGCGGAAGTCACGGTGGTGAGCCTGGGCGGGGACAGTGTCAAGGATGTGCTCCGCAATGCGCTGGCACTGGGAGCCGACAATGCCGTGCTGCTGAAGAGCGATGCCTCGGATCCGCTCGCTATCGCCACAGCCCTGGCGGCCTGGGCCAAGGACAAAAATTTTGACCTGATCATGGCTGGCAACAAAGGCATCGGCGGCGATAACGCCTCCGTTGGGCCGATGGTCGCCGAGCTGCTGGGCATCGCCCAGGCCAACGTGGTTGTCAAACTGGAAATCGGCGACGGGACCTTCCGTGCCGAGCGCGAAATCGAGGGCGGCACTGAGGTCATCGAAGGCAAGCTGCCCGCTGTGATCACCGCGCAAAAGGGCCTGAACGAGCCCCGCTACGCCAGCCTGAAGGGCATCATGGGCGCCAAGAAAAAGACCATCGAGGAAATCGATGGCGCTGCCCCGTCCGGTTCGACATCGATAGTTGGCATGGTGATGCCACCGGCCCGCCCCGAGGGCCGCAAGCTGGATGGCGATCCCGCTCAGCAGGCCGCGGCGCTCCTAAGCGCGCTCACGGACGAAGCGAAGATCTTTTAGTGCGAAGCCTTTCCTGATGAAAAAACGCAACGACTTGATTTGGGGACTCCAATGATTCTGGTTTTCTGTGAATTGAAAGACGGCAAGCTCCGCAAGCCTTCCGCCGAGGCTCTCTCCGAAGGCCGCCGCCTGGCGGATGCTTCGGGCAAGAGCCTGGGGGCATTATTCGTGGGCGCATCCAATGCCGGTGCTACGGATGCCGCTAACTATGGTGCCGACGTGATCCTGACCTGCGAAGCCCCGCATCTGGCTTCCTACAGCAGCGACGCCTTCGCCCACGCCATCGCGGACGCGGTGAAAACCAAGGGCGCCACGGTTCTGCTCGGGGGCGCCACGGCCATGGGCAAGGACGCCCTGCCCCGTGCGGCCGCGCGGCTTGGCGCAGGCTACGCAGGCGACGTCACGGGCCTTTCCATGGTAGACGGCAAGCTGCAGGCCGTGCGCCCCGTCTACGCGGGCAAGGCCTTCGCGACCACGGCCTTCACGAGCAACATCCAAGTGGCCACCACGCGGCCGAATGTTTTCACCGCCACCGAAAAAGCCGGCGCCGGCGCCATGGAATCGCTGCCCTCCCCGGCCGGTGATTTCCTGGCCATCGTGAAAGAGATCCTGGCCAAAGGCAGCGGCAAGGCGGATCTCACCGAAGCCAACATCATCGTCAGCGGCGGTCGCGGCATGAAGAACGGCGAGAACTTCGCCATCCTCGAAGAGCTGGCGGATGCGCTCGGCGCGGTGGTCGGGGCCTCTCGCGCCGCGGTGGACGCGGGTTGGGGCATCTCCCACGGCATGCAGGTCGGCCAGACCGGAAAAGTGGTGAGTCCGACGCTCTACATAGCCTGCGGCATCAGCGGCGCCATCCAGCACATCGCCGGCATGAGCGGATCGAAGTACATCGTCGCCATCAACAAGGATCCCGAAGCGCCCATCTTCAAGCTCGCCTCCTACGGAATCGTGGGCGATCTTTTCGAAGTGGTGCCGGAACTGACCAAAGCCGCAAAGGCAATGGGTCTGGCCGCGCAGTAGCTCGCTCAAAGGCGTGCAGCCACGAAGGCTGAGCAGGGTAAAAAACTAAGAATAAAATTTGCCACAAAGGGGCACAAAGGGGCACAAAGAAAAGCCTTTTTTACTTTGTGTTCTTTGTGGCTAATTATTTTTATTGGCTTTTACCTGGCGGTGAAATTTTTTGCGGCCAATAGTCAGGCTTCGTCTTCATCGCCCGACGGCAGGACTTCGAACATGTCCCCGTCGAGGCCACCATCCTTGGATTTCGGTGGCGGCCTGCGCTCGGGAGCGTCGCCCTTGCTTGCGTTCCAGGCATGGATCTTCAAGTAATTGTCGTGGGTGATGCGGCCTTCGAACAGGTTCTTGTTCCAGCGGAGCAGGCAGAGGGCCTTGCGGCGGCCAGGTTGCGGATCGTCGGCGACGATCTTCAATTCACCCCGTTTCACGACCTCCACCCGGGTGCCGTCCACAAAAGCGACAAGGGCCCAGGGGCCGTTGAACGACACGCGCCAAACGCCGTGGTACTCTGCATCCAGCTGCAGGTACAGCTTCCAGTTTTTCAATGTCGCCGGCACAGTCGTGAACTCGGCCCAGGCTTCTTCGAAAGTGGGCGAATGGCTCAGCGCCGGGGCCAGCAGCTCCTCGATCTGCATCACATGGTCGATCGGAGCGGGTTTCGCCAGCTGCTCGGCGTGGAGGTTCTGGCGCTGGATGCGGCGGCGCCAATTGGGGAACTGCTGCACGTAGTAGAAGACCGGAAAGAGCACCGATAGCCATGGGAAAACCGCATTGATGGTGGGCAGGTCCGGAAGGTCCAGCGGCATCACTTTCCAGATTTCCATATAGGCGATGAAGCCCATCAGCAGGCCGTTGATGGGGTAGGCGAGGATGGCGATGCGGTAGGTGAGCAGGTTGCCTTTCGGCATCAGCCTTGGCAGGACCAAAGGTCCCAGCACCAGCAGCAGGAGCAGGAAAAGGAACCAGGGGACGCTAGCCTTGCTCGGAAAGGCGTAGGAACACACCGCTCCAACCAACAGGGTGATGGTGCCGCCCAGGTGGGTATGCTGCACTTCGGTTTGGGAGCGCAGATAATCCGTGGCTGGGGTGGCTTCTTCGACGGTCAACATGGGAGTTCCGTCTCCCATCATACGGGCTCGAAGCCCTCTGCGTGCAAGAAGGCGCGCGCGTCCTCCGGATCCCCGAACCGCGCGATCACTTCAGCCCCTTCGCGCGTATCGCCATCCGCCCTGTCCAGGGCAGAAAAACATTCCCGGATGACACAGGCGCCGCCGATCTCATCCAATCCCAGTTGCACAAGCTCCCAGGTGACTCCGTGGTCGTCGCGCCAGACCTCAACATTCATCATGGCGACCTCCGTGGAGTGCAGATTCAAGTCCCAAGTTGAGCGTCGAGAGTCGAGAGTTCAGAGTTTCAAGACAACTATCTCGAGACCTCAGTACCTACAGCCCACAGCCTACAGCCCACAGCCTACAGCCCACAGCCCACAGCCCACAGCCTCTTCATGGCTGCTTCTCAAAAAACATCACCACCATGCCGAAGCCCACTCGGTCGCCAGGCATGGTTTCCCGGGCGTCCCCGGCCTGCAGGCGATCGCCCTTCACGTAGGTGCCGTTGGTCACGCCGGGTTCTTCAACGATGAAAAAGCGGCCGTGCTCGCAAAGGATCCGGGCATGCCGGCGGCTGATGCTAAGGTTCGGATCCTCATCGGTCAGGTCGATGTCCGGGTACAGGCCCGTGGCGGGATCGAACCTGCCCACAAGTGCCCCATGACTATTGATGGGATAACGCTTGCCCGTGATGACGGACACCAGGCTGGAACCGAATGTCGGGGCTACGACGGCCGGTTGGACCTTGTCGGAATCATCGCCTCCGCTCTCGACGCGTATGGACAGCTCGCGATTCCGCTGCGCCAGGCGCTGCATCATCTTCACGGAGACTTCTGGGTTCTGCCGGATCATGCGCAGGAATGTTCCCCGGGTGATCGCGATTAGCTCCGTGTCTTCCAGGGCCACTGCCGTGTGAGCGCGGGAAATGGCTTCAAGCAAACTGCCTTCACCGAAAAATTCACCCTTGGCCAATTCCTCGACCCAGTCGCCCATGGGCTTGTCCCCGGTATACAGGCGGACTTTGCCATTGAGAATGACGTACATCTGCTGGGCCAGATCCCCCTTGGTGTAGACCACTTCACCTTCGCGGAAGCGAAGCTTGCTCTGGTCAATGAAACTGGAATCGGCCATCCGGGGTCCAAGAGAATGAACTAGGTTAGCCTGCCCCGACCTGGAATGGGCAAGAGGCTTCGAAAACCTTTGTGTTTTTCGGGATAAAGTACTGGCGCCAAGGGCTCCAAAGGTCTTTTATAACCAGGTCTGAAGCAGTTCGACTTCCCCATGGCCAAATCCACCGGGCTGGACTCCGAATCCTGGGTCCAGTGACCGACCCACGGAAAGACCTCCTCATGCGAATGCGATTCCTTCGGGAATTGAAATCCCCATAAGGTATATGTATGTCCCTGCTTCGCTGGCTGGCCGCTCCGCTCTCGCCTTTCTACGGTGCGGTGGTACGCCTGCGGAACCGCGCGTTCGATGCCCATCCGGAGCGGGCATCGCGAGTTGATGCGCGCGTCGTTTCCATCGGGAACCTGAGCACCGGCGGAACGGGCAAGACGCCCCTGACGCTCCTGCTGGCGGAATCACTCCAGGCCGCGGGCTGGACCAACGCGGTGATTTCCCGGGGCTACGGCGGTAAACGGGATTTCGATGTGATGGCTGTCGGCCCGGAATCGAAGGCCGCGCAAGTGGGCGATGAGCCGTTGTTCATGGCCCGGCGCTTGGGTGCGGGCCGCGTGGTGGTGGCCCGTAATCGTTCTGCCGGCGCTGCGAGCGCGCTGGCGCTCAAGCCTTCAACCAAGGTGCTGCTGCTGGATGACGGTTTCCAACACCGCGCCCTGCATCGCGAACTGGACCTGCTCGTGCTCGATGGCGTGCGGAGGTGGGGCAACGGGAAAATGCTGCCCTTGGGTGATCTGCGCGAGCCCCAGGACTCCGCGAAACGGGCTCATGCCTTGGTGGTGACCCGAGGCGGGCTGGCCCCTAAAGATGAAATCAAAGCCTGGTGGAAGCAGTACGGCAGCGGCGGACCGATCTTCTACGTGGACTTTGCCATCGGCGCTTTGCGGTCCTTCAACGCCAAGGGCGAGCCAGACCGACTGGAATTACCGGCCCCCCACCTGGGCCAATTATTTGCATTCTGCGCCCTGGGCCATCCCGAGGCTTTCTTTGCCGACCTTCTGGTGGCGGGCCTTTCCTGGTCAGGCACGAAAATATTCCGGGACCATCATGCCGTGCGTCCCCGGGAGCTGTGGCTGGTGCAGGAAGCCGCTGCGAAGGAAGGTGCTTCGAGCCTGGTCTGCACCGAAAAAGATGCCGTGAAGCTGGGGACCGAGCACCTTGCGGTACTGCAAATGCCCTTGTGGATCGCTGAGCAGAAAGTCATCGGCGCCGACGCACTGCAGGATTGGGTTCTGGAGCGACTTAACCACTCCGGGGAATCCCATACCTGAGTAATTAATTAATGGAGGGGATTGTGGAGGCTGGAAGATCTGAGGATGCTTACGGGCAGATCCAGTACCGCAAGCTAATTGCCTGGCCCGAGCGCCTCCGGCGGGAAGCCGCGCTCCTGGAGCGGGTGCTGGGGACAGTTTCGGTAAAGGCGCTCCTCGACCTCGGCTGCGGCACGGGGGAGCACAGCCGTTTCCTGCGATCGCTGGGCTGCGCTGTGACTGGAGTCGATGCCTCTGAAGCACAGCTCCAGGCTGCTCGTGAGGCGGATCCCGTCGATGCGGATTCCGGACCGGCACGGTATGTCCAGGGCGACCTGGCCTCCATCGGGACGCTGGTCCCGGAAGGTTACGGAGGGGCCATCTGTCTGGGGAACACACTGCCCCACATTACGGACCTAGACAATCTGCATCGGTTCTTCGCCGGACTCGCCAGCCGCCTCCTGCCGGGCGCACCCTTCCTTCTGCAGATCCTGAACTACGACCGGATCCTGGACCGGAGCGAACGCACGTTCCCCCTGACCCTGCGACCGGGTGAGGCCGCGGGCGAGGAGACCGTTTTCCTGCGTCTGATGACCCCCCGAGCCGACGGATCGCTGATCTTCACCCCAGCCACTTTTCGCTATCGGCCTGGTATGGAGCCACCCCTTGAGTTGATCTCCGCCCAGAACGTCCATCTCCATGGGTGGCGGCGTTCCGAACTGGAGGGACCGCTCCGCACCGCGGGGTTCGAGGTATACGAGGCCTTCGGCAACATGACCGGCGATCCCTGGAGTCCCGAAGCTTCCGACCTGGTCCTGTGGGCGGTCAGGGATTGACGGCAATCGTCGTGTAATCTGGAATCGCTCATTCCTGGAGACCGGCATGAAAAATCTTTCCTGATTATCCCTGATCCTCAGCCCACAGCTTTTCAGGTAAAAAGCTGACCCACAGATTCCACAGATGACACAGATTTCCGGATGGCTACCGACCGCGGGGGAGAGGGAATCTCCCGTTTTCTCCGCATGGGCCAACCGGTTTTCAGGGCGGCGGCGGCCACGCGCCTTTGGTGCGGAAGAGCCGCCGCCC
>JANXQX010000005.1 GCA_025353305.1 Holophagaceae bacterium
GATTCATTCCGGACGAATACGTGCCATTAGGCTTCGAACCAACACTTGGTGGATCCCAAAGTGGGAACTTCGGAGGGCTTTTCCTTCCTGGGACCTCAATTTGGAAGTGCTGGATTTATCTCTCCAGTTGGAAGACGAAGATTGGTTGGACAACTCCCAAAGCAACCTTCCAGGCAATCATGTGGAGGATCTTGGGCAGAGTCGAGACTCCTGACGGACTTCGGCCTGACCCATGATCATGTGTACAGTCCCGGAACACCTCTTCAGGCAGTGCGGTCAGGCCAGGCACAAAGGGGTTTCTCTGGTAATACTTACCTGAAGATTACCTGAAGACAAGATTGATAAGCACCTTATATTCCCCCTCTGGTTCCACCGGCCTAAAGAGATAACCCATGCAATGGATTGCCCCCTCCGAAAAAGATGCCGCCAGTACCTCGCTGGAGAAGCGCCTGTGGGATGCAGCAGACCAATTCCGCGCCAACTCAGGGCTCAAGGCGCAGGAATACTCCGGCCCCATCCTCGGCCTAATCTTCCTGCGCTTTGCCGAGGCCCGGTTCACTGCCCTACACACCACGCTGGAGAAGGAAGGGGCCTCGTCCCGCCGGGGCAGCCGGGTGGACGATCCCACCGCCTACCACGCCGCCGGGGTGCTGTACCTGAGCCCTGAGGCCCGCTTCGAACACCTGCTGACCCTGCCCGAGGCGTCCGACATTGGGGCCAAGGTCAACGGGGCCATGCGCGACATCGAGAAGCAGAACCCCCAGCTGGCCGGGGTGCTGCCCAAGACCTTCAACCTGTTTACCAGCGGCCTGCTGAAACAGCTGTTGAAGAAGATGTCGGAGATCCCCGTCACGCTGGATTACGACGCCTTCGGCCGCATCTACGAGTACTTCCTGGGCGAGTTCGCCATGAGCGAGGGCCAGGGCGGCGGGGAGTTCTACACCCCCAGCAGCATCGTCCGCCTGCTCACCGAGATCATCGAACCCTTCCACGGCCGCATCCTCGATCCCGCTTGCGGCTCCGGGGGCATGTTCGTCCAGTCCGCCCGCTTCGTGGCCGAGCACCGGGCGAACCCCGCCGCCGAGCTGGCCATTTGCGGCGTCGAGAAGACCGACGAGACCGGCCGCCTCTGCCGCCTCAACCTGGCGGTCCACGGGCTGGAAGGCGACATCCGCCACGGCGGCCATGTGAACAGCTATTACGACGACCCCCACGCCGCCACGGGCCAGTTCGACTTCGTCCTCGCCAATCCGCCCTTCAATGTCAACGCCGTGGACAAGGAGCGGCTGAAGGACGTGGTCGGCTGCGATGCCAAGGGGAAGGGCCGCCGCTTCCCCTTCGGCCTGCCCCGCACTGACAACGCGAACTACCTCTGGATTCAGCTGTTCTTCTCCAGCCTGAACGCCACGGGCCGCGCCGGGTTCGTCATGGCCAACTCGGCCTCCGATGCCCGCGCCTCCGAGCAGGAACTGCGCCGACAGCTCATCGAGGCCAAGGCCGTGGATGTGATGGTGGCCGTCGGCCCCAACCTGTTCTACACGGTGACGCTGCCCTGCACCCTGTGGTTCCTGGACCGGGGCAAGGCCAAGACCAAGCGGGCCGACCAGGTGCTCTTCATCGATGCCCGCCACATCTACCGGCAGGTGGACCGCGCCCACCGGGACTGGCCCCCCGCCCAGATCGGCTTCATCGCCAACCTGGTGCGCCTGTACCGGGGCGAGGCCCTGGACCTCACCCATGGTGGGGCCGAGGCCGATGCCAAGCTGAAGGAAGTCTTCGGGAAAACGCCAACCTACGCGAATGTCCCCGGCCTCTGCAAGGTGGGCACCCTGGCCGAGATCGAGGCCCAGGGTTGGTCCCTCAACCCCGGCCGTTATGTTGGCGTCGCGCCGGGTGAGGAGGTCAGCGACGAAGACTTCAAGGCGCAGTTGGAGGCGCTCAACGAGGAGCTGGAGGGCCTCAACACCCAGGCTCGCGAGTTGGAAGCCACCATCGCCGTAAATATCGGGGAGGTTCTGGGAAAATGAAGACTGCATGGATCCATAGCCTGACCCAAACCTTCGAGGGGCACGCCCAGCAGACCGAAGGCGGCGTCGAATACTGGCTGGCGCGGGATCTCCAACACCTGCTGGGCTACGGCGAGTGGCGCAACTTCAACACCGCCATCTCCAAAGCCAGAACCGCCTGCGAGGGGTCGGGGAATGTGGCCGGGGACCATTTTGTTGGCGTCACCAAAATGGTCGATCTGGGCTCTGGCAGCCAGCGCGAGATCGAAGATCTCATGCTCACCCGCTATGCCTGCTACCTGATCGCCCAAAACGGTGATTCGCGCAAACCCGAAATCGCCTTTGCCCAGACCTATTTCGCCATCCAGACCCGCCGCGCTGAACTGATTGAAAAGCGACTTCTTGAAGCCGAGCGTGTCCACGCGCGGAAGAAGCTCAGCGCCACCGAGAAGGAGCTATCCGAAGTCATCTTCGAGCAGACCGGTGGCAACCGGGATTTCGCCCTCATCCGTAGCAAGGGCGACCATGCCCTGTTCAGTAAGCACACGCAGGCGATGAAGGCCCAATGGAAAGTGCCCGATACCCGCCCGCTGGCCGATTTCGCGCCCACCATCATCCTCAAGGCCAAGGACTTCGCGGCTGAAATCACCATCTTCAATGCCCGCGAACACGGCATGACCACGGAACCCGCCATCTCGCAGGAGCATGTCGCCAATAATCAGGCCGTGCGCAACACCCTGCTGGAACGCGGCATCCGCCCCGAAACCCTGCCGCCCGCCGAAGACGTGAAAAAGGTGGAACGGCGGCTGGTGTCCGAAGAGAAGAAATCCCTGCAAAATCCCGAAGCGCTGTCGGCGGAGGAATGAGCCATGCAAAGCATGGTAATGAACGCCCGGGAGCTGGAGCAGACCATCGCCGCGAATGTGGCGAGGATTCTGGGGGCGTGAGGATGCAATGGCGCGACTGTAAGCTCGGCGACCTCCTCGAAATCAAACATGGCTTCGCGTTTCTCGGAGAGCATTTTGCTGACTCGGGTACACACATTGTTTTGACGCCCGGAAACTTCTACGATGCAGGCGGGTTCAAGCACAAAGGAGATAAGGAGAAGTGGTATCGCGGGCCGGTTCCCGCTGAGTATGTCTTGCAGGATGGCGACCTGATTGTGGCAATGACCGAACAGGCTGAGGGTCTGCTCGGTAGCGGTGCCATCATTCCTTGCAGTGGAAGATACCTCCACAACCAGCGACTCGGCCTCGTTCAAATTCGAGACCCAAAAAAGGCTGACAAGCAATTTCTTTACTACCTCTTCAACTCATTGCCCGTTCGCCAACAAATCCGTGGCTCAGCCAGCGGCACGAAAGTTCGGCATACGGCGCCATCCCGCATCGCAGATGTAAAAGTTGGCCTCCCACCTCTTTCGGTCCAGCGCCGCATCGCAGGCATCCTATCGGCCTACGACGACCTCATCGAGAACAGCCAACGGCGCATCAAGATCCTGGAGGCCATGGCCCGCGCCCTCTACCGCGAGTGGTTCGTCAACTTCCGCTTCCCCGGCCATGAGGGACATTCCCGCGTCGACTCCCCGCTGGGTGAGATCCCAAAGGGGTGGGAGGTTAGGCCGTTCTCCACCCTCGCCAGCTACTTTAATGGCTACCCTTTCAAACCAGCACAGCTGGGCAATGAGGGAAAACCAATCATCAAAATCAAGGAATTGAAAGCAGGCATCGTCGCGGATACGCCGCGCAATCTCGGAGACGAAATCCCAGATAAATACGCAATCCGCGATGGCGATATCTTGTTTTCTTGGTCCGCTGACCTGGACACATACCTATGGATGAGCGGAGAGGGATTGCTCAACCAGCATCTCTTCAATGTGTTGCCTTTCGACGGTATCTCCCGTGCCTTTTGCTTCCATGCACTGAAGGAGTCAATGCCCCGATTCCGTG
>JANXQX010000015.1 GCA_025353305.1 Holophagaceae bacterium
CATGTTGGAGATGCCGGCCTTGTCACGGGCTCGGGCACGCTGGCTGAGCAGGGCGGGAATGGCGATGGCAGAAATGATGCCGATGATGGCGAGCACCAGCAGCAGTTCGATGAGGGTAAAACCGGATTGCTTCTTCATGGCAAGTCCTCCTTAAGGATGTGGGCCACAAGGACGGTATCAAGAGTGATGCCAGTCTCATTTGTGGATGGGTTTTTGGGAAAATCGTCATTAAGGGCTGAATAGCAATCAAGGGATAGTCTGACTTTGCTCCTTCTGAAGCCCTACTGTGGCAGTGGCGTGACGCAATGGGGCCGTGATTGTCCGACCATCAAAGTTTCATTCTTTTGAAGAGGCTTTCTGGAAGGAGGCGGATCATCACCATGATCCACTTCCAGAACCAAGGGAAGTAAATGATATCCCTCCGGCCCTCAAGGGCCTTGGCGAGAGCCCTTCCGGCCGTTTCTGGTGCAGCTACCAAGAACAATCCAGATTTTCCATAGGTCATGGCCGTGTCAACGAAACCTGGTTTGAAGGTGACAACTCGGATGCCATGGGAGTGCAGCCGATTGCGAAGGCCCTGTAAGTAGAGGGCCAGTGCCCCCTTGGCCGCGCCATAGGTGAAATTACTTTGGCGGCCTCGATCCCCTGCCACGGAGCCGATACCAAGAATGCAACCATAGCCCTGTTTTTGGAGCTGGAGCGCGCAGCGTCCGATCATGCTCACGAGACCCGTAAAATTTACATCTATTAAATCCTTCGTTGCCTTGGGATCTAGCGTGGCTGGATCTTCTCCCAAATCGCCTACGGCGACCACTACGTATTCAACCCCGCCTAGTTCATCGAGGGTCTTTTCCAGGAGGGGGGTGTGGGAGTTGGCATCGTTGGCGTCGAAGTATCCAGTGCAGGCTTTGATTCCAAATCGAATGGAAAGGTCTGCCGCCAACCTACTGCATTCCTCCTCATCCCGGGAGGCCAACATAAGGTTATGCCCCTTCAAGGCTAATTCCCTGGCCAGTGCGACTGCAATGGTGGAAGTAGCGCCCAAGATTAAAACGGGTCCTCTCACCTTGCCCCTTCTTTCATCTGAAGGCGTTTCGATAGAGAGGATTCCAATCCCCATTCTGGATCCAGGGATTGTTTACACGCCAACCATTCCCCGAACCGGGGATACATGGCTCTGAAGGCCTCAGGACTAAGATGGGCGTCTTTGCAAAGATTGACCCTGCCTCCTTGCAAAACGACCAACTCATCCAGGCCTTTCAAGAGATCCAGTGTCTTCAGACCTCGAAACGGCATGTCCAACGCCAGCGTGAATCCAGCCATTGGGAAGGAGAGAAATCCTTGGCCTGTGGGGCCCAATCGTTTAAGGACAGTGAGGAAGGACGCTGCTCCTGCACCGGAAATGGCCTCCAAGAGCTTTTGGATTCCTTCGAACGCTCCGGTCTCTGGCAGGACGCATTGATACTGGACAAAACCCGAAGAACCGTAAATGCGGTTCCATCCCCCCAAAACATCCAGAGGATAGAAAAAAGAGTTCAGAGAACTAAGAAAGGGACGGTATTTCCGGGATTGCAATTCGAAGTAGGCGTTGTTGAATACCCTGATGGTCAAAGGGTTGAGAACCCACCCAGGGAGGTCGAAGGGTACCGTGATAGCGGGGGTGCGAGGGAATTCGACAGCTTTGCTCGTGCCAACTACATGCCGACCTGACATGAATACGCCGCGACCGAGGCTTGAACCGGAGGCCATACCATCAAGCCACGCCACACTGTAGGGCATCCTTCCGCCGTCTTCATCGAAACATCGAAATATCCCTGCCAAGTCCCTGGCCGGTGAATGTCGAACTTCCACCCACGGGCCCTCGATTTTCTGGAGGCTTACTGCGAGGGTCGAAATTGTTCCTGTCAGTCCCATTCCTCCGACTGTGGCCCAGAACACTTCTGAATGTTCGACGGGGCTACAACGTAGGCAAACTCCTGCTGGGGTAAATAGGTCCAGCCAAGCAATATGTTGGCTGAAGGTCCCGGCGGCATGGTGATTTTTGCCATGCACATCGGCGGCTAAGGCGCCCCCCAGGGTAACGAATTTGGTACCAGGAGTAACGGGAAGAAACCAGCCTCTAGGGAGGAAAGTGGCAGCGATATCAGCCAATGAGGCACCGGCTTGCGCCACAAGCAGGCCCGTGTCTTCGTCGAAGGAAAGAAGCTTGTTTAGACGTAGGGTCTCCACCAGGTCTGCTTCTGCATTGAGCGCAGCATCGCCGTAACTGCGGCCCAGGCCCCTCGGCAACGCCAATGGATTCATGTGGATTTGGTTGTGTCGCTCAGGACGAAAGATCCGGCACTTCTGGACTGGATGACGTCCCCAACCAGAGATCGCTTCGATGCGGGAACCCAAGCTCATGATTGCACAGCCTTTTGCAGTACCTCCAGTCTATCCCGAGATGGGTCCTTGACGGGATCAGGCTGTAGGTCTGATCGTGATTGAGGACAATTAGCCCACCATGCGCATGTATGCTCTCTTGAAACTTCTTCGCCCGGCCCAAGCTTACAAAGCAGGGCTCGTATTGCTTCCTGCTCTTTTTCACGGTCGTGGGTCCATGCTTCGCCAGTGGAAGGGACTGCTTGGTGCGGTGCTGGTCTGGCTGCTGGCGTCTTCTTTGGTTTATGTTTTTAACGATATTTTAGACGCGTCAAAGGATCAGCAGCGCGAGGATCGAAAAAACAGGCCCATTGCCAGCGGCGAAGTGACAAGGGCGCAGGCATCTATCCTGGGAGCTTTCCTGGCACTCTGCTTAGTATTCCTACTGGTCTCTCAGCCCCCGGCCATGGCAATAATCGTAGGGGTCTACCTCACCCTGAACCTGTTCTACAGCATGGGGCTTAAATCCCTATTAGGGGTCCAGCAGGCGATCATCGCCGTGGGGTTTTGGTTGAGGTTGAAATCAGGTGGAATGCCTATCGTTGACATTCCAATCACTCCCTGGGCTGCCCTGTTCACGTTGGGCCTCGCTTATTACCTCAATTGCTTAAAGGGGATGGCCAACCGCAATGAACCACACCACCGTCCCGACCGTTTTGCGATGGGAGTGGGGGCAGGATTGGCCGGATCGTTGGCCCTGGCTGCCCTAGTGGCGATCTGTCTGAAGCGGGGAGTGGAGGGAAGTATGCACTGGCCGGAACTTCCGCCCCTGTTCTGTCTAATCGGGATGCATCGTGTGGCCCGCGAAGCGTTCAATCCAGCTGGAATGAAAGAACAGGCGATGACTTTTTTTGCCGATCCTCCAACCCTTTTTTCCATGGGGGCTTTCATCTTGCTTTTTATCGCGGGATGAACCCCTTACAAACCTTTAGGAACACTTATGGATCGTGTATGGTCAGATCACGGCGGGACCTTGTTAGTGGCTTCTTGCAGGGTTCCCTACACCGTTCACGAACATCCTTGGTAGCGATGGGTCGCTCGATCTTTCCTTGATACGCCTGAATTGAATATGGCCGCCTTGCTTAGCCTCCCATCGGACCCATCAAATGGCCCAACGCTCCTTTCCAGGTATTCTCAAATCCCTTCGCGCCGAGTGCCTGGCTCGCCTTTTTCTGACTCTTGGGGCCTTTCTACCCTACTGGCGATTTCTTACCTTTAAAGTCCTGTATATTACGGATGACCGCATTGGCTCGGACATCTTCACCGGAGAACTGCCCTTTAGAGGTCACCTTGGGCAGCTTTGGGCAAGCGGGAAAATCCCCCTCTGGTCCAGTGCTATAGGTTCAGGAACCCCCGTATTTTCCGTTGAACCTCTCTCTACCCTGGCCTTCTCGTTGTTTCCCATCACCGTGGCACTTGATGGTTGGATCTTACTGCTATTGCTGATCGCGGCTCACGGCACCTATGGTCTTGCCCGGCGTTTTGGCGCCGACAGGATTGGATCGGTCATGGCGGGAATTGCCTTTGCCGCCTCGGGATACTTGACCTGCCAGCTGAAACACACTGGGATCATCGCGACGATTGTTTGGCTTCCCTATGGCCTCCTGCTGCTCGATCGTTTTTTTATGTTCCGGAAAACTCAGCCTGCGGAAGCATCAAATGCACCAAGAAATGAGTACCTGTCCGATCGTTTCCTCTATGCTTCGCTCTTTGGTCTTTTGGTTGCGGAGCAAGTGCTATCAGGTTTCGTGCAATCGGTTTACTACTGCATGTTGGTCTATGGTTCCTTCGCCATGTACCGCATCTGGGTGGAATGGAAGGCGGGGACAAATCGTCGCTCCTGTGGAGTAGCTCTCTCCATCATTACGCTGGCTACGACACTGGGAATTGTGGGTGGCGCAGTGATAATCCTTCCATTAAGGGAACTGGGAAGCCTTTCGGACCGGTTGAATGGCATGGGTTGGGCGTGGGCGACCATGCGTGCCTATTCGCCAGAAAACCTAGTCACTTTTCTCTTTCCCTATGCAAACGGAGACATTTCCAACCACACCTACACACTTTCCTCCCTCTTTTGGGAGGACTATGCCTATGTAGGAGCCGCGACCTTTCTGCTGGCAATCTATGCAGGCGGGCGGGAGTGGAAGCGCCCTCCCATTCTTTTTCTGGTGGGGATGACCATCCTGGCCTATTTGGTAGTCCTTGGACCGGCTACACCCGTCTACCGGTTGTTCTGGACCTACCTTCCTGGGATGAAACTCTTCAGGTTTCCTACGCGCTTTCTGGTCGTAGTGGACCTCGGCCTTTGTCTTTTAGCCGCTCGAGGGCTCACCCGATTCCGAGCCGACCTCCAGCAATGGATTCCTAAAATTCACAGGGGTCTGCTGGGAGTTGTGGCAATTGGTATTTGTGCGCTTACGGCCTTGGACCTCTTTGTACACCAACCTCGGCAGAATCCGATCGTTCCTGCTTCGGAATGGTTGGCTCCACCACCAGCCGTGCCCATGATCCTGGGAGACAATCCCCAAGCCCGAACCTACCTCCCCTTTCGTATCCTCTTCCATTCTGGTGCCTACTTCGCGGCGAAGGGCTGGAGCGACTTGCGCCCTTATTACTTCCTGCGGGATTCGCTTGAACCCAATACCGGCTTGTATTGGGGGATCCCAAGCGCAGACATATACGCGGGGATTGCGCCAAGTTGGCATGTGGATGTCTGGGGAGATCACAACCGCCCTGGAATCCTCCTAAATAACCTGATGGAGTTCCAGCCGAAGGCCCCCAGGATCATAGCTGAATCGGCGTTAGCGAAACTCCTTGGCGCGTATGGCGTGACTCATATAACTACCCCACTGCCCATCGAAGGCGCAGGCTTTACTTCTCTGGGCCAAGCAAGGTTCACTAACGTCTATCGGGTAGATGTAGCCTCACGGGTCAGGGTTGTCATAAATGCGGTTGTAATCCCGGATAGTCTACAGGCGGCTAAATTCATGGCTAGCGTCGGCTTTGACCCGCAACAGACCGTGGTATTGCACGACGCCCCCGACAGACTTCCTGAGAAGGGCGACCACGGTGATGCGACACTAGGGAAAGCTAGAATTTCTGAGGATAAGGGGGAGCAGTTGACAGTGGAATGCGAGGCGCCCACCCCGGCCTTCTTGTTGCTTGCGGATACCTTTTATCCCGGTTGGGTCGCGAAGGTAGATGGCGTATCCGTACCTATCCATCGAGCGAATATTTCAATCCGCGCGGTGGCTATTCCAGCCGGTAGGCACAGGGTCACCTTCCATTACATTCCACGGTTGTTCTACCTGGGAGCAATTCTTTCTGCCCTAGCAGTCGCAGCCCTGTTTGCTGGTCTGGTATTCGCTTTCGTCTCACGGCGAAGCCATGGCGCTGCCATGGCCTGATTAACCATCGAGCACCAATGCCGCTTTCCACTGCTTGGTCGACGCCCCCACTATGGGCATAAATATGGGTACAAAGAAATGGACACTTCACATGAATGAAAAATTGAAGTTTCTGGTAGCCATCAAGATACCCCCACGAGGGTTGTCCAAGGTCTGGCTCGTTATCGCGTCTCTGGTGGTCGTGATAGGGGCCCAGTGGATTCGTCCCTTACCATTTTCCACCACCGACGATAATTGGATGTACTTCCTCCCGCTGATCAAGGCCCACACGGATTCTCTGCTGCATGGACACTTTCTTAACGTTTTATGGAGCCTCGGATCGGGTTGGGTTCCATGGGAAAACGCCCAGGTCGGGATTCTTTACCTTCCCTATCACTTGGCGAACTTGATTGCACGGGTCATCGGCCATCCCCTCGCGTTACTGGAAATCAGCGCTTGGATTCACATTTGTGCCGCTGGGCTGATTGTCCATGCATGGGCGCCCACAGACCGTCCCGAGGATGAACGGTTGGGTTGGGCAGTGCTAGCCATGTTAGCTTCAGGCCCCTTGCTGATCGGCCTAAATTGGCATAACTACTTGAGTTGCTATCCTTGGTTTCTGGCGCTTGCGTTCTTGCTTCAAAAAGCTATAGCTGTACCTGGAGGGTTGGTTTCACGCAGAGACCGCCTACTTATAGGTGGAAGCAGCCTTTGTTTCTTTCTTAGCGCCCACGCCCAAATGTATGTACTGGGTATCGGGATTTTGATCCTTTGGGCCTTTGCGGAAACACCAGGCCGATCTGCACTCCGGGCTTTCTTACCCTTTCTTTGGGCGCAACTACCTGCTTTGGTTCCGCTGATATATCTGAAACTCCTCTCAGCTGATGGGACCCCTGACTGGATGGGGAACAGGGAGGATCCTTATTTCTTGCTGAGCCACGCACAAACGCTAGCGGGGGTGCTGCATGGAACCATTTTTGGGAACCTCATTCAAACTAAAGATTTCCAGCTTTGGGCCAACATTTCTTGGACGGGTGTGGGCATGTTCTTTTCCCCTGCCTTGATTATTCTTTCCATTCCCGTATGGAAAGATCGGTCCTGGGCGTTGGGGCTGTTCTTTATCGCGTGCCTCATTTTCTTGGGCGCCGACAGTTTTCCGATGATTCGCTATGTCGGTATTGGCCCTTTAGATGGTTTTCGGTGGACCTGGAAATTGTGCATATTTGTGGGACCTTTGGCGCTGGTCAGCCTGCTACCTCGTTTCGGTGGGGTAATCAGCAGAGGAGGCTCGAAGGTCACGGGGGTGCTGATCGCCTTGTCCTGTGTTGTATTCCTTAGGGGGCTCTCTTTTGAGATGTGGCCATCCCTAGCTGCGGCCCATCCCTTTGGGGCGGAGAGGTTGGCAGGAGAGACTCGGCGGATGGCAACTGCTGTTGGACTTTCCCAGAAAAATAGAATCGCCCTATTGGGTCCGTGGGACATGGCCCAGCCCTTGCCCCTCCCGGTTCTTGGGTTAATCGGGAATGCTCCAATCCTGGCTGGTTTGGAAACTGCTCATCTTTACGAGCCGATGGAACCTGCCTGGGTTAGCAGAGGCCACTTCGGCCTTTCCCTTCCTTGGCGGGTGACAGTCCCGGCCCAGGCTGTCATCGAGCATTCAACAGAAATATTGGAAGCCCTTCGTGGCATTGGCGTGCAGGCGGTGATTACCGTCTCAGAGGAAGTCAGCCATCTCCCAGGATTCATGCTCTATACAGACCCACTGGGAAGGCGGTTGTGGGTCAAGTTAATCCCAGGAGCTTTGGCTGGGCCGTACCCTTCTGGATCTGGATCTGGATTGTTGATGAGCCGCACCCAATCAGGGCAATTGATGGTCCCTGGTTCAGAAAAACCACCTTCGATTCTTACCCCCCGCCCAATTTCCTGGCAACGCACCGCCACTGGTTGGCTTGGGCAGCCGAATACTTTTCCGGTGGGGTGGGCCATTGCCACCTTAATTATTTCAGGATTTGGGTTTTTAGGCCTGGTATGGGAGGGGTGGAATCGAAGGGGGCCTTCGAGCACGCCCCTCGCTCCGGAACCAAGTCAATAACAGAATAGAGTGGGCTTTTTATACTAAGGCTGTTGAATGGGTGAGTCGGTGCAAAAGGAGTTCTCCGGAGCCGAGCAAGGGCGGTGGAACGTCATTTCTATCCGCCTCATCACAGAATGCCAACTCAAGAGAATGCAGCGATGAACGGTTCTCGGCCTGTGGCGGTCTTCGACTTCGATGGAACGCTGACGCGGAAAGATACGCTGCTTCCCTTCCTGAGATTTTTTGTTGGTACGGGTCCCTTCCTGCGAAAAATGGTCCGCAGCTCGGCTGTTCTTGTGGGCTATCGTGTTGGATTGATTCCAAATTATCAGGCCAAAGAGCAGGTTCTTGGCCGTTTTCTGGGGGGAGCTGAGGCGGGGAAAGTCATCACGGCTGGTGGACTATTTGCAACTCATCGGCTTCAGGACTTGATGGACCCTGATATGGAAAACGTTCTTTCCTGGCATCAGGCCATGGGTCATCAATGCATCATAGTCAGCGCAAGTCTCGATATTTATTTGCGACCTTGGGCCCGATCCCGGGGAATCGACAACCTAGCCTGCACTTCTCTTGAAGTGGACCCCGACGGCCGGATGAGTGGCCGCATCCTCGGCCGAAACGTCTTTGGGGCCGAGAAAGTCGAACGCCTTAAACGTCTAGCCGGAAAAAATTCTCTGAGACTGGATTATGCCTATGGCGACAGCATTGGGGATCGAGAGATGCTTTCATTAGCTGAATACCCTTGGTACAAAGGAAACTTTCTCAAAGGCCGGCCACCTGGGTGGATGGAACCGTAGCTGCTCTGAATAGAGCAATTGCACACAGAGGTTTGCCGTTCCTCAAGCAGGATGGAAACCGGACATCCCATGAAATGATTATCCGAGGGTATTCGCGCCTGAAGTTTTTATTAAGAATCCGTGAAACTCCGCACCGCCATTGGCTTTCTATTGGGTTGGTCTGCTGTTGGCTGTCTACGGTGGCGTGAGTTGGAGGAGGTCGAAGGCGCGTTTTTGGTAAGGACTTTGCTGGGTATACCGCTTGAATGGTGGCAGCTTCGAGCCGGAGGCATGGCAGGTGCAGAGGGATAGATTGGCCAGGGTCTTAAGGAGATCCCGGAAGTTCTGGACCATAAAGCCATCCTCAGTGCGCTTGCTGCCGCGCTTGGCCTTGGTGGGGGCCGAGGGCTTGGCGGGTGCCACGGGGCTCTTCCGCTGGGCCTCTGCCA
>JANXQX010000019.1 GCA_025353305.1 Holophagaceae bacterium
TCGCATCCTCCAAGGCCTTCCGGGTGTTGGTCCACGGCGCGCGCAAGCCCTGCTGGCAAAGTTCCAGAACGTCGCGGCTGTCATGATCGCGGACGAAGCCGCGCTCATGGAAATCGAATCCATCGCCGAGAAAACCGCCCATCGAATCCGGTGGGCCGTCAGCGAAGTTCAGGTTCCTTACTCTGTTCACGGGGAAAGAGGGAATTGCATTGTACGGCCATAAGCCGTACATTTAAGTTAGGAGGACACTTTGCCGCCCACCAGTTCCAAAACCCGCCTCGAAGCCCGGATTCCTTCGGATGTGCACGAGATCCTAAAACGCGCCGCCGAGATTCAAGGCCGCACGATGACCGACTTTGTGGTTTCTGCAGTGCGGGAAGTCGCCCAGCGCGCCATCGAAGAATCCGGAGTAATCCGGTTGACGTTGGCCGATTCAAAAAGTTTCGCTGACAAATTGCTTTCACCTCCGCAGCCAGCAGCAGCCTTGAAACGAGCGTTCGAACGTCGAAGCAAGCTGTTGGGCACTGAGTGAACAGGGAGATGTTCCGCATTGTGCCATTCGTACAACTCGATGTGGAAAATGACCGGAGCAAATTCAGCAGTGGCTCCGTGCCTCTTGACCGCTACTTCCACCAACAAGTGGCGCAAGACATTCGCCGCCGAGTGACAGCCTGTTTTGTGGCGCTCGCCAAGCAGGAGCAAATCGCAGGCTATTACACTCTCGCTTCGGCAAGCATCCTGCTGAAAAACCTCCCGGCCACTATTGGCAAGAAGTTGCCGAGATACCCTTCGGTACCAGCTATTCGCATGGGGCGTTTGGCGATTGATTCAAACTTTCAAGGGCAGGGACTGGGTGGCGCTCTGCTGGCGGATGCGCTCCAGCGGTCTATTCATTCAGAAATAGCGGCCTTTGCTCTGGTGGTTGACGCGAAAGATGAATCCGCTGTGGCCTTTTACCAGCATCATGGCTTCATCTCCTTTCCTGATTTTCCACTGGCGCTGTTCCTTCCGCTCGAAACGGCTTATTCAGCACAACGCAATTCAAAATGACGCTTCCATTTCAAAGCCATTCCTTGATCCACAAGGCTTTCACCCACACACTGGAAGGTCGGGGTGAAAATGGCGCAACGCGGCGTGTTGGTGATTTCGGTGGAGCCGGGGAGCTTGGCCGAAGGTGCTGGCATCATGGCGGGGGATACGCTGCTGGAGATCAACGGCGAGAAGGTTCTGGACCAGCTCAATTACCAGTTCCTGATGAGCCAGAAGGACGAGACGGAGCTGAAGCTGGAGCGGCCGGACAAAAGCACCTATGGCATATCCACGGAAAATGGCGGCGACGGCATCGGCCTGGACCTCGCCCAGGATGAAGTGAAGATCTGCAAGCAGAACTGCGTGTTCTGCTTCGTGCACCAGATGCCCAAAGGCTACCGCAAGAGCCTGTACCTGAAGGACGAGGACATCCGCCTGTCCTTCCTCTACGGCCATTTCAGCACTCTGTCCAGCAGCGACGACGCAGAGCTTGCCCGCATCGTGCGCGAGCGGCTTTCGCCCATCCATGTCTCGGTCCATTGCACCGATCCAGAAGTCCGCGTGAAGGTGGTGGGCAACCCGCGCGAGGGCGATATCCTGCGCAAGATCGACCGGCTGCTGGAGGGCGGCATCGACGTGCATACCCAGGCGGTGATCGCGCCGGGGCTCAATGATGATTGGGTGTGGGAGAAGACCCTGCGGGAATTGTGGGAACGCCGCGCGTATCAGGCCGAAGGCAGATGGGGGGGCAAGGGCGGTGTGCTGAGCCTCTCCTGTGTGCCCGTGGGGCTTACGGCTCACCGTGAGAACCTGCCGGATGTGCAGGACGTGAGCGGCGACTATGCGAAGGCCTGGGTGAAGCGCTGGACGAAGGAAGCGAGGCGCTATTCGAAAGCCAACGAGGGCGAACCTTGGCTTCTGCTGGCGGACGAGTGGTTCACACGCGGGGATGTCCAGGTGCCGGGCCGTGACTTCTACAGCCAGTCCTGGGCGCAGCTGGAGAACGGTGTGGGCCTCGTGCGGCAATTCCTGGAGCACAGCCGCCGCTTCATCAAGAGCGACAAAGCCAAACGGTTCAAAGGCCGCAAAGCCCTTTTGCTCACGGGTTCCAGCTTCGCGCCCATCCTCAACCAGACGCTCGCCCAGCTGAACCGTGCGGTGGGCAGCCAGCTGCGCGCGGTGGCGGTGCGCAACAACGATTTCGGCGAAAGCGTCACCGTGGCCGGCCTGTTGACGGGGCGGGACCTAATGTACGCGGCCCACGCAGATCGCGATGCCAAAGGCCCTGTGGAGGCCGTGGTCGTGCCCAGCGCGAGCTTGCGCACCCACACCGGCCCAACGGACCAGTACACCCTCCATGGCGTCATTGTGGCCAAGGCCGAGGGCACCTTCCTGGATGACATGACCCTTGATGAATTGTCGATGGCTTTGCAGACGCCGGTGGTGCCAAGCGGCGCCAATCTATCGCAATTGCTGGACCACCTGGAGGCGGCCGAGCGCGCGGCCGGTTTCAGTGGCAAGGATCTGCAAAAGGTCTTCCACGATACGGGCCTGAACCTTCCGCAGGGCGCCTACAACCCCTGACATTGCGAGGTTCAGCCGGGATTGCATTCAAAAGATTGATCGTGAGTTCGTATCAGATCGGCCTTTTCAAGGTCATGGCGACCTTGATGTCGTCCTCATGCCGCTGGTCGCCCTCGTTCGGCGTGGGGGAGTATCCGGGTGTCACGCGCCTTGCCTGCTCTCCTGCCAGCCGGATTGCGTCCAGGACCTCCGCGGTGCGGTGCATGGGAACGGCTCCATCCACCCTTAGGTGCACACGCCTGGCCAGCCTTGGCTGCAGCAGGACCTCCGGAACCAGGCGGGCGGCAAGCTGCTCCCGCGAGATCGGCTCTCCTTGGAAAATGCAGCTTCCATCCTTCAAAACGGTGATGACGGGATAACGCGGAGACACAAAACCCCCAGGCACGATGGAGGGGACAACCACAGGATGGTGCCGCCCGGTCATGGGCACCATCACGATGAAGACGATGAGCAGCACCAGAACGATGTCGATCAGGGGCGTGACATTGATCTCGGCGACGCGCCGAGCCTGGCTGGCAGCCTGCATTTGAGCCTCCTGGTGGGGATGCTCCAGGCTGCGTTCATCCCTTGTCACGCGCCATCACGGTCCCGTGAAATGTTGGTCATGGATCGGGCGAACGTCATAACTACCTCATTTCGTTTTGCGCTTAATGATCGGGCGGCCCATGGCAATAGAAAAAGCCCCGCATTGGCGGGGCTTTTGTTTGACTGAATCCATGCGCTGCTATCAGGCGCGCCGTTTGATCGAGATGGACACCTTGATATCACCACCGTCATTTCCGTCTGCGAATTTCTTGACGGATTCAACCTTGAGCTGGTCGCCTGCGAGCCGGATCTGGTCCATGGCGTCGACCGCCTTGCCGAAAGGCATTTCCTCGTCCACCTTCAGGTAGACTTTACGGGAATTGCGCTCCTGCAAACCGGCTGCTGCCTGGATCTTTTCAGCCAGGTCTTCGAGCTTGATCTTGTCGCTCTGGAGCATGTAGTTGCCATCCTTGTCGATGGAGATGACCAGGGGCGGATTGATGGGTGGTGTGACAGGAGGGGGAGTCGTCACGACTTGAGGCACCGTGACGCTCTGCGCCTTGGAAAGGCCCGGCACCATGACGATGAAGACGATCAACAGCACCAGGACGATGTCGATGAGCGGGGTGACATTGATATCGGATTTGGCTTTGCCTTTGGGTCCGCCTGCGTCCATTATTTGCCCCCTTCCTTGTTTTCTTTGCTGTCTTTGGCCTCGGCGGTGACGATGGACGCCTCATCGGCGCCACCTTCCCGGCAGGCTTGGAAAAGCTTGTCCACCAATAGGTAGGGAAGATTGCGATCCGCCTTCACGAAGACCCGGCGATAGGAAAGGGTCGAGGTGCTCTTGGTAACGTAATCCACGAGTTGCTGCTTGGAAGCCGTGTCGTTGATCTTGAAATCGATGTTCTTGGCGGCGGGATCATCAATGATGATGTTGCCTGGGCCGTACATGCCCGCGGCGTCCTTTTTGGCCTGGAACGTGATCTGCAGGTACTTCTCGCCGGTGTTCTTCTCCACCTTGGGACTGTGCTTGGCGAGCGGCAGGCTGACGCTGTCGTTCACCGCGGGCGTGATCACGATGAAGATGATCAGCAGCACCAGCACGATGTCCACCAAGGGGGTGACGTTGATGTCGGATTTGACTCCGCCACTCTTTCCGCCTGCATCCATGGAGGCCTCCTTTTAGAAAGGGGCCGCGGGGTTTTGCCCCCGTGACCTTGAGTGGATGGATTAGGCCTGGCTCTCGCGACGGATGAACTCGTCGATCATCTGGGAGGCGGAGTTGTTGATGTGGGTGATCACCTGGTCCTGCTTGTTGGTCAGTAGGTTGTACATCCACACGGCCGGGATGGCGACGATGAGGCCCAGCGCGGTGGTGGCCAGGGCCTCGCCGATGGAACCGGCCAGTGCGTTGATGTCGCCGGCGCCGTGGGTTTTCAGGTCGCTGAAGACCTTGATGATGCCGATGACGGTTCCCAGCAGGCCGATGAAGGGAGACAGGGCGCCGATGGTGGCGAGCGAGTTCATGCCCTTCTTGAGGAGTTCATGGACTTCCGCGGTGCCGCGGGCGATGGCGCGCTCGACGGGCTGGATCACATCGTGGTTGGCATTCATGGCCTTGAGCTGCTTCTCGTACTGGAAGATGTCCAGGCCGTGCTTGAGCACCAGGGCGACGTGGCTCTTGTTGTGGGTGGTGGCGGCGCGCTTGGCGGCTTCGAAATCACCACGGCGCAGGGTGTCCATGAAGAG
>JANXQX010000027.1 GCA_025353305.1 Holophagaceae bacterium
TGCCCGCACATTTGTAATTGTCGCTGTAATTGTCGTTGGCCCAAGTTGCCTGAAATTAGCAAAAGCGTCGGCTTCGCCTCGCTCCCTTAAATGCACAAAGGTAGTTGTCGTCCAAAAACATTCCTAATTGACGCCGCCCAGCCACCCTTCGTGTATAAGTGATTTGGCGAATTATTTACGAAATGGCCTCTCATCTGCAACCTCCATCCTGATGTCCAATTCCCTGACTCCCGTCCGGCGCCCTTCCATAGTGCCAGTGCTGATCCCGCCTTCAACGGAGGTGGGGATCGGCCAAAGGGTGCTGGAGAGTTGGTGGAACGGACTGAATCCGCACACCCGGCGAAGCTTCAGAGCCGCCTACCGGCAGGCGGCGATGTTCTTCTTTCCCGGCAACACCGATGCAGAACTGGATGATCGGGCGGCTCTCAAAGGGTTGGCCGATTTCTTTGCCCTGAACTCCAAAGGGATGGCCTACGCGCGGGTAACGGACTGGCGGACCCACCTGGAGTCCCGCGGTTTGGCTTCGGGCTCGATCAACCGTCGGCTGACGGCGTTGAAGTCCCTTTGCAAGCGCCTGTCCATCGCTGGCGCGATCCCCTACGAGCTGGCCATCGATCGCCTGCCGGAGGAACTCTACCGCGACACGGCCGGCCCAGGGGTCGTGGCAGTGGGGACCATGCTCCACGACACGGACCGAGGCCGGGATGCCGATGTTCGGGACCGTTCGATCATCCGGCTGCTGGCGGATCTGGCACTGCGCCGACAAGAACTCACCAGCCTCGACGTCTCAGACGTGGATCTGCCACAGAAAGCCTTGTGGATCCTCCGCAAAGGCAAACGCCAACGCGTGAAGGTCACCTTGACCCGCCGGGCCGTGGAGGACCTGACCGCCTGGCTCGACATCCGGGGCTGCCTCGATCTCCCCTGCCCTGACGGAAAGCATCCGCTCTTCGTGCCCATCGACCGCCACGGACACTTACGACCCATGCGTCTGACCGGAACCGGCGTTTACTTGATCATCCGCGGCCGGGGCCTCAAGGCGGGCGCCACGGCCCGGCCCCATGGCATCCGGCACACCGCCGCCATCGCGGCCCTGCAGGCGACGGGCGGCAGTCTCGAGGCGGTCCGGGTCCTTCTCGGACACAGCGGGTACCAAGCGGCCCAGCACTACCTCCGCGAGGCCCAAGGGCTCCAGGCCCAGGTGAGTGAGCTGATTTCCTCCGGCTGGTAGCGGGAGAGGTGGGTCGAGCTGGCTCGCTGAACAGGTCGAATTCTGTGAACATCGTTCAATGAACACCCCTTTCCGGCAATTGGAGCCCGACACCGTACGCCGGGCAATTCACGGCATCGGTTGCGCCGTGGCCTGCAGTGCCTCCGGCAATAGCAGGGATCTGGATGCCAGCGGTCCTGGGCGCACCGCCATCCTGTCCTTCGCCTACAACCGTCACAGCGGTGCAGTGCTCGGGTTGATCGATGCGCCATTCATAGGCACCCTCTTTGACCCCGCCCTCCGGGAGCGGGCGACTTGGTTGCTCGCCCAGTCCGAGATCCTCCTGGCCTGGGATGCCCCGGAAGTTCGGCACTTGCTGTGCCAAGCCCTTCCTGTTGTTGCAATGCGAGCCTGGGTTTCAGCACGCAACATGGTTCCCTGGGCGGAGGAAGGGCTTCGTAATCCGGATCTTCGGGAGGCGATCGAGGGACTCGGCATGGACCTTGAACCTGGACCGGAGGGTGAGGCCGCAGGCCTTTTGAAGCTATGCGCACACTCACGGACCAACCGGGGGGAGTCCTTCCTGCTCGAGCTGCTTCGTCGGGGTGGCTTGGTCGATGTTTGAACCATCTAAAGCCAGCAAGGCCGAGTTACTAACCTTGCGAATCGTCCGATCAAACTCCAAGATTGCACGGATGCTTGAGTCTTTGCAGGGTCCTTCGGGCTACCCATCCTGAAAGGGTTAAACTTCACTTCAGAACCGATGTTCTTTCCAGGAGCAGTATTTTCATTTCATTCCTTCAAACCATGGCTTTTCGACGATGGCCTGTAGGGGTGGGTCGATACCCTTCATCAAAGAGCTATTTGAAAAAACTAATTGAATACTATTTGCTTTTTAACTGTATCAAAAAAAGCGGCAAAACTCACACTATAGCAGCAATTACAAACACATCGAAATACTCAGGAAGACGGTACAGGCTACTCAGAACGGCGGGACAGGTACCCACGATGGCGGATCAAGATACCTAAAATGACGGATAAAAATAATTATCAACAATGAATCCGCACGAAATCCGCAAAATATGTGGGAATCCATACCTAGGATGACGGTTAGTGTAACATATGGTTACTGAATACCTAGAATGACGGATAAAATGGTTGCGTCCGTCATTCTGAATACCATCCAGGCTCCGTCATTCTGGGTAGGATTTTCTTCTCTGCTCCGTCCTTCTGGGTAGATTAGGGCCGTAAAGAGCAAATCTGTAGCTGTTTATCCGCCGTCCTGGGTAGATTGCCCTACCCAAGAAGACGGATGCACTTATTCCTTAACCCTACCCAAAATGACGGAACCAAAAGACTCAGAACGACGGACAGCCCTCGCGGCCTGATTCCCCTGTTGGTTCTTCCATGAACATTGACATGTCCGAAACCTCGCTTCTACATCAGCCCGGCACATCCCATCATCCTGGCGGGCCGGGTCAGGCGAACCACGACCTAGCGGGCGGGTGTCCTGAACCACTTGCTAGGTGTTTGCGTCCGCCATCCTGGGTAGGTGGGCTCTGATGGTTGGGATTGCCGAAAGGAGTCCTGAACCACTTACTAGGTTTTTTGCGTCCGTCATCCTAGGTAGGCGAGGCTCTGATGGTTGGGATTGCCGAAAGGAGCCCTGAACCACTTACTAGGTTTTTTGCGTCCGTCATCTTAGGTAGTTTAGGTTCTGATGGTTGGGATTGGTGAAAGGAGTCCTGAACCACTTGCAAGGTTTTGCATCCGTTAGTCTCTGTGGGAAGGTCCTGAAGGCCAGGGGACGTTTTGGACCACTTGATCAGTTTTGTTCCCGTCATTCTGGGTAGGACGGTCGCGCGCGCTCTTGCCGGGACTGGAGCAGGTCCACCTACCCTCTCTGCTGCATCCGTCTTTTTGGGTAGCTAAAATGTGCATACCTGGATTTGGGAGTTGCACAATTGGGCGAGACTCTTACCCTGAATAGTATTCAGGTGGCCATATGACGGATTTTGATGAACGCGATCATCTTGCGATAGCCCAAATCTTTCGTTCCAAGAAACGCGCGGCCAACTTCCTCAAGCTCATGAAGGGTGTGCCGTTCGAGAAGGTGGTCGAAGCCGCCCGGCAAACAGTCAAAGAATTAAGGGAGAAGAAGAAAAAGGACTATCTCGAATTGCTGCCCCAGGAGGCCAACTCGGAACAGAAGGAACTCCTGTTTATCTTACGTAACCTTGCCTTGATGGGGCTTCCGCACAAGCCGACCGATGAGCGGCGCATTCAGAGAGTGATCCGGACGAGTCCTAGTTCCTGGATCACCATTACGCTGAATGCCCGGGCGCATGAAGAAGGCGTGAGGCTTCCCTTCGGAATCAACGCCCGTCGCATTCTGACCATGCTGTGCACCTTGGCCGTCAAGACCAAGAACCCCGTCATCACCCTCGACAGCGCCGCAGACTTCATGCGCAGGATTGGCTGGAAGACTGACAGCCGCGGGTCCATGGGCGGCAGCAAATACGATGCGATCGCCCTTGTCATGGAGCAGATCCAGAAATGCACCATTGATGTGGAGCTGCACGGCGTACTCGGATCCCGCCGGAAGCAGGCCGAGTCCCTGCAGATCATCCGGAAGTTCGATCTACCCAGCAAGACGGATGAAAAAATGTTGGATCAAGGTGCCGAGCCCCTGGCTCTCGATCCGGGGATCCCCCGGAACTTCAAGGTGCTCATCGATTCCACCTTCTTTCGCGAACTCGTAGGGGATCCCGTCACGGGTTACAAGGGTTCCGCGTTCCCCCTGCCCTTGGAGTTCATTCGTCAATTCACCAAGTCCACAGAGTTGGATTGCGCCCAGTTCTTAGTGGCCAGGATTTCCGCGGCTCAAACCGAAAGCAAGATCGACCTTCACTCCATCCATGAGCAACTGGCCTTCCATCCCGACAATTACTCGAAGTTCAAGGCCGAGTTCACCACGGCGCTGCAGAAGGTCGCAGCACTTTGGGATGGGTGCAATGCCAAAGTGGAGGGCCATCGACTGATTGTTGGCCCAGTGTTGAACGGGAAATACCTGGTAGATCCCACAAAATTCGAGAATCTGCCAGAGGATCTCTTTGGATTGAACACCCCTACCCTGTCCACTGGTGGCGATCTTCTTGAGGGTGAGAACGTCGTTTAGCTCCGCTGGATGCGGGATCCATCGAACCAGATTTTATTTTGAATCCAGCTCAAGATGGCCGTGGCGGGCCGCCCAGATGAGGGTGGCCCCCTCCAGGAAGGCCCCGCAGGAGAGTCCGGAGCGGCGGGCCAGCACTTCCAGGGTCTCGCTCTGGGGACCGTCCAAGGTCATGGTGACCGTACCGGCCTGGCCCAGGCCCCCCTTGCTGGGACGTCGTCGGCGTTCCGCCACCAGCGCGGCGGCGCCCGTGATTGCGTCCAGGTTGTCCTGTGGCGCCTGCCGGAACGACTCCAGGGCCGCGGCTGCCGCGCTGTCGGGCTGGGCATGGAGGATTTGATACAGTTCCGCGTCCAGACGAAGGCTGTAGGGGATGGACAGGTGGAAGGTGCGGGTATCGGCGCCCTTGGCCTGGAGCCCTTGCAGGAGCCGGTCGAGGGTGGCACCCATCTTTTCGGCCGGGATCGAGGGCTGCACCTTGGCGACCTGGAGCCGCAACGGCACTTCGGGCGATTCTCTGGGACCATCGACCTGCACGCTTCCTGAAGTGATGGCGCCCTCAGGCCATTCCGGGAGGGGGCGGGTGATCAGGTCCGTCTCGTCCTGGGTGGCGAGCACCATGACGGAAGCCCGTTCCATCATGGGTTTCATCGGGCCATGGGGGTGGGGGTGGGCAAGCGCCGGTTCGGGATCCCGGCTATGGCGCTGGGCTACCAATTTGCGCTTCTTGTCGGCCATGGACATGAGGACTCCTTAAGCGCTGGCGGCGGAGGTGTTTTTGCGGGCGGCCTGCATCAGGGACTTGGCCACATCCTCAAATTGGCGGGCCAGGGTCTCCGCCTTGCGGGCCGTGGACCCGACCGCCATGGAGGATTCGAAGTAGAGCCCCCCGCCCCGCATGGCGCGCCCGTCCACCTCCACGTTGTAGGCGCGGAGCGCGTTCGAGGCCGTGGTGATGTGGTCGATCCAGGCAAGCACCGGGATGCCCCGGGCCACCCCCACATCCTTCAGGGTCTGGATCGTCTCGCGGCTGGCGGCCGTATTGACCACCATGTTGCCGATCAGACCGGCCAGG
>JANXQX010000067.1 GCA_025353305.1 Holophagaceae bacterium
CCGATCCACGGGCTTGCCGAGCTTGGCCATGCGGCGCTGGAACTCGAAAGCCCTCGCGGCCAATACGTTCAGCACATAGGGTTGGCGCTGGATTTCAAGCTTCGAGTAATCGCGCCAGGTATCGGGGTAGCCCACCTTGGCACCCATGGTGTCGAGTTTCCTATAGGCAGCCTGCTTGGTTGCTTCGCTCATCCATGGTGAGTTCTGGATGCTCAGCCGCATGGCCTCCTTGTGGAATTTCACCATCTCCAGCGCGCGCGCCTTGGCCGCGGGAGAGAAAGCGCGCTTCACGTATAGCTGACCCAAGTCCTCGCCGATGGCGTTGTCCGTGGCCTGCAGGACGCGCTTCCAGCGGGGCAGCATCTCCTTGCGACCGGAAAGCTTCGCGCCGTAGAAGGCGAAATTCTGTTCCTCGAAGGCACGGCTCAGTTCCGGGGCGGTCGCGTTCAAGAGATTCCAGCGGAGGTAGGCCTTCCAATCATTCAGAGGGACTTCCTGCGTGAGCTTGGCAAAGGCTTTCAGGAATTCCGGCTGACCCACCAGCAGCTCCATCTGGGAATCCGGCAATGCGATGCCCTTGAAGTATTCGGGCCAGTTGAATCCTGCTGCGAGGCTAGACACATCCATACGTTTCAGCTTGTGATAGTTGGCGACGGGGTCGCGCAGATCCACAAGCCGCTTGGAAGCTTCGGCAAGCTTGGTCTCCAGGGCAAGAACATTCCCGGCCGCAGCTTTTGCCGTGACTCCATCGTCCCCCGCCAGCTCGAAAATCCTGGCGATATGGGCGGCGTATTTTTTCCGGAGAAGTTTGGAGGCATCATCAGCGCGGAAGTAGTACTCCCGCTCCGGCAATCCCAGACCACCCTGGTAGAGCCGCGCGATCTCGGTGGCGCTATCTTTGTCATCGGCCGCCACAAAAAACGCAAAGCCGCCGCCCACGCCATGGGCATGCATCCAAGCCAACATTGGTGCGAGGCCATCTGGATCTTTGACCCCGTTGATACGGTTGAGGGCATCAGCCAGCGGTGTGATCCCCGCCTTTTCGATGGTGGTCTCATCCATGCCCGAAGCGTAGAAATCACCAATGCGCTGGATGACCGATCCTTTCGGCGACCTGGTTTCCTTCGCCGAACTTTCCAGGATGTCACGCAGGATCGCCCAGTTACGGTCATCGATTTCCTGGTTCACGCCATAGGCCGCGTAAGCGCCGGGAATCGCCACTTTGTCGTAGCCCCCATTGGCGTAGGCGTAAAAGTCCGCGCATGGCGTCGCGGTCCGGTTCATGTAGGCGGGATCGACGCCGAGCACGGGCCGGGGAGTGGCCGCCGCAAGGACAATGGCTGAGGTGGACAGCAGAAGGATTCGTGGATTCATGGAGATCTCTTTAAAGTAGCTGTGGGCGGTGGGCTGTGGGCGGTGGGCTGTGGGCGGTGGGCGGTGGGCTGTGGGCGGTGGGCGGTGGGCTGTGGGCTGTGGGCGGTGGGCTGTGGGCGGTGGGCTGTGGGCGGTGGGCGGTGGGCTGTGGGCGGTTATCCAGTGGCAGATTTTCGAAGGCCGCGAAACAGGGCGTTGAGGGTGCGGCACATGATTTCACATTGATCGGATAGCGGGTCATCCAAAGGAAGAAATCCAAGATCTTTGGCAATAAGAACTTGAAACTGAAGTTCCTTTGCCGAACCGGCCGCGACTTCTATGTACCTGAGATATTCCTTGATGCTGGTGCGACTGCTACCTTCTGCAAGGTTTGATCCGATCGAGATGGCCGCACGCCTCATTTGTGAAGACAATCCGAATCGCTCCTCCATGGGGAAAGGTCTTGTGGCCAAGTAGACTTCCTTCACGAGTTCCCTTGCCATTGCAAATGCTCGGAGTTTGGAGGGATCGCGCACTCATCTAGCCTACAGCCTACAGCCCAAAGCCCACAGCCCAGTCATGGGCCTACCAAATGCTCGGACGAACATTTTCCGGGCGTTTCATGGCATCGCCATCCTGGCACCCGAAGGCCGTGAAGAACTCCGGCAGATTGGCAAGCGGCCCGATGGTGCGGAACTGGCCGGGGCTGTGGGGATCGGTGTTAAGTCTCACCCGCTGGGCTTCAGGGCGGATGACGTTGCGCCAGATGATGGCGAAATTCAGGAAGAGCCGCTGAGGTCCCGTGAAGCCGTCGATGGGGGCGGGTACTTTTCCTCCAAGGCTCTTCTGCCAGGCCGCGTAGGAGATCTTCAGTCCCCCGAGATCGGCGATATTCTCGCCCAGGGTGAGCTTGCCGTTCACGTTCTGATCCGGCAGCGCCTTGAAGGCATCGAACTCCTTCACCACCAGATCCGTGCGGCTCTCATAGGCTTTCTTATCGTCGGCGGTCCACCAGTTTTTCAGGTTGCCATCGGCGTCGAACTGACTCCCAGAATCGTCGAATCCGTGGGTCATCTCATGGCCGATCACGGCGCCAATGCCACCGTAGTTCACCGCATCGTCGGCGTTCGCATCGAAGAAAGGCGGCTGGAGAATGCCCGCCGGGAATACGATCTCGTTCATGGTGGGGCTGTAGTAGGCGTTCACCGTGGCGGGCGTCATGCCCCATTCCGTGCGGTCGATGGGCTGTCCCAGCTTCTCGATGTTGTGCCTGGTTTCATAGGCCCGGGCCCGCATGATGTTGCCGAAGAAATCCCCGCGCAGGACCTCGATCTTGGAAGCGTCTTTCCATTTGTCGGGGTAGCCGACCTTCACGCCGAAAGCCGCGAGCTTTTTCAGGGCCTGCTTCTTGGTGTCCTCGCCCATCCAGGGCAGCGCCACGATTTTTTCCTTGAGCGCGGTGCGGAGATTCTCGATGAGCACCACCATCTTCTGCTTGGCTTCGGGACTGAAGGCCTTCTTCACGTAGAGCTGGCCCGCGGCTTCGCCGAGCGCCGAAGGGGTGTCGAGCACGGCCTGGACGCGTTTCCAGCGATCCTGCTGCTGGGGAATCCCATTCAGCGTGCGGCTGTTGAAATCGAAAGCCTCATCCACAAAGGCAGTAGAAAGGTAAGGCGCCGCGGAACTGACGGCGTGCCAGCGCAGATAGGCCCTCCACTCCGCCAGCGTGAGCTGGTCGGCCAAAACGCCGAACTCTTTGAAGAAGCCCGGCTGGCGCACGTTCACATCCTCGAGTTTAGTGATCCCCCGGCCCATGAGATAAGCGCTCCAATCAAACTGCGGCGCCAACTGAATCAGCTCGGATACGGGCATTTTGTGGTAGGTCTTCTGGGGATCGCGCTGCTCCACGCGGGTCATGGAGGCCTTGGCCAGCCGCGTTTCCACCAGCATCACGGCGTCCGCGTGAGCGCCAGCATCCAGGGGGTCCTCGCCCGCCAGCACCATCATCCGGGCCACATGCGCGACGTACTTCGCGCGCAGCTCCTTGGATTTCGCATCGTCCTTGGTGTAGTAATCGCGGTCCGGCAAGCCCAGGCCGCCCTGGTTGAGTTGCACGATGTACTGGGTGCTGTTCTTGGCATCCTGGGCGACGCCCAGGCCGAAGCCCCCGCCCCCGGCCCGGGCCCCGTGAAAGGCCGCCAGCACGGGTGCCAGATCCTTGGTGCCCCGCATGGCCTCGATGCGGTCCAGCCATGGTTTCAAGGGTGCCGGACCTAGTTTCTCGATGGCCGCCACGTCCATGCCCGAAGCAAAGAAGTCGCCGACCTTTTGTTCGATGGAACCCTTCTTCCAATCCGTGCGTTTCGAAGTCTCCTCCAGAATGGCGTGCAGCGTGTCCCGATTCCGGTCCGCCAGTTCCTCGAAACTGCCGAAGCGCGCCTTGTCGGCCGGAATGGTGGAGCGCTTGAGCCAGCCGCCGTTCGCGTACTGGTAAAAGTCATCGCAGGGTCTCACCGAAGTGTCCATGTTCGCCGGGTCGATGGCCTTGGGAGCGACCTTGGGCGCTGGGCTCTGTGCCACCAGCGACGTGGCGAGCAGCCCGAGGGAAAGGAGCGCAGGAGATAGGATGGACATGGAAACCTCGTTAGATGAGGGTTAAAGCGTAGCATTCAATCCGAAGGTCTTCCAGAGACTGGGTGAGAGTCACTGTTGAACGTGAATCTGTTTCATACCAAGTCGCGTTCAATAAAACAGAAATGGATTCACCGCCAAGACGCCAAGAGCGCCAAGAGTCTTATTGTCTCGTGTATCGGCTCGGCCGATACTGAGAAGAAAGCCATCATGCGCCAGCTTCGCGGGGGAAATTCAGGCGACCCGGCGACGGCCTCACGCTCTGGTGTGATCCGTGCCGGGTCGCCTGAATTTGCGGGCTATTAGCCCGCTGGCGCTACGCGCCTCGCGAAGCGACTTCCGGTCCCAGTGAAGGCTTATGGAACTTGTGCATTTTTCCTGGCGCTCTTCTCGGTATCGGCAGAGCCGATACACGAGACAAAGGGAAATCTGGCGTCTTGGCGGTGAATTCAATTTTTTGAATGCAACTTGGTATCAGAGCCGCGCGTCAGGCGCGGGGCGTCAGGCTCAGCTTGATGCCGTTGAGGGGCGCCGCCGACACATCGTAATGCTGCCGGATATCCTGCCCTGGCACCAGCGTGAGGTCGTAGTGAAGCAATAGGTGGGTGGTGAGCGCCTTGATCTCGAGCTTGGCGAAATTGATGCCGATGCAGGTGCGGGGGCCGCCACCGAAACCGACCAGCGCGTAGGGGGTCCGGACGTCCTCTTCGCGGGGCGGGGCGAAACGATCGGGGTCGAATTTTTCCGGATCTGTCCAGACGTGCTTGAGATAGTGGGAACCAACGATTGAATAGAAGAGTTTGGCGCCGGATGGAATGATGTGATCCAGGAAGGGCACATCTGCCAGGACGCCCCGCGCCCCGTTGGGAATGGGCGGGTACATGCGCTCCGCCTCGCTCAGTGCATTGCCCAGGGTCTTCATGCGCTGGAGTTCCTCGACGGTGGCAACCTTGCGGCCACCCAGGATCGCGTCCTGTTCTTCCCGGATGCGGGCGAGGTAGTCCGGATGCTGGCACAGGAGATAGAGGAACCAGGCGATGAGGCTGGTGGAAGTCTCATGCCCCGCCACCAGAAGGGTGTTCATGTGTCCGATCAATTGCTCATCCGATAGCGCCTGGCCCTCCCGGTCGCGGGCTGCCACGAGCATGCCCAGCGCATCGTTCGCGGGGCGGGCGCGGCGCTCCTGGATCTTCGGCCGCAGCAGTTCGTGCACACGCTGCCACAACTGGTCACGCCGCTGGTGCCAGGCAGCGTCCCGGCCCTGGACCGGGACGTCATAGCGGAGATCGAGAAGCTCCGAATAGACCCGGGCGAATTGTTCGACCTCCGAACCTGGCTTGAGGCCTGCTATCGTTTCAGCTGCGATGGCGAAGGTGAGTTTCCGGGCCTCCGCAAAGACGTCCATTGTTCCGCGTGTGGCCCAATCGCCGGCCCACTCGAGGATGATCCGTTGCATCACCTGCAGGTACTCACCCAGATGGCCCGCGGCGAAGGCTGGATTCATCATCCGGCGGTGGTCGGCATGCTCCACCCCGTCCATGCTCAGGAGACCATGGCCGAGGTGTTCCCCCAGTCCAAGCAC
>JANXQX010000116.1 GCA_025353305.1 Holophagaceae bacterium
GAAAGCCCGAGCGGCAATTATGCCCTGGATCAAAGTGCCATGAATGCGGTGCGCCGCACCGGCCACATCCCCCCGCTGCCGGATGATTTCCAGGGCAACGAACTGGGTGTGCATTTCTGGTTCACGTATCTGGGAAATTGATTTGGGCCGTAGGTGGTAGACGGTGGGCTGTAGGCCACTTTTCCCACAGCCCACAGCCCACGGCCTATCGCCCACGGCCTATCGCCCACGGCCTATAGATCGTAGCTCCGCCTTAGAAACCACTCCCAAACCGCAGCCGGCACCAACGCCTTGACCCACCGTGCCAGCCGGGCTTCAGGACGGATCAGGATCCGGCGGGGCGGATGTTTCCTAGTGAGCGCTTTCAGGATGCAGTGGGCGGCGTGTTCTGGGCTTCCCGCAAAACGAGCTGCCTGGTTCTCCCGGTTTTTCAGGAATTTCGCAAGAATCCGTTCGTAGCGCGTGCCCTTGACCCGCTCCGGCAGATCGCCCCAGGCCCGGGGAATGGTGTCGCGGAATGAGGTGGCCACCGCGCCGGGCTCCACCAGAACGACTGGAATCTCTCTCCCGATCTCCAGGCGCAGGGTCTCCGCCAGGGCCACCACCGCATGCTTTGAGGCATTGTAAGGTCCAGCCATGGGAATGCTCAGGCGGCCCAGCACCGAGGCCACATGGACGATGCGGCCTTCACCTTTCAATGCGTTCCGCCGGATGAGCGGAAGAAAAGCATTCGTGACCGACTGGAGCCCGACCACATTGGTTTCGAATTGCGCCCGCAGTTCACCAGGCCGCATGAATTCCAACGGTCCCATCTGGCCGTAGCCCGCATTGTTGATAAGTGCCACCAGCCGCAGATCCGAAGAAGAATCGACGGCGCTGGTGATGCTTTCCTGGGAGGTCACATCCAGGCTCAATCGGCGCAAATCATCGCCAACCGGAAGATCCGCCAGATCTGCCGTTTGCCTGGCCGTGGCTACCACGCCCCAGCCAGCCTCCCGGCAAATGCCCACCAGGGCCTTACCAATGCCCGAGGAGCAACCGGTGATGAGAACCCAAGGGCGGAGTGCTTCAGGCACCTTTCTTTTTCGGTGCTGATGATTTTGGTTCGGGTTTCGCTGGCGCGGCCTTGGACTCCACCGAGGTGGCCGTCATGGCGTAGAACACCGTGACCTTGTCGCCTTTCTTAAGGCCATCGGCGCCCTTGGTACCCTTAGGCAGGTTGATCTGAAAGGCTTCGCTGCCTTTCGTTACGGTAATAGTGTCGGCGCTGATATCGGTGATGGGGCCGGTCACCTGGTAGCTCTTGGCGCCCGCGGCGTAGCCAAGGATGGCGCAGGCCAGCAGGCCAGCGGTAATCAGGAAAGAAGATCGAACTCGCATGAACGCCTCCATGGTGGTTGGGGATTGAAATGACAGTTTAGAATGCTTGGAACATCCTAGCAATTCCCTTACCCCGTGGCTCAGCGCAAGCTGTTCTCGAAATCATTGAAGAGAATCTCGAAGGTGTCGGGGTCATCCCACATGATCCAGTGCCAAGCGTCCACAAAATAGGACACGTTGAGCTTGGAGATTCCGCCCAGGCCTAACTGGTTGAGGAGCTCTTTCTCTTTCGTGGGATCGGGAATCAAGATGGTTGAAGCGAAGAGGGTCACGGGCACCTTGGCGGCTAGGGTTCGCGTCCCAAGGGAATCACTTCCAAGAGCCCGAACGTAGGCTTTGAGTACGGGCACCTGAACCTTCATGGCGTCTTTGATGAGCTTTGCCTTTTGGGCTTCACCCTTGCAAAGTCCCCCGAAAAAATTCCCGAGCGCTAGGCTGGCGTTGGTGTCGAGATCCTTCTCAAGCTTGTCCGTGAAGGCCTTGGGAATTGGAGCCAGACTGCTGTCCACGAGAATGATCCCGCGGGTTATCTGTGGGTCCGCCAGGGCCACCCGGACTGCAATAGCCCCCCCGATGCTGTGGCCGACCAGGACCACCGGCTCGATTTTCAGCTTGTGGATGAGTTTGACGATTTCACTGCCGATGGAATCCAGGTCCGCCGCACCTTCTTTCAGGGGCACTGTGATGCTGCTGCTGTCCCCATGCCCCGGCAGATCCACGGACACCACCGTGTGCTCCTTCTTCATGCGTTTGGAAAGCTCAGCCCAGGCATCCCGGTTGCCTCCGAAGCCGTGGATGAGCACTACACCCGGGCCTCTGCCCTCTTTCTTGTAGGCCAAGTCTGAGGCGGCGGCCAAGGGCGATGCGAAAATCGGGAGGATGGATATCAGGGCTACCGCGAGTAAAGGTGTCATGGGAAGAAGGATGAGCCTTTAAAAAATTCTGACAAGGTTGAATCCAAGGCTCCATTCGCCGCTGCGGTTCGGTCCGGCCCCCGCATAGTCCCCACCAAGTACCTGGTTCACGGTGGTGCCGCGCGCGTTGGTGGCCAGGAGCGTGAATCGGTGGCCTTTGGTCCTGAAGACATAACCAACCGCCCAGCCAGCCACCACAGCGCGTGTTGTTGTTGAATCAACATACACTTGGAGATCTTTTACTTTGGATGGCGTTGGATAATATTCGCCGATCAGGCTGTGCCGTTCGGCCATATCCCATCGGAGGCCGAATCCGGCGGTGGTGGCACCCTTGCGTTCGGTGCTGGTGGAACTCAAATAAGTTGGAACCACGAGCAGCGTTAAGCCACTCCCGCTCCAGGAAAGAGGGAGCTGAACCGATGTGCCCACAATGCCTTCTCGGGATTTCGGCGTGAAGGCTTGGTCTTTGATGGTTTCATCGTAGCGCTCGACCCGGATCGCCATGCGATAGTCAGGCTGCGACACCAGCACTTGATGGAAGGCCAAGGTGAGGGTCTTGTTGTCCGGTGTGCGGTAGATCTGGAAATTGGTTCCTGGCGTGGAAGGCACGGCGATGTCCATTCCTAGCCCTGAGTAGGAATAGCCATCCAAACCAAAGGCATCCTTGCTGTTGTTCCGCGCCTGATCCTGAAACCGATGGGTGAACCGATAACCGAAACCCGATCCCATCAGCCCCTGTGCCGTCGGCAGATTAAGCCAAAGAGGTATCTCGCTTTGCTGGGCATAAGCAACAGCAGAAGTGGCAGCTAGGGCTAGGCCCAGTATCGGTGAACGTCGCATGGGGTCTCCTTGGGGTGGTTCAACAGGGTGCCATGGTTGGAAATCATGGGATACCAGGTCCTGAGCCACGGCTCCCGGATCCCATGTGTCCATCGCCTTTTCACTCAGTACATCCGCTTGTTTACTCCGTTAACGGTTTCGCTTTCCCCGGCGGCAGGGGGGTCGGTGTAGCGATGCATTGATTGGCCTTTGGTGGGCAGCATGCCCATGCCGAAATAGGTGAACAAAACGAAGCTCCAGGCAAAGATGCTCGCCCACACTGCCTTTCGGCCTTTGAACGCAGGCACGTACTGCATATGAAGCACGGCGCCGTAGATGAGCCAACTGATGAGGCCCCAATTCTCTTTTGGATCCCAGGCCCAGTAGTCGCTCCACGCGAACTTGGCCCAGGTGCCGCCTGAGATCAGGCCGCCGGCCAGCATCAGGAATCCGAAGCGGGTCCATTGTCGGTTCATTTTTTCGAAGTTGACATTCGTGGCGCCCATGGCCCGGGCCCAGAAGGAGCCGGGCTCAAAGCTGCAGTCCCCAGGCTTCAACAGAGCCAGAATGGCCATTACGAAGGCCACAGTCAGGCTCGAATAACCGGCGAAGTAGATGGTCGCATGGGGCAGGAACCATGCGCTCCGCAAGGCAATCGGCAGTGCGATGATTTCGATATCGGCTTTGGTCAGCGCATAGGTCAAGGCACCGAACACGATTAGCAAGGAGATGAAGCCCAGCAAGCGGATTTTCTTGATCCACTCGATCACCAGGGCCAGCAGACCAAAGATCAGGCTGAAGTAGATGAGCGATTCGTAGAAAGTCTTGAAGGGTGGCCTTCCGGCGGTGATTCCCCGATGGACGAGCAGGTAGGCATTCAGTACCCATGCGGCAAGAAAGAGAATCCGCGCCGCCTGGTAGATGCGGTCCTTTCCGTCCTTGAGCGCAGGGGTATAATGGCAAAGGCCATAGGCGAGCAGAGCGAGGAAATAGAGAGCATAGGTGAGCTGGAAGGCCAATTCGGCCTTGATGAAACTGGCGAAGAGCTGTGCCATCAGGTCTCCATCCTTGCGGCTGCGGCATCCCGGCGTTTAAGGATCGGCTTCAGATAGAACATCCAAACCATCCCGACGATGAGGCAGAGAAAGCCGACGTAGACCAACCAGAGGCCTGATTCATGAACGACCATGATGCCACTGACGCTCGGGTCATCCGGGTTGTAATTACTCTGGTAGAACCAGTGGCCCTGGAAGACTAGCGGATCGTTGACTCCCACGGTTTTCTTCGCAAGCTGTCTACCCGTGGCGTCGAGCACCACCAGCTCCGAACGGAAATCTTCGGGCTCTACGTCCTTGGCTTTGTAGACGAGGCCTATTTTTTTTTCGAAGAATGTCTCTGGCTTGGGCAGGCCGTCCGGGCCAATGGCCTCCAACCATTTTTCTTCGGTTCGCCCGGATCCCGCATCCCAGATTTTTATTTTCAGCACGGGCCGTTCGAATTTGAGAGCTTCCTTGGGATCGGGATGGGGCACGAAAGCAGGCACATAGTCCGCGTGATCCAGGGTGGCCACCGCAGTGGCCGAAAGGCCCTTCTCCACAATGAAGGGCTTGTTGAGCAAGAGTGGTTCAGACCGGATCACGCGGGCATTCTCAACAAGGCGGATGAAATGATCCTCGCGGGTGAACACGACGAAACGTGACTGCCGTTCTTCACCTTCGCGCACATAGCTCAGCCGCAGTCCCTTGGGCAGATTGGGGCCGTTGAGCTGATCCGAAAGGCCAGGGTTCCTGGCACTGAGCATCACGCGGCGTCTGGCTCCCCCGGACTCCCTGATGCTCAATTCCAGCCATGGTTCCACTGGCTTCTGACTGCGGGTGTAGGCCTGGGGATTTCCATCCTTATCCTTCTGCACAGCGAAATCCGGATAGTACTTTTCGACTTTCAGGGTGAGGGCTGGAAAATCCATGGTGGAACCAACCTTGGCATCATGCCTGGTGGTCCTGCCCATGTAGGTGAGCACGATCTTTTCTGTTTTCGGGGCCGTGGGGCGCAGTTGATTCAAGAGGTCCGAGGACCAGCGATCCTGGTATACGATGGCAAAGCGTCCGCCTGGTTCATCGCGGCGCGCGGCATTCTCGCGACGCGCAAAGAGGTCCCCGATGACGGGCTGCGGCGCACCAATTCCCAGCATCACACGCAGCGCGGGATTCTCCGGAGCGCTCGGATTATTGATGAATCCGCCAACATCCATGGCATTGGGAATGAGTTGTTCCTCCGAGAAGTGAAGTTGCGATAGCGGCAGCCGGGCTGTAATGCCCTGCTTCACATCGTAGGCCTTCGGGTTTTTCTCAAAGCCACCAATTCCATCCGGTTCAACGAAGGCATAGAGCTTGAATTCCGGGGCGTACTGCTCGACCGTGAACTGATTGAGTTGGATGCGGAACCCGGGAAGTGGGTAGGGTTCTCCAGGATTCGGCCGCATGTTTTTCATCTTGTAGAAAGTGTTTGTGGGTTCCCCGGTCTTCAATTCATTGAAAGCCCGAACATGGCTGTACTTGCCCCAAAGTCCGCCCAGAAGGATCACCGAGGTGGAAACGTGGACCAGTAGAAAACCGATGCGATGGGCGGGGTAAGGCCTTCGTTTCCACGCCACTGCCAACATCGAAAGGGCCATAAGTGAAAGCAGGGCGTAGAACCACAGGCTGCGGTATAGATCTGTGGTATGTGTCCAGAAGATGGCCTTGCGAATAGGTTGCCCGTAGAACCGTTCATAGAAATCCGGTGATTCATCCTGCAAAATCACGGTTCCCATGATCACCGCCAGGGCAATCAGGAGCATCTGGCTCACCGCGAATTTGACTGATGTGAGGAGCTGATAGAACTGCTCACGACGCGAGATGAAGGCCGCGCCAAAGATGGCGATCACCAGGGCAATGAAGGCCGTCACCTGCTGTTTGGCGCTGAAGCCATTCTTGTTGAGCAGGCTCTGCGCCGCCATCCATGCCACTGCCCAGAGAACCAGCACGATGATCTGCAGGGTGGAATTCTGGTGGAACGGTTTGGATGTACCGACGTCACTTGAGGTAGGCCCAGCTTCAGTCATGCGACTCAGCTTTCAAAAACAGCTCAGATCAGGGCCAACAGGCCCAGCAAATAGAAGCTCAACTCAACGCGCATTTCAAATCGGGGTTTTCCCGCTGAGAAACGCTCGTGGTAATACCAGAGGTAGAGCAGCGGATAGGCAGCGCAAACACCAAGAATCACTGCGATGGCCAGGGGATGGACATGGCTTTGATTAACAAACGTGAACCAGAGGGATCCCGCCAAACCAATCGTCAGCAAAGCAATGAGCACCAATTTGGCCCGTGGTTTGCCGAGCAGAATGGGCAGGGTTTCCTTGCCAAGCACCTGATCGTTCTGCATATCGCGGATGTCGTAGATCACGGTGCGGGCATAGACCAGCACCGTCACGAGACCCAGCGCCACCAATGCTTTCGCATCCCAGGCCCAGAGCCAGAAGGCGCGGCCATTCTGCCAGACCGGAAGCGCGATGGCGACCACGCCCAGCGCCATGGCCACAAGCACATCCTTGGAGCCGGGGATGGATCGCAGACTCCAATGTTTTCCCCCCAAGGGGATTTCCACTTTGTACATGAGCCCGAGCAGGCTGGCGCAGAACACCACCAGTAACGGCTGGACGCCGATGGAGGCCGCGGTGCCAAGGGCCAGCAACAGCGAAACCAGGGCCGTTGCGATGAGGGTCTTGCGGTTGCGTTCGAGGAATCGCGCGCGCCCCGGCCCCTTGGTGCCAAGACCCATGGGGTCCAGGTACGGCGTGAGCAGATACATGGCGAGCAGGTAGGTTCCAGTGATGATCGGGTAACGCCAGCTCAAGCCCAGGCCCATCCAAACGTGAACTCCCAGGGTCATGAGCGCCGCGCCAAAGGCCATCATCAGCGGTGTGCCGAATGCCACGAACATGAAACGCGTGAACCGGCTGGGCGCGTCTCCTAGCTGCTCCAGGGTGTCCACGACTTCATCCACCAGCCAGGTGGGTGTGGAAGCACCGGCGAGCACTCCCACGGTCTCGTTGCCCTTGAACTGTGTGAGATCCAACTCCGAAGCGGTTTCAATGTATTGCACGGGCTTGCCATAGTGAGCTGCAAGCTCGGCTAGATGCTTGGTGTTGCTCGAAGCTTTGCCACCCACGACAATGACGCAATCCACTGTCTGGGCAAGGGTTTTGGCCTCGTCCTGCCTCATCCAGGTGTCTTCGCAGATGGTGTTTTCCAGAATGCAGTCCACGGCCCGCCCGCGGATGTACTCAGTGATCTCGTGGTAGTCCTTCACGGTGTAAGTGGTCTGGGCCACCACGAGCACTTTTTCAAGTTCCTCGGGGCTCAGCTCCATGGCCTCCCCAAGATTGGCGACGATCTTGGAGCCATTTTCCGCGAAGCTTTTATGAGCGATGCTTTCCGCGTGCCCGTGGCTGCCGAGAATCACGGTGAAGTAGCCCTTGGGGCTCCACTTCTTGATCTTGTTGTGGACCTTGGCGACCTCGGGGCAGGTCGCATTGACGATCTTGATTTCCCCGGCTTTCTGGCGGTCTTTCAGTCCCCGCAGATCCTGGATCGGGATGCCATGGGCGCGGATGACCACGGTGCCGCTGTCCACTTTGTCCGGTGACTCGGCTATTACCACGCCACGCTTGCCGATGAGCTCCAAGGCCTGAGGATTGTGGATGATCGGGCCAAGGGTCTGAACGTTCTTCTGGCCGCTGTTAGAGGCTTCCAGGACTGCGTCCATGGCGCGCTTGACACCCCAACAAAATCCAGCGGTTTTTGCCACGATCACCTTCATCAGCTGCCTTTCCTGACCAATCCAGTCGGACAATCCAGGATAGCTGGAAAAGACCGGTCCCGATCACACGTGTAGCATCACAGGAGTTGGATCCGGTCTCCGGAAACATCAATGACTCCCTGTTCACGCAGCTGTCTGAGCAATCTGGAAAGGGTCTCCGGAGCCATGCCCAACTGGGCGGCCAGGATTTTTTTGGGCACCTTCAAATGGAAGACTCCATCCGGCGCATTTCTGGCAGTGTCCTCGATCCAGCGCGTGAGCCGACCTGTGCCATCATTGCCGCTAAGTTGTTGCACCTGGAAAGTCAATCTATGGTGCCAAGCCGCCAGGCCCTCCATGATCTTGAAACTGAGCTCCGGATCCCCACGCAAAAGCGCGAGGAAGGGATCCTTCGGGAAATAGGCCAAGAGGGTTTCTTCCAGGGCTTCTGCGGTGGCGGGGAAGATGCCTCCGGAAAACATGGCTGCCTCGGCAAAACTGAAACCGGATCGCACCACGTTGAGGGTGGTTTCGACCCCGACTTTCGGGGCGGTGCGGTACAAGCGGATCTGGCCCTCCAGCACCACGAAGAATCCCGTGCAGGCCTCCCCTTCGGTGAAAAGCAGTTGGCTAGGCTCCAGCTTCCGAAATTGCATCAGCTCGCCCACCCGCGCCAGCTGGGCTGAGTTCATGGAGAGGAACAACCCGGTCTTGGACCAGAGTCCTTGGTGGGGGGCAGCTTTCATTCCATTGATGTTAGAGGCCGTTACGAAATATTCAGTGCTTTTCTGATCAATCGTTCTGAAAGTTCTGGCACTTTGCCTTGGATTCCAAGTACCGTTAAAAAACGCCAATCCCATACCCATCAAGGATATTTGACTATGGCCGCACAGCTTTTGCCAGTCACTTTGACCTGCAATACGGACTTGCGCTTCATCGACCTGATCCAGGTGGTAGGTAGCGAGTTGCTTAAGCACATGAACTTTACACAGGAAGATGGCGAGCGGCTTTGGCTTGCCATCCAGGAAGGCATCGCCAACGCCATGCGGCACGGCAACAAGCTGGACAAGCAAAAGCCCGTGAAGGTGACCTTCACCCCAACCTCGGAAAAGCTGGAAATCCGCATCGATGATCTGGGCCCCGGCGTCGATCTGAGCGCCATACCCAATCCGAACCTGCCGGAGAATCTCTTGAAGCCCAGTGGTCGCGGCGTCTATTTCATGCGGGCCGTCATGGACAAGGTGGAACTGGAACATCGCGTGGATGGGACCACCCTGGTACTGGTGAAGTACCGCAAGGGACACGAAGAAGCCACGGCCTGATCCACATCCTTGGTTCAACTGTCGTTCCGAACTGCCAAACTAGGCGCATGTCTGAAGACCGCCTATACCTGATCGACACGTTCGCGCTCATCCTCTTGGTATCCGCTTCGCGTATACGCAAGACCCCGCCGCGGGTCCTGGTGGTGAAGCATGGCTGAGGACCGCCTGTATCTGATCGACACCTTCGCGCTCATTTTTCGGGCGTATTACGCCAACATGCGCATGAAGAATGGCGCGGCACACACCATGGCCCGGATGCTGCTGGCCATGGTGAACCAGCACCAGCCGACCCATCTTGCGGCTGTCTTCGATACGCCTGAGCCCACCTTCCGGCACCAGATCTACCCTGACTACAAGGCCAACCGGGCCGAGATGCCAGAGGATTTGAGACCCCAGATCCAACTCATCCGTGAACTCATCGAGGCCCTCAACATTCCCATCGTGCAACTGCACGGCTTCGAGGCGGATGACGTGATGGGAACCTTGGCCAGGGAGGCCGCGAAGGAGGGCCTTCCTTCGGTCATCGTCAGCCCTGACAAGGATCTGCTCCAACTCGTGGATGACGCAGGCAAAATCCAGGTCCTCAACAATCGCGATGGGGAAGTCTGGATAGACCGTGCCGGGGTGAAGGAGCGCTTCGGTGTTTTTCCCGAGCAGGTGGTGGACATGCTGACCCTGATGGGGGATTCCTCGGACAATGTGAAGGGCGTGCCGGGCATCGGGGAGAAGGGCGCGCGGGCGCTGCTGGAGACCTATGGCTCACTGGATGAAGTGCTGGTCCACAAGGATGAGCTGAAGCCCAGGCAACGCGCGGGATTGGAGGGAGCTCAAGAATGGATGGAGCTTTCCCGCCGTCTGGTCACCGTGGTCACGGACCTGAAGCTGCCGGTGACAGTCCATGATCTTGCCTACAAAGGCGTGGACCAGGCCCAGGCCCGGGAAGCTTTCAAGCGTTTGGGTTTCCAGATGCTCACCAAGGAATTCACCGCAATCGGAGGCGGGGAAAGCGGGCCGGCGCGCAAATACCGTCATGCTGTCTCGATGGCTGATCTGGAACGCGCGATCCAGGAAATCCGTAAGGTGAAACGCTGTGGCCTGGATACGGAAACTACCAGCATCGACGCCACCCGCGGCCACATTGTGGGCATCAGCCTTGCATGGAAACCCGACGAAGCACTCTACATTCCACTGGGCCATTTGAAGCCGCCTTCCAGGGACACCGAAGGATCCCTGCCGGGCCTGCTGCCAGACTCCGGTCTGAGCGATTCTGAACTGGATCTGCGCGGCGACGCGGCGGAGTATTTTGATTCAATCGCATCGCATCTCGACCCGCGCAATCTCAAATTGCGCGAAGTGCGAAATATGCTGGGGCCGTTATTGTCGGACCCCTCCATCGCCAAAGTAGGGCAGAACCTCAAGTACGATCTTCAAGTTCTATCGCGCCATGGCTTCGAAGTTCAAGGTCTGGCGGGCGATAGCATGGTGCAGAGCTATCTACTGGAATCCTCGCTGCGCCACAACCTGGACGATCTGAGTTCACGCTGGCTGGATACCAAACCGATCCCATTCGAAGCCATCGTTGGCAAGGGCAAGGGACAAAAACGCTTTGATGAAGCAGACTTCGAACAGGCGGTGCAGTATGCCGCAGAGGATGCGGATCTCGCGCTGCAACTGGTCAACAAGCTGGACGCCGCCATGCAGGATGCCCAGTTACGGCGGCTTTACGACGAGGTGGATCTGCCGCTGGTGGAGGTGCTTGCCCTCCTTGAACTCAGGGGAATTCGAGTGGACCTGTCGGTGCTGACCGCTCTGGCCAAGGACATGAATGCCCAGCGAGATGCAGCCGCCGAGCGCGTGACGGAACTCGCGGGAGAGGCCTTCAACCTGAACAGCCCCTCGCAGCTTTCGAAAATCCTTTACGACAAATTGGGCCTGCCGGTCCTGCAGCGCACCGCCAAAACCAAGGCTCCCAGCACCGATGAAGATGTCCTCAGCGAATTGGCCCTGCGGGACGATGGCGAGATCGCCCGCCAGCTTCTAAAGCACCGGCAGATGGTGAAGCTCCTGGGCACCTATGTCGAAGCGCTTCCCCTGATGGTGAATCCAGTCACGGGTCGCGTTCACACCAAGCTCCACGCCGCTGTGGTGGCTTCAGGACGCCTGGCTTCGAGCGATCCCAACCTGCAGAACATCCCTATCCGGACCGAAGAAGGACGCCGCATCCGGGGCGCCTTCGTTCCAGAAAGCGGATGGGTACTGCTGGACGCGGACTATTCGCAGATCGAATTGCGGGTGGTCGCTGCGCTGGCCCAAGACCCTGTGCTGCTGGGAGCCTTTGCGGACGGAGAGGACATCCATCGCCGGACAGCTTCTGAAGTGATGGGCGTGCAGCTGGACCAGGTGTCGAGTGATGACCGCGCCAAGGCCAAGGCCGTCAACTTCGGTCTGCTCTATGGGCAGGGGGCTTTCGCTTTGGCCGCCTCTCTTGGCATCACCACCAAGGAGGCCAAGGCCTTCATCGAACGGTATTTCGAGCGCATGCCCAGGGTCGCCACCTGGATCGAGGGCACCAAGGAGAAAGCGCTGAAAGAGCTGCTGGTACGCACCCACTGGGGCCGGATCCGCCGCATTCCTGAATTGGAAAGCGCCAATCCCGGCCTAAAGGCCCAGGGCCTGCGGGAAGCTGTGAACACGGTCGTGCAGGGCACCGCCGCCGACATCATGCGCCGGGCCATGGTGCGCTTGCATAATATGCTCAAGGCCGAAAAGCTTCGCTCGCGGTTACTGCTGCAGGTCCATGACGAACTGTTGGTGGAGGCGCCGCCGGAGGAAGTGGAGCATGCCTCGGCGCTTCTCAGGAAAGCCATGGAGGGCGCCGACGACCTAGCGCCCCTGGGCGTGAAACTCGCCGCGGAAGTGCGTTCCGGAAAAAGCTGGTTGGAGTGCAAATAGCCATCAAGAGCTCGCGGAGGCCACCCACCGGCCCAGGGGCATCCTCAGGATTTACCCTGTCTTGCCATCCAGGCCCGGGACCGGTGGACCCGAACCCTGGTTTGGAGGTCTGGATCTAAGGCAGGGACACTACCTTCACCGAAGCCCGTGGCACGGAAGCCACTTTCAGGTCGGGCATCAATACCTTCACATCGCCCTTGATGTCGGGGTTCACAAGTAATTCCCCACGGGTGGCGTCCCCGATGGCGAACCAGGCACCTTGTTTCAACGCGATGGGGGTGGTGGCCATGGTTGGAACGTTATTCAAGGCCATGCGGCTGATGACGCGGATAGCGCCGGGCGATCCATCCCTCACCACGCGGTCATGGGGGAGCAGCACCATCGCATCCGGCTGGTGCCTGTCAAGGTAGCTCACCGCCGGACCGATCTGATCAAAGTTATGCACGTCCATGACAAGGATGCGATCCACGTCCGCCGTTTGGGCCAGTTCATTGACCGCGTCGCGGCTGTTGGCATAATCGCAAACCACAGCCAGGCGTTTTGATGCCGGTCGATTCGCCTTGTACGCCGCCGTCATCAAGTCGAACTGACCAGCGAAAAGGGGCGCTGCCAGAAACACCAGACTGGACTTGCAGATGATTGTTGGTACGTGCATTGAAGCCTCCTGATTTCGCTCGCTTCGGGTCGAGCGGTTCAAAGATCCGGGTCCATGACCTTGGCCCTGAGGGTTCCTTCCTGATGAAGGAATGACCAAAGCATCGGCCCCCTGCAAAGCCTGTGAAGATGAAGGGGGCCGATCCCTCGATAGTAGGGGGCAGTGGCGCGAATCCGGGGGTGAAAATCACCTTGTCGGAGAGCATGAATAGGTGCGAAGAAGACAGTTGCAGAGCAGAAAATAAGGGTTGGTGGGGTGCACTCTCCTCATATCCGGGAGCATTTTCTCGCCAGCCTTATTTTTCGGGATCCGGATCCAGGCGGCAGCCTGGTTTAGTAAATCCTGGCCCTGGCGATGTGATTGGCTTCGGCAATACTGGAACACGCGGAGAATTACTCATGAAGATCCTGCTCGTCGGTTCCGGTGGCCGGGAACATGCCATCGCCTTGAAGCTCAAGTCAGCGCCGACGCCGGTGGAACTCTTCGCCACGCCAGGCAGTGATGCCATCGGCGATCTGGGAACGTGCCTTTCTTTCGCAGCGGGCGACGTTGCGGGAATCGTGGGATGGGCCGCGGAAAATCGCCCTGACCTTTCCGTCATCGGTCCCGAAGACCCCCTGGTGGCTGGTCTCGCGGATGGCTTAAGGGCCCTCGGCTGTGCCGTATTCGGGCACGACGCGAACACGGCCAGGCTGGAGGGCAGTAAATCCTTCGCGAAGGATTTCATGCATCGCTACGGTATCCCATGCGCCGCCAGTGTCAGCGTCTCGGAATTGAACAATGGTGAAGCCATCATCAGCACCTGGACCCATGGCTATCCGATCGTGCTGAAGGCTGACGGCCTGGCGGCAGGGAAGGGCGTAGTTCTGGCAGCCACCCAAAAGGAAGCGCTGGAAACCTTGCGCAGCTTCCTGGACGGCCAATTCGGCGATGCATCCAAGACGGTCCTGCTGGAGGCGCCGCTGTTCGGCATGGAATTGAGCCTGCACGTTCTGGTGGACGTGGACGCCAGCCACGCCCGTTACGTGATGCTGCCGCCCTGCCAGGATCACAAGCGTATTTTTGAAGGGGACAAAGGCCTGAACACAGGTGGCATGGGAGCCTTCGGTCCCATCCCTTTTCTGAAGGCCGAAGACAGTACGATGCTCCGTGATGTCTTGGTAGTGCCCACGGTACGAGGTCTCCAGCAGGAGGGACTGAAAGCGAGGGGCGTCCTTTTTCTTGGTGTCATGTGGACTCCTGAGGGCCCGAAACTGCTGGAATACAACTGCAGGTTTGGCGACCCCGAGACCCAGGTGCTGATGCAGCTGATGAATGAAGACCTGCCCCAGCTGTTGCTGGAAGTGGCTGAAGGGCGCCTGGACCGGGAGCGCGTGAAACTCAATCCGGGCTGCTCGATATGCATCGTGTTGGCGGCGGAAGGATATCCAGCCTCGCCGAAGAAAGGAGTCCCCATCGATGTGGGAACCCCTTCACTCACGGTCATCCACGCGGGCACTCGAAAAGTAGATGGCAAATGGGTGACGGATGGTGGCCGCGTGATAAACCTCTGCACTCACGCAGGGAATCTGGCCTCGGCCCGCAAGCGTGTCGAGGAAGGTATGGAGTCCATCCACTGGCCAGGCATGCAATACCGGAGGGACATCGGACTCCAGGCCCTGCGTCATGCCGAAGCGGGCCGGACGGTCAGGGATCCCTGGTGAAACATTGTGAGTCGATGATCAGACTCATACGCGACCTTGATGCTCGTCAGGAATGGGCCGACACCGAGCATTGGCAGGCCCTTCGCGCCTTTCCATAGCCAGTACCACAGGGGGCAGGCGGCTCGGGCCATGGCCGCACTGGGCACCCATATGTGCGTGAGGACCTGGTGGTATGGCTGCAGGCGGGGCGTCCGAAGGCCCAGGGGATGGGTGTGCTTTCTGACAGAAATTTAATCTATCTGACAGCAAATTCATTAGCTTTGAGATCAGGTCTCTTCCACGATCAATGTCGAAACACCCATCATTCATCCACCCCAACCCCGCAGAGCACTTTTCCAGTGCGCTGCCATGGATTCAACCAAGCCCATCAGGGCTTTGGAGTCCTTTATCTGGAGTTACCTGATGAGAATCCCTCTCTACTGCTTCCTTTTGGCTTGCAGCCTGGTTTCGGCCCAGGAACGTCCGTCGACCCGTCAGCTGACTTTCGACAGCGGGCGTACTCCACTGGAGGCCCGCAAGGCGGATCAGCTGCTGGACAGTGCCAACTTCGTCTTTGTTGGAACCGTGGTGCAGAACCGCGCCTCTAACTTGTCCTCAGTGGCCAGCAGTTCGCAGACTACCCTGGTCCGAGTTGACAAGGTGCTGCACGGCACACCCCTGCTCAACGAAATGGCTGGCCAGGTGATCACCGTGCGCTCGCTTCGCGCTGCGGAACATCTAGCAGGCCAGGCTTCGACCTTTTTCCTTGATGTGGATGCCTTCGGCGAAAGCGCCTCCGGCATAGAGGTTGGGCGTTTCACAATGCAATCAGGTGATGAAGAACGCAATGGAACGATGGTCGCGCAAGCCCGCGGGATGCGGAACGATCGTGAACTTACCCGCCGGGTAAAAATGGCGGAACATGTCGTTCAAGGCCGTGTTGTTTCCGTGGAACCGGCCGGTATCGAGGAGCGTACCAGCGAGCACGCAGCCCATTGGAACAAGGCGGTGATCGAAGTCCAATCAGTCATCAAGGGACGGGCCGGGGCTCAGACCTTGACCATGTACTTCCCGACCTCCGAAGACCGGATGTGGCGCGATGCCCCCCATTACAACGTCGGCCAGGAGGGATTGTGGCTTCTGCATGCCAAGCCAATGGATTACAGCCGGAAAGCCGCGATGGTTCCGGGCCTGACGGCCTTGGATCCCAAGGATTTCCATAACGCTGATCAGTTGCCGCGCATCCAGCAGCTCATCTCAAACCGCTGAACCACCGCCCCCTTCTTAGGAGATCTTCCATGCGTTCCATTCTTTCTCTGCGCACGATGAGCGGTCTGGCCCTGGCCTTGGCTGCTGGATCGCTTAGCGCCCAATCCGTCACTGTCGTCAACATGGTTCCCCGCTCCCTGAGCAATGAGACCACTTGCGATGCCGAACCCAGTCTGGCCGTCAATCCAGCCAATGTCCTGCAAATGGCGGGATCAGCTTTCACCCCGAATCCCACTGGCGGCTCCACTGCCCCCTACTATGTCTCCACAGACGGCGGCAACACCTGGACACTCAATGCCGTGATGCCCGGTGGTACTGCCACCTCCGATGTTTCACTGCGGTTCGGGAGCAGCTCCAACGTGCTCTACGCGGGCATCCTCAGGTCTGACAATTTCAATCTGAACATCCTGAGGACCAGCGGTTTTTCGCTCACGACGCCCATGACCATCCTGGTGGACAGGGCCAACGAAGACCAGCCCTTCCTCGATGCCCGCACCGTAAGCGGCACCGACCGCGTCTATATCGGCAACAACGATTTCAGCCAGTCCGGAGGCCAGACAGCAACCGTGGACCTCTCCACCAATGCCGCCACGGCGAGCGCGCCAGCGGGCTTCGCTCCTGCACAAGTGGAGAAACGCGCCACGGCAAGCCAGGACGGACCCTCCGTGCGCGCCGCTTCAGCTCCAGACGGGCGCGTGTACGCGGCCTTCCTCGGCTGGCGCGCAGGTTCCTCCACCTTTGTCTCAGACGTAGTGGTGGTGAGAGATGACGCAGGAGGAACAGGCTCCACGAAGTTCCAGAGCCTGCTTGGCAGCGACGGCTTTGCGGGGACCAAGGTAGCCACAGGGCAGAACATGACCTTCAATTCCCAGCTCGGCACCAACCGGGCCGGGTCCAGCCTGTCCATTGCCGTCGATCCGACCGACAGCCTTACGGTCTACGTGGCTTGGGGCGAGGATGGCGGGAGCACGAGCGGAAGTAATTGGACCCTGCACATGCGGCGTTCTACGGATGGCGGTGTTACTTGGAGCGGTGATCTGCGAACCATCGCCGGCGCGACCAACCCGGCCATCGCCATCAACAATGCTGGCATGGTGGGCTTTTTCTACCAAAAACTCTCTGGGGGCAAATGGATCAACCAGGCGGATTTCGCCCCTAAGAATGATCCCTTCACCAGCCCCACCAATATCGTGCTGGCGCAACTGACAGATAATTCCACGGGCACCTGCGGCCAACCCACCATTGGCGACTACTCGGGCATGATGACCGTCGGCGCCGATTTCTATGGCGTGTTCTCCGGCTCCAACACTCCCATTGCCGCGAACTTCCCCCACGGAATCACCTACCAGCGCCAGGTGAACTGGACCACCCAGCAATTGCTGGGCACGAATGGAACGACGGTGATCGCAAGTTCAATCGATCCCTTCTTCTTCCATATTTCCGGTCTCGGCGGCGCTCCGGTGGCTCCCGCGATCACCACCCAGCCAGCCAACACGACCGCCGCCGCCGGTTCGACGGCCTCCTTCAGCGTCACTGCCTCTGGCACCGCGCCCCTCTCTTACCAGTGGAGCAAGAATGGCACTGCCATCAGCGGCGCCACTTCGACGCCCTATACAACCCCCGCCACCACAACAGCCGACAACGGTGCCACATTCACAGTGACAGTCAGCAATAGCGCCGGGTCCGCCACGTCCAATGCCGCGACCTTGACGGTCACTTCCCCCACCGCGCCAGCCATCAGCACTCAGCCCGCCAGCATCACCGTGGCTGCGGGCTCTACCGCCACCTTCAGTGTCGTGGCAACGGGTACCGCCCCCCTCACCTACCAGTGGCGCAAGAATGGCACCGCCATCAGCGGCGCCACCTCCGCCAGCTACACGACTCCGGCCACCACCACCGCCGACAACGCCAGCTCCTTCTCCGTCTTCGTGACCAACAGCGCTGGGAGCGCCACCTCCAATAACGCCATCCTGACCGTCAGCTCCACGGCGCCAGCCATCAGCGGCCAGCCCGCCAATGCCACGGCGAATGCGGGTTCCACGGCCAGCTTCAGCGTTACCGCCACAGGCACGGCGCCCCTGACCTACCAGTGGTTCAAGGGCACCACGGCCATCAGCGGTGCCACCGCTTCCAGCTACACCACGCCGGCCACGGTCGCTGCCGACACTGGCTCGACCTTCCACGTGACCGTCACTAATTCCGTTGGCAGCGCCACCTCCAACAACGCCACGCTGACCGTCAATCCCATCTCCGGCGGCACCTTCATGGAAGTTGAATCCAACAACTCCATCGCCACCGCCAACGTTGTAGCCCCGAGCTACACTGCAATCCAGGGCAACCTGACTACCACCACCGATGTCGACTATTTCGCCCTCACCCTGTCGGCTGGCCAGAAGGTCACCATCAACATGACCGGCCCCGTCGGCCCCGACTGGGATCTCTACCTCAAGAACTCCGCGGGCACGACCCTGACCAGTTCCACGGGCAGCACCACCACCGAGAGCGTGACCTACACCAACACTGGCGCCTCGGCCATCACGGTCTACCCTGAAGTCATCGTGTACGCCACCGCCAGCGCTTCGCCTTACACGCTGGCCCTGACCTACGTGACGCCTCCACCATCGGTGACCTACAACGAAGTGGAAGCCAACAACAGCATCGCCACGGCCAATGCCGTGCCGGACACCGCCACCAAGATCGTCGGCTACATCAGCAGCGCCACGGACAACGATTACTTCGCGATGAACGTGGGCGCGGGCAAGACCCTGTCGGTCGGCATGACCGGCCCGACGGGTTCGAGCTACGACTATGACTTGTACTTCTACAAT
>JANXQX010000144.1 GCA_025353305.1 Holophagaceae bacterium
GGACCCGCGCCGAACAGTATCGATTTCTTCGCGCAGAGCATCGACTCCATGCGCGTGTTCGAGGCCGTGCCGACCGGCGGCGGCGGGCAGGAGAATCTGCTCCTGATCACCACTTCCCCGGCGAGCTGGGAGGACAATAACCAAGGCGTGCTGTGGGGTTATTGTGTATATCCCGCTGTGTATACCGGCCCAACCGATCCGAGCCAGGGTCACGGTTTTATGCCCGTTGAGGCTAAAGCCAAGACCGCTGCGATAAAAGCGGGAGCCGGGCGCATTTTGATCATTTTCGGAAGGAACTGGCATTGAGCCGACCATTGCTGCTGAAGGTTCCCCGGCCAAGGAGGTTTGCCATCAGGACACTTATTTTTTCTGATTTTTCAACTTCACCAATATCGCGGCCCCATTTTTGTTCTTAGGGTCCAGTTCCAGCGACCTCTCGTAATTCTGGATGGCTAGGTCCGTCTTTCCGGCACCCATGTAGGCCTCGCCAAGGCTGTCGAAAACATTCGAGCTTTTCGGATATTCCTCGACGTTGAGCTTGAACACCTCCAGGGCCTCATCCATCTTTTTTGCCTTAAGGAGTTCGTACCCGAACTCGTTCAGGTCGCCCTCACTGAAGACATAGCCTGAAGGAGAGGTTTTCTTGAGCCCCATATAAGCCTTGGTGCCCTGTTGTGTCCCTTTTGCGTTCGCAACGATTGCCAGCACATTGGCGGCTGGTTGCACCGGCGGAATGTAGCTCCAGCGATACTCCTTGGCGATGCTATCGATCAGATACTCCTCCATTTTGTACAGGTTGTTGGAGTTCGCCATGATGGCCACCCCCTGTCCGGATTCGCTGAGCATGATGAGGACGGATTGGAACCCTTCGTTGCCGCCGGTATGCCCGAACTGGCCGGGGTTGTGTTCGTCCAGAAAGAAGGCAAGTCCTACGTGGTCGATTTGCGGGGTGAGCATCTCGCGCGTGGCCTTCTCTGAGAGCACGTGGTTCGCCTTGCCATGTTTCGATAGGGCGATTTCGATGGCGAACTTGGCCAGATCGGTGGGGGTGGTCCACAATCCAGCCGCGGCCATTTCCGGGTATAAATGCCAGCCACCGCGCACGGCTGTTCCATCGCCGAGCGCTCCGCTGGCGGCCAGGCGGGCCTTTTCATCGGGGAGTGGCAGCTCGAAGGTGCTGTCCTTCATTCCGATTTTGTCGAGGACGGTTTCGCGAATGAATTGCGGAAACGCTTTGCCCGTCAAGTCGACCAGGAGTTGCTGCTCGATGGTCACACCGCCGCCCGAGTAACGCGACTCGGTGCCGGGTTCGATAACCACGCGGATCGGGTCGGTATTGGCTGGTTTTTCGCCGTCGAGTATTTGTGTGAGTGCAGGGAGGGGGGCGTCCGTCGCGTAACCAGGAAAGCCATGCACCGTGGTCCCGGCGCTATGGCTCATGATGCGTCGAAGCGTGACCTTCTGGTTTTTGGTGAATTGGTTTTCTGGAACCTTCCAGCTCGTCAGTTTTTTATTGACGTCCTCATCCAAGGATAATTTGCCCTGCTCGGCCAAAAAGAGAGTGCCCACGGCGGTCACTGTTTTACTGATGGAGGCCGCCTGGAATAAAGTCCGGGTGGTGACGGGCATGGTTGAGCCTGGCTTGGTGACTCCGTACCCTTTGGCCCAAACAATCTGGAAATGATCGATCACCGCCACGCTCAGGCCAGGAATATGGAGCGTTTGCATCAGAGTCTTGAGATCGAATTGAAGCGGCGCTTGTCCCTCGCCGACGGGAATGGATGCCGCGGTGGTCTCAATCCTGTGGATCTGCTGCTTCGTCTGACCAGAAAGTTCGCTTTCTTGGGCCCACTCCGGCGGGGCCGAGACAAGGCCGATTGCCAGGGCGAATAACAGTAATCGCATTGTTCTTGCGCATGGACTATTCATGGGAGAAGCTCCGGCGAGATGAAATGCGGTGAGAACGGCCCGGTCTTGCTTGAATGTTTGAACATCTATTTGAATGTCTCTACGCAACGATTCTCTCCCGGTTTAGTCGGGCCTGATGAACCCAATCTGCCCTTTCAAGCGGCCATCGGGGTGCGTTGGATCCGGGTTGGACGACAGGCCACGGTGCGAATTGCAGAGCAAATAGCCCCCCAGTCGAGGCATGCAACCCTGCTCGGCTTTCGTCATTTTTTAGATCTCCGGCCCTCGGTTGGGTCGGTTAACTTTGTTCGTTGGGCGGACTTGGATCGGACATGCTTATAGAAATCGGACAGGTAGAGGCAATTTTCCGCTATCCAGTGAAATCAATGGGTGGTGAACGACTCGACGCCGCCGAGCTCGGGTGGCATGGCCTCGAGGGCGACAGGCGCCTTGCCTTCCGGCGGGTTGAAGACCGCAGCGGGTTCCCGTGGCTAAGCGCGAGCAGCCTTCCCGAACTGATCCTTTTTACGCCGCACCGGATTGAAAAAAGTGCTGGGGGAAAACTTCCCACGCACGTCTGCACGCCGGATGGCCAAATGATGCCTATTTTCGGGGAGGACCTGGCGACGGAGGTTGGGCGGCGATACGGGGCTTCTGTGCAGATGATGGAGATGAAACAGGGCATCTTCGATGAAGCGAGCATTTCCGTGATTGCCTTCGATACGGTGCGGGAGATCGGGCGGCTGGCAGGGCGAAGCCTGGACGTGCGGCGGTTTCGCCCGAATATCGTGGTTCGTTCCCTGCGATCGGTTCCCTTCCAGGAGGATGCTTGGGTGGGCGGCGTGCTCTCATTCGGGGAGGGGCACGAAGCCCCGGCCATCACCGTCACCATGCGCGACGCTCGCTGCTCGATGGTGAACCTGGATCCCGACTCAGCAAGTCCTTCTCCAGAAGTACAAAAGGCGGTGTGTATAGAGATGCCGTCCCCGAACCCGGCGATGGTGCCGCCCATGACGGTGAGGTCCCTGTGGTTGCTGGTGCTGATTCCCGCGGTCACGGTGGTGTAGGTGGGCAGCGCGCTCAGGCGGCAGCCGTTGATGTCCACGGTCACGCCATCGGCGGCGATGGTGATGGCGCTGGAGTACCCCACGGGCAGGGCGAGGTCGTTGGCCAGGTAGTAGCGTCCTGGGCTGGAGATGTAGTACGGGAGCGCCGTGATGGGTGTGCCAGTGGCGCCTGCCAAAGCGGGCGTGGCGAGGCCGAGGAAGGCCGCATCGCAGAACGCGAATCGGGCGCCGAAGCTGGTCAGCTTCGAGAGGCGGCCCGAAGGGGTTAAAAGCGTGGTCATGAAGGATCCTTTTTGTTGAGTCCGGTCCTCGGTGGTGCGAGAGACGGAGCAGGGTTGTGGGTTCCCCTGAATCTATTTGGCCAACCGGATCCCTGGTAGGTCAACTTTTGACATTGGGCATTGGACCAGTTGGCAGGGCCGCGCTGGCGCTATCGCTTCCACATCGCTCACAACGAACCTCGCAAGAGCATGGGCCGGCGTGTCGGCTACCGCTTGCCCAGCTCGGCCTTCACTTTGGCTTCGAAGTCAGCTTCGCAGTCCGCCACGGCCTTGGCATAGCCGCTGGGGTCCGCAAAGTTCCCCGAGGCGCGTTTGGCCTCTAGGCCGCATTGCGAGACATGGGCCGCCACCCAAAGGTCCGGATGCAGGGCTTTCAGCCGCTTGAAGCTGAGTTTGAGATCCCGCACGATGCCGGGATACTTGGGGTCCTTCAGCGGCATCACCACCGTGGGCAGATTGGCGAAGAGCAGGGTCCAGTCCCGCCCGTCCTGGTGGACGGTCATTGTGTAGCTTGCGCTGCCGGGCGTGTGGCCGGGCATGGAGATCACCGTCAGGGCCAGATCGCCCAGGGCGATGACCTCGCCATCCTTCAGCACGCGGTCCACTTTCATGGGCGTGAAGGTCCCCAGGCCACCGGGGTCCGTGGCGCCACCGCTCAGCAGCTGCGGCGCGTCGCCGGCGGTGGCGAAGATTTTCGCGCCGGTGAGTTTTTGCATTTCGGCGAAGCCGCCCACATGGTCGTAGTGCGCCTGATTGGTGAGCAGGATGCGGATGTCTTTCGGATCGAAGCCCAAGGACCGGATGCTCGCCGCGATCAACGGCGGGGAATCCGCCAGCCCGGTGTTGATCAGGATGTGGCCTCGGGAGCCCGTGATGAGGTAGCAGCCGAGTTCCGCCGTGCCCACGAAATACACCTTCTCCGCGATGCGGTGGGCCGGGACCGGCTTCGACCATTCCGGCGGTGTCTCGGCAAGGGCCAGGCTGGGTCCCAGCAGAATCATCACGAGGAAGAGGGCGCGTTTGAACATAGACAAGTAGGTTATCAGGGCTCCGGAAAGTTGAGAACCCATGCGCCAAAACCGCCCCTGCCTGCGGCGCGATCCAAATCGCGTCGAGGAATGCTTGCCAAATCGACAAGCGCAAGCGACACCTTGGGCCGCGCGCACTAGACTGCACAGGTTGGAAACCAGGGCAGGAGGGTTCGGCCATGCGCATTCTCGATGCGATCGGAAACACGTCGATGGTGCAGTTGCGCAAGATCGTGCCGTCCAATGGGGCCTCCATTTTCGCGAAGCTCGAGTGGGAGAACCCCACCGGCAGCTTCAAGGACCGCATGGCGCTGGCGGTGATTTCGCGGGCGGAAGAGGACGGCCGTCTGAAGTCCGGCGACACGGTCATTGAGTACACCGGCGGCGGCACGTGTATAGGGTTTTTAAAAGCCCCATTTGGTTGGCCGGAATGGCTGGGTCCCAGACGTTTGGGCGGGAATTGGGTTGAAAAAGGCGACCGGGGAGTGTGGTGGCCATCGAATGTGGCGTTCCAAGGGGTTTGCATGTGGGGTTCCTGCTTGTTGATACGCCCTGCGCTTGCCTGGTTCAAGGGAAAGCGGAGCTTACGCTGCCCTTGATGCTCAAAGTTGAATTGCGCTTTGGGTTTTCAAGTTTCTTCAAGCTTGCTACGGCGGCTGTGGTTTGACTTCAACGCAGGCGAGAATCGCTTGGATGATTCTCGGTTGAGTAATCCACGCTATCCGTTGCATCCTCGAATCGCACTTTGGACAAGCCAGCACATCCACGGCAAACACTTTCAGCAGCATCGTGGCCCACGGGATCCATCGCCGCCGGATGGTCTTGCCCGTGGTGATCTGCTCGTAAGCGATGCTGTGGCCGCAGGGATCGGAATCTTCTTCCCCTTGAGCTTCAGGGACAACAAACTTGCGCATCCTGGCATTTGGCGCCAGCACGCCGAAATAATGCACCATGTGCATTCGCGGTGGTGGCACCAGCGCTGTTAAACGCGCTACAAATTCTTCACCCGAGCAGAAGATCATGCGAGTGCCATCCGACCAGGGGGTTTTCAACTCGAAGGCGTACTTGCCATCCAGGCTTTCGTGCAGACGGCCGTTGGCCAACGGAGGGCGCAACAGATAGCGGCAAAGGCGTTCGCGATGCAACCGATTGTGAGCCGACACGCGCACCTGCGCATCCAGCACGAAGCCCAATGCCTTCCCTGCCCTTTCCAATTTCGGCGGCACCCAGGGCCGCCCATCCTGCAACCGCACGGGCTTTGCGCCTGCACTGCCGAAGACGAGCGTGCCCGCAATACTTGCCCGTGCCATGCCCGCGAGGGAGGAGATGCGCTGGGCGACCGGATCCTCGTCTTCACTCAAGTCGTCTAGCCAAATCCGGCGACGGCGAAGCAGGGCGAGAATCGCTGCGGCTATGCGCGCGGCCAGATGGTCTAGATCACCCAGCATCGGCGCTTTCAGGGCCATGAAGACCGGGTTGCCGAACGCATCAAGCACGTAGACGCCGTCGAGCACCAGCGTGTGGAAATGAACGTTCAGATTCAGCGCGCTGCCGAACCGCTGCACGGCCAGCATCGCGCCCGTGATGGCCTGGCAGGTGGAGGAGAGCCCCAACGCCTTCCTCGCCTGCATTCGCTGGAAGCGAAAGATCTCCTGCATGGCGGCCTTCGCCACGGCGCGGCAGAGCTTGCCATCGTAGGCCAGCAGATAGCGCAGGGCCCTGGGCAGGCTCAGCACGAATTGCCGTAGTGGCACCGGTGGCAACACGCGCTCACACAGCCAGGTTGCGCCTTCGCACATCCGCCGGCCACCACATGAGGGGCAAAACCCACGACCCTTGCAGGAGAAAGGCACCAGCCGGTCGTGTCCGCAAGCGACGCAGTGGATGCGGGCGAAACCTTGTTTCAAATCCCCACAGCGTAAGTACGCATCAAACTCGCGATGAACGAAGGAGGGGAGCGGCCTGCCGTGGGCTTCGCAGGTATCGCGCACACGGGGCCAATGCCGTGCAATACAGCGGTACAGAATCATCTGGTCGGAACAGCGAGGTTCGTAGGTGCGGGCGGGGTACACCCGGATTACTTCGCTTTATTTTCGCTATTTAGTCAAACTGAATGATTCACCTTCGAAGGAAACGCCGGGGTCACCTTTGAATCGCAAAAGGCAGGTCATCATCGGCTTGCCATGTTACGCCACCCTGCAAATGGAGCTGGGCAAGGCGGATTGAGCGGATTGATCGGTTACGCGGTCGGGAAAGGTAGACCGTGGGATGTTTAACCTCACCACCTCATCCCTCATACCTCATAACCTACTACTCATGGACCTCTCGGATCTGCGCACCCAGATCAACTCGGTGGACGACGGGCTGCTGCGGCTGCTCAGTGGCCGCGACACCAGCCCTCGCGGTGTCGGACAGCGTTTGGGGCGTTTATGGCGCCGTTCGTAGTGTGAAGCCGCTCGACGCTTTTTCAAGGTGATGGGGGCCTCTCAATAGATGGTTTGGGAGGCCCTCCTTTCCCGTCCAGGCGAGGATGCTGCGCCTTCGGTCGGAACCCGCAAGCCCTCGAGACGGTCTCCCGGGGGGAGCCCTCCGGGTATGCGTCAGGGCTGCCACACCCACATCCAGGACCAGTTCAATCTCGGCAACCGAGAGCCGGGAGCCGAACCACAGGAGGCGAACCACAGGAGCTTCCCCATCCCTCGACACGACCTTGAGCCATTTGAAATCCAAGTTGAGAGTCAAAGTCATTCCCAATTGCAGAGAGGTTCTTGGAACCCCCAAGATGAAGGCATAGAGATTTGGCGTAGGCTCCCTCACCGATTCCACCGAATCGGGCGCACGGAAGGGGGCTTTCGTTTCAGAAGGAGGTCTTGACACGATGTCAGATCAGACATATTCTAGTGGTGTCAGAGACGAAGACAAGCCTTTACTCTGGCTCAGAGACACCATCACGACCCCTCCCTTCTCCCAGGAGGCGAGGCGAGAAGCTGGAGCTATGCTGCGGCAACTCCAACAAGGCGCACTCCTTGAGCTACCCCACTCCAGGCCAATGCCGACGATCGGGACCCGCTGCCATGAGCTTCGGATTACCGACAAGGACAAGATCTGGCGAATCATCTACCGGATCGAACCCGATGCGATTGTGATTCTGGAAGTCTTCAAGAAGAAGGACAGGGCAACACCTCAGCTTGTGATCGACGAGTGCAAAGCAAGGCTGGCTCGCTATCTCAAAGCTATTCGATAGGAGGACGACATGGACAAGGCGAAACAGGCGAAGTTAGAAGCCGCTGGCTGGGTTGTCGGCACTCCCAAGGAGTTCCTCAATCTCTCTGTTGAAGACGAGGCCTTCATCGACATGAAGGTGGCTCTCGCCGCCATGCTCCGGGAACGCCGGGTCGAGCAGCATCTGTCCCAAGTGGAGGTAGCGAAGCGCCTCCACTCCAGCCAATCTCGCGTGGCGAAGATGGAATTGGCCGACAAAACGGTCACGGTGGATCTCCTCATCCGCTCGATTCTGGGTTTGGGCGGCACTCGCGAAATGGTTGCC
>JANXQX010000148.1 GCA_025353305.1 Holophagaceae bacterium
CATGCCCGCATCGCCTCGGTACGAGCCGATCTGCACGCCCTGCGAAAGCATCCAGTCCAGCTTCTCGGCTTGCCCATCGGCGGTGTGGGCGTTGCCTTCGTTGAGCCACAGCGCTGCCAGGCGCCCGGAAGCCTCCAGCAGCCAGCCCGCGTGGTAACCGAACTCCTTGTAGTGGCCGTTGAATGCGCCGCCCTCCTGCTTTCCGTGCAGTTCAAGCAGGCTGGAATCGCCATCGAGATGCAGCGCCGAAACGCCCGCCGCGGCTGAGGCCAGAAGCGCCATCCGCAGCGGATCCACCCCCGCTTCCACGAGAACGCAGACCAGGCGCGAGAGGTCGATCTGCGGCACCCGAGCCCCCAGCACCTTGCGCCAGAGCTTGTCCGCCTCGATCACATCCGCGATCTCCTTGCCCGAGCGGTAGCCCATGGCGAATCCGCAGATCATCGCCAACAAGGTGCGAGAGAGTTTCTCCCCGCCCGCAAAGCCGAAGCGCTGGCCCTCGAAGCCCGCAATGGCCGTGCGCAGCGTCGGCACCAGCGCCTTGAACCACGTCGATCTGCGGACATGCCGCGCCACGAAAACCAGGCCCCCGTCCGTCGACACCGGAGGCCCGATCTCCACCGAAATCCCACCCACATCGAAGAGTTCTGGTCGCTTTGTCATCACCCATTGGGTGATACCATGACCCCAGAAAGTTCCAGCAACAGTGCGCGTTTCAGATGGTTTTTTGAACCCGGTTGATTAGGTCAGCTTCAATAGTCCCGTCCACATATAAACTGCTCTAACCGTGGTTCAATTCAACCCCGCGCTCACTGGATGGAATCCCTGCCTACACGCCGGAGGGCGACAAGGGTGAGGTCGTCGCCACGGGATGTCCCCCTCAGAAAAGCGTCGAGCTCGGCCCGGCAGGCCACGAGAAGCTCGGGTAGCGGGAGCGCAGCAGATCGCCGGAGGGCGGCGGCAGCCCGCCCGATGCCGAATTCCTCGTCCCCCACCGCGCCCTCCGTCCAACCATCTGTGTAGAGGAGCAGGGTCTGGCCGGGTTCGAGGGTCAGAACCCGTTCCATGTAACTGGAAGTGCCGAAAAGCCCGAGGGGCAGGCCTCCGCCTTCCACGGGCCGCACCCCGCGTTCATCGACGAGCAGGGGCCTGGGATGCCCCGCGTTCACCATCGCGAGATCGCCGCCGCACTCCAGGCGGAGGGCCAGCAGGGTGGCATAGCTTGTGGCGGAAGTGGCATCCGCAAAGAGCTGGTTCGCCCGCGCCACGAGTTCTGAAAGCGTGTGGCCCCCCGGGGCCAGGGCACGGAACAACGCGTGGAGGTGGGCCTGGAGGAATGAGGCGGCGACGCCCTTGCCGGCGACGTCGCCCAGGATGAGATGCAGGGGCCCGCCGGACCGCTCCGGGACGATCAGATCCACGTGGTCGCCGGACACCACGCCCCGGGGCTCCCAAAGGTAGGCCACCTCCCAGCCGTCGCGCTCGATGCCGCGGGGAGGAAGCAGGGTCCGCTGCACCCTGGCGGCGGATTGGAGATCCCGCTCCAGGGCGCGCTGGTCCCCTTCGGACATGCACCCGATGCAGACCGAAAGGAGCGGATCCTTGTTCATCGCGTCGGGAGAAATGAAGTCGTGGCATACCGAGCAAAGGCCCCAGTCGCCCACTTCGATGGCGCCGATGGCCGCGTCCACCTGGCGAATGAGATCCAGCAGATGCGTTTCCTGGCGGTCGACCGCCAGACTGGCCAGGTAGTCCCGCCGCGCCGAAAGCTTTTCCAGAGCCTTGGCCGAAGCGGGGCTCATGGGGCGCTCCCGTTCCTGGCTTCCGCAAGGCGGCGAAGGAGCTGGATCTGGGCGGCATGGTAGGCGCTGTGCTGGAGGGTTCCAAGCAGCAGGCTGCGCGCATCGGTTTCGGAGCCCGGCGGGATGGTTCCCAGGGTGTCTTCAGGAAGCCGCAGGAGAACTTCCCGCAGGTGGCGGTGGGCGGATTCAATGGACGCCAGGGCAGCCGCCCAGTCTGCCCGGACATCTTCGTGCGGACGCCCCCAACTCTCGTCCTGGAGGCTTGGTTCCGGCGCTTCCCCTTCGAGCCGCCTCCGGGCCTCATCGAACCAGAAGGCGAGGTGTTCGACCGATTCGAGAATGGTCTGGATGCCCGGCGCCGGCCGCCAGGAAGCCTGGTCGGCGTCGAGGCCGCGGAGGATCTCCACCAGGGCGGGACCATGCCAGGCTCCCCCGCGGAAGGACCGCTCAAGCTGATCGGCCAGAAGGCTGCGTTCGGATGGGAGGGAGACAGTCATTTTAACCCCTTAGAAATACCTAAAAGGTTAGGATATGAATAAATTTTAACCTGTCAAGTGCCAAAAGGAAGTTATATTGATCCCATGGACCAGATTCCTTCCCGCCCTCCGGCCTTTGAATTCTCCGGGGGGAATCTCGCGCTCGATTTCGTGAATACCTGGGGGGACCGGGCGCGGCCAGGAACGGATCAGCTGGGCTCCTTTCAACGGCTGGTGGATTTCGCGCAGGAGGCGGGGCTGGTGGACGTAGGCCAGGCCCGGGCCTACCTGACCACTGCCAGGTGGGATGCCGACTCCGCTTCCGCGGTTCTGCGGGCCGCCCGACGCTTCCGGAAATCGCTCTATGGCCTTTTCTCGTCCCTGGTGCGCGGTGCGGCGGCGGAACCGGAGGACCTGGCCCGGGCCAACCGCGCCATCCGGTCGGCCTTCCCCAACCTGGAGATCCGGACCCTTGGGGAAGACCTCGTGTGGGCTTCGAACGGCAGTCCACCGCGCCTGGATTCCCTGGTCTGGCCCATCATCCGATCGGCGGCGCAACTACTCACGTCTCCTGATGTCGGATTGGTCCACGAATGTGAAGCCGCCGATTGCACCTGGTTGTTCCTGGACCGCAGCCGCACCGGCCAGCGCCGCTGGTGTTCCATGGCCAGCTGCGGCAACCGCGCGAAGGCCCGTCGCCACTACCAGCGGCAGCGCAACGCTTGAGGTGCGCAACTGCGACCATTCAAGCGCTGTTTCCTTGCTTTCCCATGAGTGATTCGCCTTTGCGTTTCGGGAATTCCGGCACAGGCAGGAAAGGAATACCGGGTCGTCCCCCGTAGGTTTCAACCCGGTCTCGAAACCGCTTCAAGTTGGCGGCCGTGGCCTTGCAAGGTGTTCCAGGGATCATGATCCACGGAGATGTTTTAGGTCGCCACCGTGGCATCAGATCCTACTTGATTTGCTTCTGCTGTATCGCACCGCCCAGCTTCTGCACCTGCATCGTGCCGCCCGCGCCGAGCAACCGCCAGTTCGGCTTGAACGTGATCTGGTCGCCTTTCTCGATGGTGGCTGGCGCGGTCTGGAGCGTCTCCATTTTGCTGCCCTGGCCGGGAGCGGACATCTTCAGCGTGAAGGTGACCGGCTGCCCCTCGTGCCGGTAGACCACGCTCTCGCGCTGGGCATCAAAGGCGAGGTGGACGGGCGCGTTGGCGTATCCGGTGGTGGCCAGCACCGCGGTGCGCATCTGGCCGTCGGCAGCGCGGGCGTGGAGGTGGAGCGTGACCTGTTTGCTCGGCGCCATCGTCTTGAACTGCACGCTGCCGGCGCCGTGGTCGATGGTGACTTCGTCGCGCAAGGCGCCGCTGACCGCTGTGTTCTCCAAGTTGACAGCGAAGCCGTTGCCTACGGTCTGCAGGGAATAGGTGCCGCCCGACTTGCCGGTGATCGTGTACTGGTGGGGGCCCTTCCCCGCGAGCAGGTAGAGCGGCGCCCCCTGCTTGCCACGCAGCCCGCCCAACGGCACGAAGACGGCGGATCCCGGTATGCGGCTCCCCTGATCGGTGTTGGCGGTTCCATCCCGGGCGAGCAGCTTCTTTCCCGCGGCGTCGGTGACCTGGGTGACCTGCGCGGCATCGCCGAACAGGTGGCCGATGGCGCTGATCGCGCCCTGGATGGTGGGGAGGTGCGGATTGGGCGGCGCCGCGCTCAACGGCAGCGCACGCAAAGCCGAGAGTCCGCCGGAGCAATTCTCTCCGGCCCCGTCATTGAAAACGTAATTGCCCGACGCGCTGACGCTGATGCGGCTGGCGCGGGTGCGGCTGCCGTCGGCCTCCCCCGGCAGGAAGGGGACGTTGGGATCGTAGATCCAGACATCGAAGCTTCCATCGGGGTGGTCCTCCAGGTTGTAGACCTGCACGACATGGTTGCAACCTCCGCCATTGACCGTGACGATGCCCGCGTGCCCCTCGCTGAGCGCGGCGCGCACTTGGGCGTGGAACACATCCTTGTTCCCGGAAATGTTCCAGTGCGCGATCCAGGAGCCAAGAAACTCGGCGCTGAATTGCTGGATGTGCGTCATGTGGACGAAGTGCGAGAGCAGGGTCGAGGCGTTCGTCCCGTTCGACATCTGCGGACCCCTTAGATGCCAGACATCCCTTGTGGCGCCGGGCACGTTCGGGTCGGTGCCATTCCAGGACGGAAAGTCGGATAGGCGCCGTTGTCCGGTCTGCAACCTTAAACTCGAGACGGTGAAGCCGAAGCACTGCCCGCTGTTCAAGGCGGAGTTGGCGATCCCAAGGAAAACCCAGGCGAGTGGGTCCTCCGGACGCCAGCCCAGGATGTTGTTATGGGTCTGGTCGAAACCGAATACCTCGGTCAGATCGTTGAAGGTCCAGCCACCGACCATGCTTTGGAACTGGCCGGTGTTGCAGAAGGAGTATCCGTTCACGTTGCGCCAGTTGTCGACCACCAGCGTTTCCGGCGCTGGGTAGGTGGCGCCGTCCTGCAGGACCGCCGGCTGCCCGGTGGTGGCCAGCGCCGGCACCAGCGCGGACAGTGATGTTCCCTGGGGATCGATGGGCCCGGCGTTGACCACGGCGTCGGCATTTCCGAACTTCACTTGTGCGCCGGCATGGAAGCCGCTGCCGGTGATGGTCACCGTGGTCCCCGGCCGAAGGAGTCGCGGTGTCAGGGTCTGCGCTGGCGACGCGTGGGTGGCAGACACGATGATCCTCACAGGCTGGAGAATGATGCTGATCAACGAGGCGAGTTCTAGGCTGATGCCGGCATGGAAGGTGGCGGTGGTGGGCATGGCGGTGGAGGCCCCGCCCTTGAGCGTGACCAGCGTCGAGACCTCGCCGCCCCCCGCGGGCACCTTCGCGGTCGCGGGCTCGAAGCTGGCGGTCACGCCCGGCGGCAGGCCCTTCGCGTAGAACGTGATGGGCCCCGGCACGCCGGCGGCCACGTTGAGCTGCATGCGGAATTTCGACGAGGCACCGGGCACATAGGGGATTGGCGTCGGGTGCGCCGACTTCACCGGCTTGGCGGCGACCTTGAAGATGACGATGGGCTCCATTGCCACGGTGGGCTTGATCGCGATCGCCTTGATTTGGGCGACGGGCGCTCCAGGCTCGAGCGAGAGCAAGGCCAGAACAGAAACAGGCAGCGTGAAGAAATACGTGCGCAGGGTCATGGGTCACCTTGGATGTGGGCACATGGTACAGCGGATAACGGGAGACGGGCGGTTTACGAGGAATTTGAGAATGGTTGCTCCGAGCTTAGAAAGCAGTTGTTCTCGGACCAAAGGCACATTCCCTCGCCATCCTGCGATCTGCCCCTATATTTCACTGATCCACAACAATCCGTCCAAACCAACTGGTCCATGGCAAATCCGAATACCGGACCTTGACGACAGATCATGGGCGATGAAACTGGAATCGACCCTGGAGGTATCCCTTGCTAGATACACGCATCACCGTCCTGCCCCGCAGCCTCGTTCTCCACGCGACGCTCCTATTGTCCGTCCTCGGTTCCTCCCCGGTCGCGGCCCAGGCGGGAAAGTTCGATCTTTCCCAAATCACGTTGGCGCCATTGACCCCTCAGACGGGAGCCCAACCCAGGCCTCCCCAGCCACCCGCGCCCGCGACGGCACCTCCAGTCCGCCTAACTGGCGCCCAGTACCTCGCGTTGCGCCCGCACTTGGCGAGCCTGGCGGGCGTCCCCGCAGCGTCTCTGGCGCCCCAACCCCTCTATTCCACCGATTTGTCGACGGTTGGCAACACGATCCTGATCACCCCTGGCCTGAAGTCACCCAACGGGTTCTCCTGGGCCGCTTACAGCGTTTCCGCGTTCGAGGGCAAAGTGGTAACCATGCCTGGCCTTCAATCCGGCATTCTGTTTTCTTCCCTGCAGTCCGCTCCCATTGGCATCTACCTCTTCACAGTCCATATCCAACCTGTGGATCCGGGCGGGACCGCCTCCATGAAGCTGACTTACAGAATGTGCGTCGGCAACGATTTCCCTGCCGAAAGTCCGATCGCCCTCCAATCGGGCATGGCTGTGATTCCGCTCATCAAATCCAAGAATGGCGGCATGGACCTGCGCATGTATCTGACGTCACCCAACAAGATCGTATTCACTGGTTGCGAGATCATGAGGGTCAAGTAGCTGGATTGAATCGCGTGAAAGGTCTGAGATGAAGGCATGGGTGAAAGTTCTGATCGGCACCGGGGCCACCCTGCTTCTCCTGCTGGTGGTCGCCGGAGTGATGCTGGTCCAATCCAGGCATTGGAAAGACGTCCAGGGCTTCTCTGGCGGGATGGTGGACATCACCCGCAGCGCCAAAGCGATGGAACAGCTGGATAAGCAGCATGCCTACCAGGAGCCCGCGGACGGCCGCATTCCCGAAGCCCGCCTTACGGCCTACATCGAGGTGTGTGAGGCCGTGAAGCCGGTGGAAGGTCCCTACACCGCGTGGATGCAGGCCCACATGGGCAAGAAGGGTGATTTCAAGGATGCCGCCGAGGCCATTACCTTCATGTCCCGCCTCATGGACACCGCGACGCGCCAGCTGAGGGAACACAATATGACGGCCCGGGAGTTCGCATGGATCAGCATCGCGGTGCGGAAGGCTCGGAAGGAAGCAGTGGAGAAGGCTGGATCTCCCGCGGCCCTGGAGTTGCTGGAGACCCTGAAGCGCGTCTCGAAAGCGCCCGGGCTGGAGGCTCCCCTCCGGCGGGAAGTGGAACAGAAAGTGAACCGCTTTGAGACATCGCTGGGAAAGGGCAAGGATCCTCTCTCCTATAACGCCACCCTCTGCCTTGCCCATGCCGAGCGCCTGGATGCTTCGGAGCTGGGCGAAGGAGGGGAAATGCTCCTGGGCGGGATGGGCAAGAGCAGACGCCCATAACAGGTAGCGCCCCAGGCAGGAACCGGTGGAACCTTCGCACTGATGAAAGGAAGACCCTGCAACCCGCTTCTGCTCGCAGGGGCGATGCGTCCATTCGTCCAGACTGGTCCACCGTCCAGCATCCTGGCGGCCACTCCGGGTCCGGCACCCTTGGGCCGGCTCTATGCTCATGATGCCCATGCTTCGTTCCCAACTATTCTTCATCGGCCTTGTCCTCGGCTTGCTGGGGTGTGTGGGAAGCACACCTCCGGTAGAAACTGGAGGCACAAACCAAGGGCTGGTTATAGTGGCGGTGAGCCCGGCCTCGGCGACCTTGCAAATCGGCCAGGCCCAAACCTTCACGGCCACGGTGACGGGCAGCAGCAATACGAATGTGGCCTGGAGCGTGGTGGAAGGGAATGGCGGTTCTGTCTCGGCGGCGGGGACGTACGCCGCGCCAGGCACGGCTGGGTCGTACCATGTGATTGCGACAAGCGTGGCGGACAGCACCAGGAGCGCCCAGGCCACCGTGACGGTGACGGCCCCCCCGGCGCAGCCCGGCATCGCCAGCTTCACTGCGAATCCATCCACCATCCTGGCTGGCCAAAGCAGCATGCTGGCCTGGAGCGTCGCCAACGCGACCAGCCTGAGCATCGACCAAGGCGTGGGCGCGGTGGCCGGGACAAGCCGGAGCGTGAGTCCTGGCGCGACCACGACCTACACGCTGACGGCAACGGGCGCGGGCGGGATCGCAACCTCCCTTGCACAGGTGATGGTGATCCCCGCGCCGGTCATCACCGTGTCAGTGAACCCTAGCTCAGCCAATTTGCAGACAGCCCAGACGCAGCCCTTCACGGCGACCGTAACTGGGACGGGCGATCCCTCAGTGTTGTGGAGCGTGGTCGAAGCCGGCGGCGGAATGGTGGGCTCAGGCGGACTCTACACCGCGCCGGGGGCGGCGGGAACGTACCATGTGAAGGCCACGAGCGTAGCCGACGCCACCAAGAGCGACCAGGCCACCGTGACCGTGACGGCCATGCCCCCTCAGCCCAGCATCGCGAGCTTCACGGCGGCTCCCTCCACGATCACGGCGGGCCAGAGCTGCTTGTTGAGTTGGAGCGTCGCCAACACGGCGAGCCTGAGCATCGACCAAGGTGTGGGCACGGTGACGGGGACCAGCCGGAGCGTCAGCCCTGAGGCAACGGCAACCTACACGCTAACGGCAGCCGGACCCGGCGGAACAGTCACATCCCAGGCGCTGGTGACGGTGAATCCCGCGCCGCCGATCACGGTATCCGTGAGCCCAAACTCAGCATCGTTGCATCCAGGCCAGGCGCAACCTTTCGCGGCGACCGAGACCGGAACGGCCAACAACGCAGTGACGTGGAGCGTGGTGGAGGCCGGCGGCGGCACCATCACCGCTGGCGGCATCTACACGGCGCCCGGCGCGACGGGCACCTACCATGTGAAAGCCACGAGCGTCGCGGATTCCACCAAGAGCGCCCAGGCCGCGGTGACCGTGACTCCTACGCCGACGATCACGGTATCCATCAGTCCGGCCACGGCAAACCTGGCGGCGGGCATGACGCAACCCTTCACTGCGACCGTGACGGGAACGGGCAACACCGCGGTGACGTGGAGCGTGGTGGAAGCGGGTGGCGGCACCGTTTCAACGAGCGGGCTATATACAGCTCCGGGCACGGCGGGAACGTACCACGTGAAGGTTGCGAGCGTAGCCGACACCACCAAGAGCGCCCAGGCCGCCGCCACTGTCACGGCACCTAATTCCGCGCCCTCCAATTACCTGTTCCTCACGGCCGCGCGGCTGGCGGCCATCAGGGCGGATGCTGCGGCCAACAGGCCCGCCTGGATCATGCTCAAGCAGAACGTGGACGACAATCTCACCTTGACCGACAGCTGGGATACCGGGCCGGAAAACTTCGCATTGGTCTATCTCGTGACTGGAGACTCGCGCTATGCCGCGCGTGCCTTCTGGTGGGCCCAGCAACGCATGGGCATGGACTTGCGCCGGGACAGCTACTACGACTTCGGAGAGATGTTGCAGGGCGTGGCTATCGTCCACAACTATTGCGCTCCCGCGCTTTCCGCCGCCCAGCTCAAATCCTTGGCCGACTTCCTGGATGCTTCCGCCGACGAACTATGGAACCACAACCAAGGCAGCGGCTGGGGCCTCGACAATCCCCGCAACAACTACCACCACAACTTCCTGATGGGCACCGCCTATGCCGGATACGCGCTAAAAGCTGCAGGCGACGCACGCGGCGACCAGTGGATCGCGCTATTGAAGAACCGTCTGGAGAAGCCCGGCGGCGTGCTGGATTATCTGACGAATGGCGTTCCGGGCGGCGATTGGGACGAAGGCGTGAACTACGCCGAAGGCTCCAAAATGCATCTCGCCCTGGCGCTTTCCGTGGTGGCGGGCGCGGGCGGCACGAACTATTTCAATTCGCTTCCCTTTTTCGCAAACCAGGCCCGGTTCGCCCTGTACGCCACGCAGCCCGGGGGGCATTTCATGTACCCGGGCGGTGATCTAGCGAGGGATTCTTCCATGGGACTCTGCCCCTACGAGCGGGCCTACATCCAGCCTACGGTGTTCTGGCTGAACGATTCCGAAGGCCGGCAATTGGGCCAGTTTTTCCTCAATCACCTCATGCCCACCTATATGGATGGTGACCATTCCTTCAATTTCCGAACGGGACTTTACCTGGAGGTGCTCTTCGGGTTGGACATCCCGGAAAAGGATCAGGCGACCCTGCCAACCAGCTATCACACTCCCACGACGAACTGGGTGAACCTGCGTTCGGGCTGGGATGCGGGCGCCACCAGCCTGAGCATTTCGGGGTCGCCGCGCATCTTCGAAAGCCACCAGCACATGGATACCGGCTCCTTCACGCTGTGGAAGGGCGACTGGCAGGCTCCCGACAGTTCGACCTTCAGCCACAGCGGCGAGATCATGGTGGCCGAAGCGCACAATCTGCTCCGCGTTCCCCACGCGGTCTGGCTCACGGACGAAACAACGCAGATTCCCGGGATGACCCACTTCGGAGACAAAGGCGCATTCGGCTATGCCCAGGTGGATGTGACGAGGCTCTACCGCGAAGTCTTCAGTTCCGAGGACATCCGGGATCTGTTGAACGAACACACGCGTGAATTCGTCTACCTCCGTCCGAACCAGCTCGTGGTGTTCGACCGCGTGAACGCCAAGGCCGATGGCCAGGGGTACGCCTGGTGCATGCATTTTCCGGTCAGCCCAGTCCTGAGCGGGAGCCGCTACTCCGCCAACTACCAGGGAAACGGCATCAGCCTGGTGAAACTCCTCGGCGGCGCTTCGTCCGTCGTATCCGATGCGGATCTGGAAGCGGGCACCACGTCCTTCCGCGTAGAGGAAGCCGCCAGCGGCGCCGTGAGCCGCTATCTGAATGTCGTGGAGGTCGCTTCGATCGCAGCCCCGCCGACCGCCGCGCAACTGGTCTCTACGCCGGGCTCCGTCCAGGGCGCGCTTCTTGGAATGACGGTGATCCTCTTCAGCGATGCAGCCAAGGGCGTTCCCGCCACCCTTCCCTTCAGCTACACCGTTCCCGGCACGCTCACGCTCACCCACATCCTCTGCAACCTTTCCGCCACCGTGGACATCGCGGCCACGACCGTGAGCGGCAACACCCAGGTGACTGTCTCCGCCGGCAGCCATTTCACACCAGATGCGAGCGGCGTCGTTTCCCTGACTCTTTCTCACTGAAATGGCAACCTGCCTGAGACAGTGAAAAAGGGCCGCTTTCGCGGCCCTTTTTCACTGTCTGATTTGATCTATTTCCCTGCCAGTTCGTCTGCCAGCGCGCCCGCGCCGTAGACCTTCTTCAGGCATTCCTGGATGGCTCTCGCATCCACGCTGATGGCGCGGTTCGCCGTATCATCGTAATAAAAGTGGCCTGACAGGCTCTCGATGTTGCCGTCAAAAATGAGCCCCACCAGTTCCCCTTTTTTATCCACCACGGACGAACCGGAATTGCCGCCGATGATATCGATGGCATGGATGAAGTCCAGGGGGGTGGACATGTCCACATCCTTCTGGTGCTCCACCCATTTTGGCGGCAGCGCCCAGGCTCCGCTTTCAGCGGTCGGACCCCAGCTCCAGGCACGGTCGTAAAGACCGGCCAGGGTGGTGAAAGGCTGCACCAAGGTGCCGTTCGCTCTATAGGTGCGCACGTCGCCGTAGGTCACGCGCAAGGTGAAGGTCGCGTCTGGATAGGTGTCCTTGCCCATGACCGCGAATCTTGCCCGGGCGATGCGTCCGCCCTGCTCTTCGATCACCGCGTTGATCTTTTCTTCCTGCTCCGTCCGCATTTCCCGGCCGATGGGATCGAGCTTTTTCGCCAATAGGATCATGGGGTCCTTGGATTCCTCCACGGCTTTTTTGCCACCTTCAATCAGAGCCTTGCGCGCGGCGGGATCGCTCAAGGCAGATCCCTCCACCGCGGCCTTGGCCACTTCTTCGGGGCTCTTGCCGCCCAGCATGGCTTTCACGAAACGGTGTTCAGGACCGAGCTTCTCCAACGAATCTTTCAGCGCATCAGTGAATTCTGTGATCTCCAGTTCCTTGTAGAAGGGCCGCTTGACTCCCATCTGCGCTTTCATGGACGCAAGGCGGGCGTCCTTGAATTCCGGGAGCCGTTTTTCATCAGGCTTGAGCGTCTCGTCGGCCATTCGCACCAGCGTGAGCGCGGACCCGAGCAACGTGGAGTTGCGGGTGTTCACGTAAATGGTTTCCTTGTAGTGCGCCTTCAGGAGATTCTCGGCGGCTTCGATCTTGGTCCAGGAATCCTTGGCGTAGTCCAGCTTCGGATCATTGGCCACCTTGGCGCGCAAGTCCTTTTCGGCCTTCTGGATCTTCGCCAGGGCATCTTGGTCATTGAGTCCCTTTGAATAACCCGTGATGGCCTTGAAACTGTTTTGCAGTCCAAAGATCTGCGTGTTCACCTGCCGGGCGTGCTCCGGGCTCTGGGCTGCATAGCCCTCCAACAGATGGATGCGGCGCTCGAAGTTCTTCAGGCGAAGCGGATAGACCGCATCCCGTGTGGCGGCCATCTGAGCAAAGGTCTGCTGGCGGGCGGTGGATCCAGGGTGGCCCACCACGAAGGTCAGATCGCCAGCCTTGAGCCCCCCGTTGGTCCATTTGAGATGCTCGGCAGGCAAGTATGGTTTTCCGTTTTCATAAACGCGGAAAATCGAGAAATCGATGTCATGGCGGGGGAACGTGAAGTTGTCGGGATCGCCGCCGAAGAAGGCGATCTGCTCCTCGGGTGCAAATACCAGGCGCACATCTTCGTGCTTCTTGTAGCTGTAGATCCAGTATTCGCCGCCCTGGTACAGGTCCACCTGCTCGCAGTGCAAGCCGGTCTTCTTCTGCATCTCGTCCACGATGCGTCCGAGCTCCACCTGGCGGGCCTTGAGGGCTTCCTTGTCGGTGGCGCCCTTCTTCACGGCCCCGCTCACTCGCTCCGTGACGTTCAACATGTCCATCAAGGTGTAGAGGACCAGGCCTGGAACCTTGATTTCCTGCTCGCGCGTGGGCGCATAAAACCCGTTCTTCACGTAGTCATGGTCCTTGTCTGAGACCTGCTGGATGGAGCCGCGGCCGACGTGGTGGTTGGTGAGCACCAGGCCATCCTTGCTGACAAATGAACCCGTGCCGCCGGGAAAACGCACCACTGAAAGGCGGACATGGTCCAGCCATTTCTGGTCCGGCGCGAAGCCGTACTTGGCCTGCATTTTTTTCGACGGCACGTTGTCGAAGGTCCACATGCCTTCATCGGCGCGGAGGCTCGAACCCGCGAGCGCGAGGGCGAGCACGGAAAGGGAAAGACTTCGGAAGGCAGGTTTCATAGGGGTCTCCTGGTTGTGCATCGAGTTACGAGGGACGAGCCCCCAAGGTTATCCCAAACCCTCGCAAAGGCCCACTCTGCACACCCGGAGCAGCGGTGACCTTTATCACTTCTTCCTGTGGGTCTTTAATTTCGATGATAAGAATGAGTCTCAATATATGTGTTTCATGCGCACTCGCTCCTGCCTCCTCTTCCCCACCATCCTTCTGGGAGCCACCCTGGCTGCCCAGGAATCCGGGGCACCTTCCGGCCCGGAGAAATCCCCTTGCATCCAGGACAATTCATTCCTGGTGGAGGAGGCCTACAACCAGGAGCCTGGCGTCGTCCAGCACATCAGCACCTTCCAACGCATGCGCCAGAGCCAGGATTGGATCTACACCTTCACGCAGGAATGGCCGGTGGGCGGATTGGCCCACCAGCTCAGCTTCACCTTGCCCTTCCAGCGCATCGCAGCGGCCCCGGACGGCAGGCGCGGCGCCGGGGATGTGGCTCTAAACTACCGTTACCAGCTGCTGGGGGACGGCGAGGCCAGGGTGGCCATCGCGCCGCGGTTCTCCCTCCTGTTTCCCACCGGACGCGACGACCAAGGGCGAGGCGTCGGCGCGGTGGGCTATCAAGTGAACCTGCCTCTCAGCGTGGTGCTCGCGCCCCAATGGGTCGCTCACTCCAACCTGGGCCTGACCCACACGCATCAGGCCAGGAACATGGGCGGCGACCGCGCCAGCCTCAACGTCTACAACCTCGGTCAGAGCTTGATCTGGCTGGCGCAGCCAAATTTCAACGTCATGCTGGAACTGGCCTACACGAAGGGGCAGGCCGTAGCTGGGCCTGGCGTCCAGGCCCCATCCAACAGTTTCTACGTGAGCCCAGGCATCCGCTGGGCCTACAACTTCCGGAGCGGGCTGCAGATCGTGCCGGGCATCGCTTTTTCCATCGGCGCAGGCCCAAGCAGAGGCGAGCGCGCCGTGTTCTTCTATCTCAGTTTCGAGCACCCATTCCGTAAAACGAAATAGCAAACCTGGAACCTCGCCTGAATCGCGGTTTGGAAGCATCAGTCCACGTTGATGCGGTACCCGACGCCTGGCTCGGTCAGGAAATACTGGGGCCGCGATGGATCGGCCTCCAGCTTGTGCCGGAGTTGTCCCATGTAGATCCTCAGGTAATGGATCTGCTCCGCCTGCCCCGGCCCCCAGACCTCAGTGAGCAATTGGGTGTGGGTCGCCACGCGTCCAGCCCGGCGGATCAACGCGGTGAGCAGGCGGTACTCCAGCGGCGTCAGGCGCACGAGTTCTCCATT